>JANPGJ010000074.1:0-5140 GCA_031423955.1 Burkholderiales bacterium
GCGCAGGCTGGCCAGGTCGGAGCCGGCGCCCGGTTCGGAAAAACCCTGGCACCACCAGTCGTCCAGGTTGGCCATGCGCGGCAGGAAGCGCGTTTTCTGCGCCTCGGTGCCGAACGCGATGATCACCGGCCCGCACATCGCGACGTTGAATCCGAGCGGCGCCGGCGCCGGCGCCGACTGCAGTTCCTCCGACAGGATGAAGCGCTTGATCGCGCTCCATGGCTGGCCGCCCCATGCCACTGCCCAGTGCGGCACCGCCCAGCCGCGGGCATTGAGCTTCTGCTGCCAGTCGACGGTCATGGCCTTGGTCGGGCCCAGTCCGGCGATCATCCGTTCCCGCGTCGCCGGCGGCAACTGCGCATCGATGAAACTGCGCACCTCAAGGCGAAACGCCTGCTCTTCATCGGTAAATCGCAAGTCCATGGTGCGGATATTCCTTGATGTGGATGGGGGCCGCCGGGATGGTCTTCACCCGACGATGGTCAGGCGCTTTTCGACCCCGGCGCCGGATTGAATGAGCCGCCGGTCGCGGCGATGCTTTCGATCAGCGCAGTGGGCGCGAGATTGGCGTCGCCGGTCGCTTGCGCATAGTGCGCCAGACGGTCACGCACGCGGGCCGCGCCCTGGGTATCGGCCCAGAACATCGGTCCGCCGCGCCACGCCGGCCAGCCGAAGCCGTTGACGAATATCATGTCAATGTCGATCGCCCGCTGCGCGATGCCCTCTTCCAGAATGCGCGCGCCCTCATTGACCATCGGCAACAGCACGCGTTCGAGAATTTCTTCGTCGCCGATCTTGCGTCGCGTCACGCCCTGACTGGCGGATACCGCGAGAATGATGCGCTCGACTTCGGGGTCGGCCATGCGTTTGCGATTTTCGTCATAGCGGTAGTAACCGGCGCCGGTCTTCTGGCCGAGTCTTCCGGCGGCGACAATCGCGTCCGCCACCGGCGCCACCGTACCGCGCGATTTGCGCACCGCCGCGCCGATGTCAAGTCCGGCCAGGTCGCCGGTGGCCAGCGGCCCCATCGCCATGCCATAGGCTTCCATCACGCGGTCGATATCCTGCGGCATGCAGCCTTCGATCAGCAAGCGTTCGATCTGCGGTCCGCGCTTGCCGGTCATGCGGTTGCCGACAAAACCATCGCAATTGCCGACCACCACGTTGATCTTGCCGATGCGCCGGCCGACATCGATCGCGGTCGCCAGCGCGGTCGGCGTGCTGGCCTTGCCGCGCACGATCTCGAGCAGCCGCATGACGTTGGCCGGGCTGAAGAAATGCATGCCGACCACCAATTCGGGACGCTGGGTGGCTTGCGCGATCTTGTCGACATCCAGGGTCGATGTGTTGGACGCCAGCACGATGCCGGGCCGCGCGATGCGGTCGAGTTCGGCGAACAGCGCACGCTTGGCATCGATGTTCTCGTAAATCGCCTCGATCACCAGATCGGCCTGCGCCACCACCTCCAGGCTGGTGGAACCGGTCAGCAAGGCGATCCGGCGCTGCATTTCGTCCGCGCCCAGCTTGCCGCTGTCAACCGTGCGCTGCCAGTTTGCATGGCACTTCGCGATGCCCTTTTCCAGCACGCCGGCGTCACGTTCGACCACTGTGACGGCCAGTCCGAAATTTGCGCAGGACATGGCGATGCCGCCACCCATGGTGCCGGCGCCGATCACCACCACCCGCTTGACCGGCAACGGCGCCACATCGGCAGGCACGCCGCGTACCCGCTGCACTTCCCGCTCGCCGAAAAATATGTGGCGCAACGCGCGCGACTGCAGGCTGACCCCGACTTCCGCCGAGATCCTGCGCTCGGCCGCGATACCCTGGTCGAACGGCAGGGTCAGCGCGTTGCGCACCGATTCGGCACAACGCAGCGGGCTTTCCTGACCGCGTGAACGTTTGGTCAGGCTTGCCGCCAGCACGTCGAAGGCCTGCAGGTCGACACCCGCGACATGATCGGTCCGGTCACGCGCAAGGGTGAACTTGCGGCCGGCGGCGTTGGCTGCCCATGAAAGTGCTGTTGCTTCCAGATCAACTGCCACGACCTCATCAATGAAGCCGAGTTCACGTGCCTTCTCGGCACTAACCGGGTCGCCGGACAGGATGAACTTCAGTGCCGCCTCGCCGCCGATGAGGCGCGGCAGGCGTTGCGTGCCACCGGCGCCGGGAATCAGGCCGCGCTTGACCTCGGGCAAGGCGAACTGGGTGCCGCTGGCAGCCAGGCGCGCGTGGCAGGCCAGTCCCAGTTCCATGCCGCCGCCGAATGCGGTGCCGTGAATTGCCGCCACCACCACCCCAGGGTATGCCTCGATCGCGCTGAGAACATCAGGCAACAGCGGCGGCGGGCGCTCGGTGCCGATCTCGCGCAACTCGGCGCCGGCAGAGAACATCCGGCCGTGGCCGGCGAGCACAATGCCGCTGGCGCCTTCCGCGCGTGCCCGCTCAAGTGCGGTTGCCAACTGCAGCCGCAATTCGTTGCGCAGGGTGTTGACCGGCGGGTTGTTCAGGCGCAGCAAGTGCACCTGGCCATGCCGCACATGTTCCACAAAAACCGTGGTGTCGCTCAATTGTTCTTCCCCTGTTGATGAACCCGACCCGCGCGCAGCGCGCAGGGTCGCGGTGTGTCGCCGGTCAGGCCGGTTGCCGCCGTTTGCAGTGCGGGCAGACAGATGCTACCGTATCCGTGGCGAAGCGCTACTCGGATGGCAGGTGACGCGGATTTCCGTAGAATGCGAAGCCCGTCCCAACCACACTGCGCGAGCCCTCCATGCCCCCATCACTTCCGACCCGGCGCCTCGGCGCCTCCAGCCTCGACGTCACCAGCATCGGGTTGGGCTGCATGTCGCTGTCAGGCGTCTACGGCGCGGTCAGCGACGACGACGGCATCGCGGTGGTGCATGCCGCGCTTGACGCCGGCGTCAATTTTCTCGACTCGGCCGACATGTATGGCTGGGGTCAAAATGAAACCGTGCTCGGCCGTGCCTTGAAGGGGCGGCGTCAGGGCGTGATTCTGGCGACCAAATTCGGCCAAACCCGTCATGAAACCGGCGGCAATGGTGTCGACGGCCGGCCGGAATACGTCAAGGCCGCCTGCGAAGCCAGCCTGAAGCGGCTGGGGACCGATGTCATCGATCTCTACTACATTCACCGGATCGATCCGAAGGTGGCAATTGAAGAGACTGTCGGCGCCATGGCCGATCTGGTGGCGGCCGGAAAGGTGCGCTACCTCGCGTTGTGCGAGGCCAACCCGGCGACCATCCGGCGTGCGCACAAGGTGCATCCGCTGGCTGCGGTGCAAACCGAATACTCGCTGCTGTACCGTGAGGAGGCCGAGGACACCCTCGTCACCACGCGCGAACTCGGAATTTCGTTTGTCGCCTATTCGCCGCTTGGACGCAGTCTGCTGACCGGCGCGGTTCAGGATGTGGCCGATGTGGCCAACGACCGGCGCAAGGACCATCCACGCTTTGCCGCCGACAATCTCGAACGCAACCGCAAACTGGTAGCCACGCTCGAGGCGATGGCTGCCGACAAGGGCTGCACTCCCGGGCAGGTGGCTCTTGCATGGGTGCTGGCGCAGGGCAAGGATGTGGTGGCCATTCCCGGGACCAAGCGTGTCGCGCGGGTCAGCGAGAACATCGCAGCGCAGAATGTGGCCCTGTCGGCAGGCGAACTGGAGCGCTTGTCGCAGGCGTTCCCGCGCGGCGCAGCCGCCGGTACCCGCTACCCGACCGGGCAGATGAAGACCGTGTTCATCTAGGGATTCAACCTGCGGCGCTGTTCGCGACTGCCGAGTGACGCCCGCCTTGCGCTACAAGCCGCCGACGTCGGACAACTTGACTTCGTATTTGGCAACCACCGGCTCACCGGTGCGCTCCGCACGCACCATCAGGAACGCCTCGGCCAACTTGAAGCTCATGCGCGCCAGCGCGTCGGGCGTGGGTTTCGGCTTGTCGGCCTGGGCCGGCGCCAGCACTATGCGGGTAGACAACTCGACATAGATGCGGGTTGCCATGTCGTCAACGAAACTGGTCACTGCACTGGTCATGGCGGCACCGATCGGGAATGGCCCCGCATGCTACTCCGATTGCGAGGCACTGGCGTAAAGTCGTGAACCTTCCGCAGGCGCTGCGCCTGCATTAACCGAAAGGCGAGTCATGGGCACCACTGGCACTAGCGTCGGACAGGGCGGACAATTCGAGTTGCGCCAGGGGGTGGAATTTGCCCGGCACGACGGTGTTCCCTTGGCTGGCGACCTCTATACACCACACGGCGATGGCCCGTTTCCGGCAATCGTCGCGGTGCATGGCGGTGGCTGGCAACAAGGCGGCGCTTTCGCCTACGCGCACTGGGGGCCCTGGCTGGCGGCGCGCGGCTATGTGGTGTTCGCGGTGACCTACCGGTTTTCAGCACCGGGCAAAAAATCGTTTCCCGATTGCCTGCACGACGTGCGTGCCGCGGTGCAGTTCGCGCGCGGACGGGCCGCTTCGTTGAAGATCGACCCGGAGCGGATCGCGATGATCGGCGATTCCGCGGGCGCCCACCTGGCGTCGATGGTCGCGCTGGCGGGCGACGCGCCACAGTTCGCCGGCGCTTATCCGGCGGACGAGTTTGCCGGCGTCTCGACCCGCGTCAAGGTGGTGATTCCCGTATATGGCGTATTCGACCTGCTGGCGCAGTGGCAGCATGATGTCGAGGTGCGCACGCGCGACCCGATCACCGAAAAATTGCTTGGGGTTTCGGCAATCGACGACAAGCACACCTATTTCGCCGCCTCGCCCCTGGCGTGGGTCTCCGGGAAGAACAACGGCACCGCGTTTCTGGTGGTCTGGGGAACCCGCGACGACATTGTCGACTATCGCGAGCAGTCGGAAGTGTTCCTGCGTGCGCTGAAACAAGCCGGGTATTTTGCACGCCCGGTGGTTCTGGAGGGCGCGCCGCATTTCTGGATGGTCGACCCGGTTGATGAACCCGGCAGCCACAACGGCTTTCTGGCGCCGCGACTATTGCGCTTCCTGCAACTGCGGCTTTAGCGGGTTGTCGGTAGCGGCTAATGCGGTCGGTTCGCCGAATCCGCATTGCTGCAAGGTGCAAACTGCGCAGGATTTGCGGCCCTGATCAGGTGACCGGATATTCG
>JANPGJ010000075.1:0-1934 GCA_031423955.1 Burkholderiales bacterium
CTGGTTGTCCCACTTGGTGTAGTCGCGCACCAGCGCGCCCTGGTCGGCGGCGGTGTGGATCCAGTCGATCCACGGCCGGCGGCGTGCCGCGTCCCAGGGGCCGGTGGCGCCCAGCATCAGCACCGGCACGCGGTCGCACCAGGCGTTGAACACCGCCATGGTGGCGTGCATCAGGCCGACGTTGGAATGCACCACCACCCCCATCATCTTTCCGCCCACCTTGGCATAGCCGTGCGCGATGGCCACCGCCACCTCCTCATGCAGGCACAACAGCATTTCCGGGGCCGCGTTGCCCAGATGGTTGACCAGGCTGTCGTGCAGGCCGCGGAACGACGCGCCCGGGTTGAGCGCCAGGTAGGGAATCTCCATCGCGCGCAGCGTGTCGGCGATCACGTCGCTGCCCCAGCGCTCGGCACTGGGCACGGATGGCGCCGGGGTGTCGCGGCCCATCGCGGAGTCAGGGGGGGTGAGCGGTCCGTTCATGTCAGTCAGCCTTGATGTTGGCATCCGCGATCACCTTGCCCCAGCGGGCATGGTCTTCGCGGATGGTGTTGGCCAGCGCGTCAGGCGTGCTGGTGAGCGCTTCAATGCCTTGCGCGGCGAGGCTGGCTCGCAGCTCCGGCGCGTTCAATGCCTTCGCGATGTCGGCGTTCAACTTGGCCACGAGGTCCTTCGGCGCATTGCCGGGCAGGAACACGCCTAGCCACACATCGAGCGCGAAGCCAGGCACGGTCTCGGCAATCGCCGGCAGGTCCGGCATGGCGGCTACGCGCTTCGCGCCGGCGCTGGCCAACAGGCGCAACTTGCCCTCCTTGATATGCGGCATCAAGGAATTGACCGCGCCGATGAATAGCTCGATGCGCCCGCCCAAAAGGTCGGTGATCGCCGGCACCGCGCCCTTGTAGGGCACATGCTGCATCGACAGGCCGGCCAGGCGCGAGAGCATTTCCGCCGCCAGCTGTTGCGGCGAGGCATTGCCCGAGGAAGCGTAATTGAGCTTGCCCGGATTGGCGCGGGCATGGGCGATGAACTCCGCCACGTTTCTCGCCGGCACGCCGGGGTGGACCACCATCACAAACGGCACGGTGGCCACCAGCGTCACCGGCGTGAAGTCCTTGAACACGTCGAACGGGACGCGGCCCATGTGCGGGTTGAACGCGAAGATGTTGTTGGCGCCGAGCAGCCAGGTGTAGCCGTCGGCCGGGCTCCTGGCCACCGCCTCGGCCCCCAGGTTCATGCCGGCGCCGGGGCGGTTTTCCACCACCACCGGCTGGCCCCAGGTCTCGGTGAGCTTTTGCGCGATGGCGCGCGCCACCACGTCGTTGCTGCCGCCCGGGGTGATCGGCACGATGAACTTGACCGGCTTCGCGGGAAAGGTTTGCGCCGCCGCCGCCGCACAGGCGAGAAGCAGGCCCAGGGCCCAGCAGCGTGCGGATTTCCGGTGCGTCTCCATGTTGTTCCCGCAGACGAATGAGGCCGCAAGCTTACACCGGTGCATCGCTCGGAGATAATCGGGGCGATGAACGCTCACACAGGCTTAGTCCTGCAGGAGGAACAGGCTCGCCACGACCTGGCGCGCCTCAACTTTCCCGCCGCCCACTGGGTACCGCCGCGCTACGGGCCGGACGGCAAGCCCCTGCTCGATGTGCTGGTGGTCGGCGCCGGCATGTGCGGCCAGACCGCGGCCTATGGATTGCAGCGCGACGGCGTGCGCAACCTGCGCATCATTGACCGCGAACCACCCGGCCGTGAAGGTCCCTGGGACACCTTCGCGCGCATGCAGACGCTGCGCAGCCCCAAGCACCTGACCGGGCCCGACCTCGGCGTCGGTTCCCTCACCTTTCGCGCCTGGTACGAGGCGCAGCATGGCGCCGCCGGCTGGCTGGCCCTGTACAAGATTCCGCGCCTCGAATGGCGCGACTACCTGCTGTGGG
>JANPGJ010000076.1:0-3700 GCA_031423955.1 Burkholderiales bacterium
GATCGCCGCACCGCCATCGAACATACTGCCGACGCGAAAGGCGTCGTTCGGCTGTGCATAGGCCATGTCTTCAATCAGACCTGCTCCGGATGAAGCCTGCAATTCGCGGTCGAGCAGCGCGATCAGGCTTGCGCGGGTGGGAGCCGCTGCCAAACGCGCCACGTCGCGGCCGAGCAGGCGGCCCGTTCCGGTTCGCGGTCTTCGACCTCCAAGACACCCTCGGCTTCGAGACGTTCGCTGTTGCCAGCAAGTTCGTAGCTTGTCAACAGCAGGCGCAAATCCCACGCGTCCTTGGATGACTCGCGGTGACGATCCTGCCATGCGAAAAGCTTGAGCAGCGCCAATCCCGGCAGGGAGGCCACCTTGATCGACAAGTCGGCGGCAACGCGCAAGGTGACGGCGCCCGCCAGGGCGTCGGTATAGCCAGTCACGTTCATGACCACCGCGTGCGCGGGCGGCCATGCGATGATCGTCTGAGTGCCAGCGATGGCGCCGAACGGCACCAGGTCGAGGTGAAAGCCTTGCAGCGTCACATGGTCGAGCCGGTGCGTGACGCGCGGATGCTCCTGGAACTCGCCGCTGCCAACGATACCCAGCTTCACACTTTCGAATGCCGGCCAGTCGGGTAGGGCGATTGCGATATCCGCGTCGGAGGTCTTGCGCTGGGTAGGAACCCCATGCAGCGCCCCCAGCAGCCAGTCGCGCGCCAGAGCCCCGACCAAGAACCAGTCCACGCCCACTTGTGCGGCCGCGGCGGCGACCGCCCCCAGGGCTCGGACGTGGGCCGGCTCAAGCTTCGCCGTCAGGTCCGGCCAGGAATCGTTCGTGGATCAGCTGGGCGGTTTCGATCGCGCGCGGGTCGCCGGTGGCCAGCAGTTCGGCGTAGACGAGCAAAGGCGGCGCCGTATCCTCGCGCTGGTCGGCCGGGAAGCGCCAGAAGGCATCGGTGATCAGGATGTCGCCCTGTGGATCGGCGCGCATGCGCGCATCGCGCTTGAGCCGAGTAGCATCGCCGAATGTATGCACGATACAAAGCGCCGGCTTAAGATAGCCGGTGAGTTTTGCTGCCGCCACGTCGCCACCAAAACACGCGTCATAAGCCTTGAGATCGATCGCCTTCCACCATTCAGGATCGGCCGCACGAAAATTTTCAACCCTTGTTTCATAGAGTTTTCGTTGAATGTAAGTGTTCACCCACTGAGTCATCAAGTCAGGTCGGCGCACAAGCCTGGGCGCGGCGCCCTCGCGCAAGTATCCGAGCGTACGCAGGCCCTCGAATACCCCGGCCACGGTGCCGACCGCCACCTGCGCGGTCGCCGCGATCTCGCGCTGGGGCCGGCCAAGATAGTCGGGCAGGGCCAGCAGCACGAACATCACGCGCATGCCCTTTGCGGCGAACAGGCGCGGCACGGCTGGTGGTCGGGGCAAATCCTTGAGCGGCTCGCGTCCAACAACGCGCACAAACAGGCCCGGACCGGCGAAATAAGCGTTACCGGCCGCATCGACAAACGGAATGCCGTCCGCCGCCAACGCCTGGGCCGCATCCGGCGCGATATGTGGTGCCGCAAGCAGCTGCGGCGGATCGGCACGCCGCGGCCAACCCGCCTTGATGTGCGCGACCGTCGCCAAGGTGATGGGCGTGGGGTGATATTGCAGCCTGTAGGGCCGGGGTTGCTGGCGTCCGAGTTTAAGCAGCAGGTCTTGCGGATCGCCCGGCACCTTGATCAACTCGAAGCCACGGCCAGCGGCCGCGAGCGCCTTGAACGCACCCGGGCCCAGATCATCAGCAACGGCGGCCAGGGCAGGTTGATCGTGTGCGGGGGGCATGGCGCAGGGTTCGTTCAATTTGTTCTTTCGTTCAATAAATATGAACACGTAGAAAATTTGAACACAAGTCATGCCGAAACACAAGCCGCTCGTTCAATAATCGTACATGTTCATAAAAAATGAACATGCCAATAAAATGAACGTTCTGCAAAGGATTCAGCAGGTGCGTAGGTCGGGAGAGAGAACGTCGCCTCGATCTTCCCTAGTCTCAACGTCCCTCAAATCTCGGGGTCGTTGACCCGCACCCCGGACCACCGTTGGTCCAGAGCTTAGTCCTAAAGTCCTGTCAAAGCTGAGGTTGATAGACCTAAGATCACGATCTTAGCTGGCACTTTCACCAGTCTCAACACCCCTCAAATCTAGGGCTTCTGGACCGGCGCAGCCCGGATAAACGTTTATCCGATGGTCTCAAAACCCCACAAATCTGGGGTTCCCGGATCGGCAATTAATGCGTTAATTGACACGTATGGAGGTCTCAACACCCCTCAAATCTGGGGTTCCCGGATCACTTATTGGACGACTACGAAATAGCCATTCAAATCCAATTGCTTACAAATAATTCCGCCTGAACCAGCGCTGCAAAAAGCGACCGCTTTCACGCCCGCTGATAAATCGCCGCCCCCTTCTTCACAAACTCGATCGCCTTCTCTTCCATGCCCTTTTTCAGCGCCGTGGTCTCGTCGAATCCAATCTTCTCGGCATATTCGCGCACATCCTGGGTGATCTTCATCGAGCAGAAATGCGGGCCGCACATCGAGCAGAAGTGCGCGACCTTCATGCTGTCCTTTGGCAAAGTCTCATCGTGAAAGTCCTTGGCAGTATCGGGGTCGAGGCCGAGATTGAACTGGTCATCCCAACGGAACTCGAAGCGCGCCTTGGACACCGCGTTGTCGCGCACCTGGGCGCCCGGATGGCCCTTGGCCAGATCGGCGGCATGGGCCGCGATCTTGTAGGCCATGATGCCGTCCTTGACGTCCTTCTTGTTGGGCAGGCCAAGGTGCTCCTTGGGCGTCACGTAGCACAGCATCGCCGTACCGTACCAGCCGATCTGCGCCGCGCCGATGGCCGAGGTGATGTGGTCGTAGCCGGGGGCGATATCGGTGGTCAGCGGCCCCAGGGTGTAGAAAGGCGCCTCATGGCATTCCTTCAACTGGATTTCCATGTTTTCCTTGATCAACTGCATCGGCACATGGCCGGGGCCTTCGATCATCACCTGGACGTCATGCTTCCACGCCACCTGCGTCAGCTCGCCCAGGGTGCGCAGTTCCGACAACTGGGCCTCGTCATTGGCGTCGTAGCCCGAGCCCGGCCGCAGGCCGTCGCCCAGCGAGAAGCTGACGTCATACGCCTTCATGATGTCGCAGATGTCCTCGAAATGGGTATAGAGGAAGCTTTCCTTGTGGTGCGCCAGGCACCACTTGGCCATGATCGAGCCGCCGCGGCTGACGATCCCGGTCATCCGTTTGGCGGTCATCGGCACGTAGCGCAGCAACACGCCGGCGTGGATGGTGAAGTAATCCACGCCCTGTTCGGCCTGCTCGATCAGGGTGTCACGGAAGATTTCCCAGGTCAGGTCTTCGGCCTTGCCGTCAACCTTTTCCAGCGCCTGGTAGATCGGCACGGTGCCGATCGGCACAGGAGAATTGCGGATGATCCACTCGCGCGTTTCGTGAATATGTTTGCCGGTCGACAGATCCATCACCGTGTCGCCGCCCCAGCGGATCGACCAGGTCATTTTCTCGACTTCCTCGCCGATGCCCGAGGACACCGCCGAGTTGCCGATGTTGGCGTTGATCTTGACCAGGAAGTTGCGGCCGATGATCATCGGCTCCGACTCCGGGTGATTGATGTTGGCCGGAATGATGGCGCGGCC
>JANPGJ010000077.1:0-1526 GCA_031423955.1 Burkholderiales bacterium
GCTTGGCGGCGGCCGGCTCGCCAGCCGGCTTCGCGGCTGCTGGTTCGCCGGAAGGCTTAAGCGCCAAGCCACGTGCGGACATGGTCCACCTGTTCAAAATGGGTCAAATCCACCTGCAATGGCGTGACCGATACATGACCACTCGCCACCGCATGAAAGTCGGTACCCGGGCCATCGTCAGCGGCCGGCCCGGCGGGTCCAACCCAGTACACCGCCTCGCCATGCGGGTTCACGGCCTTGACCGCCGGCTCAGCCTTGTGGCGGCGCCCGAGCCGGGTCGCGACGATGCCCTTGACAGCGGCCTGCGGCAAGGAGGGAAAGTTCACGTTGAGCAGCGGCGCACCGGACAACGGCCGCGCCACGCTCCTGGCCACCACTTCACGGGCGAAATGCGCAGCGCTATCGAGATGTGCATAGCCCTTTTGCGACAGCGAAAACGCGATCGCCGGAATGCCCAGCAAATAGCCTTCCATTGCCGCGGCCACGGTACCCGAATAGATGGTGTCGTCGCCCATGTTGGCGCCATCGTTGATGCCGGACACGATGAGGTCAGGCCGGAAGTCGAGAAAACCGGTCACCGCCAGATGCACGCAATCGGTCGGCGTGCCGTTGACGAACCAGAAACCGTTGCTGCCTTTCCTGATGGCGAGAGGTCGCGACAGGGTCAGTGAATTCGACGCGCCGCTGTGGTTCTGCTCCGGCGCCACCACCGTCAGTTCGCCCAGCGCGGCAAGCGCGTCGACCAGGGCAGCAAGACCGGGGGCCAGGTAACCATCGTCATTGCTGACCAGTATTTTCATTGCGGGCAGGTTCAGGAAACAGCGTCTATTTTAACAAAACGCCACCGCCTGCCGCACCGAAAATCGGCTTATTCGCCCTTGATGTCGAGTTCGCGAATGATCTTGCTGTAGCGCTCGGCGTCCTTGCGCAGAATCGTGCCGAAGTCGCGGGCCGGCAGATTGATGACCTCGACCCCGATGCTGTCCATCCGGCTCTTCACTTCGGGCAGCGCCATCGACCGGTTGATCTCGGCATTGAGCCGCGTTACCAGATCGGCCGGCATGCCGGCCGGGCCGAAGGCGCCGTACCACACCACCATCTCGTAGCCGGGCACGGTTTCCGCCACCGTCGGCACCTCGGCCAGCAGCGCCGAGCGCGCCGGTTCGGTGACGCCAAGCAGGCGCAATTTGCCGCTTTTCACATGCGGCAAGGTCTGGGTGCCCGCCGAAAACAGTACCTGGGTCTGGTTCGACACGGTATCGAGTACTGCCGGCGCCCCGCCCTTGTACGGCACATGCAGCATCTGCACCCCGGCCATGCGCTCAAACAGCACCGCGCTCAAATGGTTGGTCGAACCGGCACCGGCAGAAGCGTAGGCCAGCTTGCCCGGATTGGCCCTGGCATAGGCGATGAACTCGCGCAGATTCTTCACCGGCACCTGCGGATTGATCACCATCGTGTTGATCACATTGGCCATCAGCGCGATCGGCGTGAAGTCGTCAACTCCCTTGAACGGCATGTTCGGC
>JANPGJ010000078.1:0-3524 GCA_031423955.1 Burkholderiales bacterium
CCTCGAACAGGATGCGGCCGTCGACCACCTGCGCCGGCGGGCGCAACAGGCCCAGAAGGGCCAGCGCAGTGAGCGACTTGCCGGCGCCGGTTTCGCCGACCAGGCCCAGAATCTCTCCTTCGGCCAACTCGAACGACACGCCATTGAGGGCGCGCGCGGTGCGTACCTGGTTGTCGAAGCCGCGCGCGACGAAGTGCACATGCAGGTTCTCGACCGCCAGCAGGCTCACGGAACTGCCCTCTTGTCACCGCGTGACAGCGTCTCCGAGGGAGGAAGAGCGCTCCCTTCGGACGGCCGGGCGGGCGCGCTCATTTGCCGCCCGCGCGCCGACGCGGATCGAGAATATCCGACAGGCCGTCGCCGAGAAAATTGAGCCCGAGTACCAGGGTCATCAATGCCAGGCCGGGAAACACCGCCACCCACCATTCACCGGTCATCACGAATTCCGCGCCCTGGCGGATCATCGCGCCCCACTCGGGGGTCGGCGCCTGGATGCCGACGCCGATGAAGGCGAGCGTCGCGCTGATGCGCACCGCCCAGGCCATGCGCATCGGCAACTGCGCGGTGGCGCCGAGGATGGCGTTGGGAAGCACATGAACCAGCATGATGCGCCAGGGCGGATTGCCGATCGCCAGCGCCGCCTTGACGAAGGTCGAATCGCGCAAGGCCAGCACTTCGGCGCGCACCACGCGGGCGAAGATCGGGCTATCCAGCAGGCCGATCACCAGCACCATGTTGACCAGGCTCTGGCCGGTGGCGGCCACCACCGCAAGCGCCAGGATGATGGTGGGAAAGGCGCGCAGGATGTCGAGCACGCGCAGCAGGATTTCATCGATCAGGCCGCCCTTGTAACCCGCCACGATGCCCAGCGGCACGCCGATGCCAAGCATGATGAGGCCGGCCGGCACGGCGATGCCGAACGCATAGCGGGCACCGTGGATCACGCGCGACAGCACGTCCATGCCGTTGCCGTCGCTGCCGAACAGGAACTCAGGCCCTGGTGCGCGCAGCACGGCATACGGGAAGGCGCGCGTGGGGTTGAACGGCGCGATCACGTCGGCTGTGATCGCCAGCAGCAGGAACGCCAGCACGATGCAAAAGCCGATCGCGAAGGTCGGGCTGCGGCGCGCGATGCCCAGCGGATAGCCAAGCCAGCGGCGGCGCGGCGGAGGATTGGTCACCGGCTCGCCGAGCGCGACGGTGTTCATTGGATCACCCTTCCGTCACTGCGTGACAGCTTGCCCGGAGGCGGCGCATTGCTCAAATCGGTGCTCCCTTCCGGCGGCAGGACGGGAGCGCTCACGCCGGCACCCCGCCGCGCGGCTCGACCAGCAGCACCACCAGGTCGACCACCAGAAAGATCAGCACCGAGAACAAACCAAGCGTCAGCACATAGCCTTGCACCACCGCGAAGTCGCCCAGCAGGATGGCGTTCAGGCCCCATTGCCCCAGCCCACCCCAGGAGAAGATGTATTCGATCAGCGCGGCGGCGGCGAGCAGCGAGGTGAGCTCGGTGCCGAGAAAGGTGAGCACCGGGGCGAATGCGTTGCGCAGGGCGATGCGCCGCTGCGCCGATTGCGAGAAGCCGTTGGCGCGCGCGAAGCGCATGTAGTCGCTGCCCATGATGTCGATCGCAATCGCGCGCGTGTGCTTGATGATCGGCGCTGCGGCCAGCAGGGTGAAGCAGGCCACCGGCAGCACCAGCTGGGCGAGCGCGGAACGAAGCGCCGGCCCGTTGCCGGCGATCAGGCTGTCGATGAGCGTGCTGCCGGTCACCGCCGCCGGCGCCACCACGTCCATCGCCAGCCGGCCCATCGGCGGCGGCGCCCAGCGCAGCAGGTAGAAGAACACCAGGATCGCCATCAGGCCCATCCAGTAGGTCGGCACCGAAAACCCGGCCAGCGAGCCGAAGCGGGTGATCTGGTCGAACCAGCCGTTGGGCCGGCTGGCCGCGTGCAGGCCGACCGGCACGCCGATCAGGGTAGCCAACCCGACTGAGAGCAGGATCAGCTCCAGGGTTACCGGCAGCAGGGTGAGGATTTCGTGCAGCACCGATGCGCCACCCTGCCACGACACACCGAGGTCGCCGTGCGCGAGCCGCACTACGTAGACCCAGAACTGTTCGACGAGCGGCCGGTCGAGCTGCAGCTGGGCGCGGATCATCGCCAGCATCTTTTCGTCCGCCATCGGCCCGGCCAGCATCGCCACCGGATCCTGGTGGCCGATGCGGGTGAGCATGAAGGTGAGGAAGATGATGCCGAGCACCACCGGCAGCGACACCAGCAGCCGCACCGCGATGAACCGGAGGATCGCGGCGCCCCGCGTGCGCGGCATGCGGATGCCTATTTCTTGCAGGCCAGGTCTTTCCAGACCAGGCGGTTGTGCGGCCTCCAGAGATAGCCCGAGACGCAGGCGGCGAACACCTCGTGGGTACCCGGCAGGAAGGTTTCGATGAAGGTGGCGGAATCAGCCTGCAGGCGCTGCGCCTGGGCGACCAGCGCCAGCCAGCGCTTTTCGTCGCGCTCGACAAACGAGGCGTCGATCAGCTTGTCCATCGCGGCATCGCAGTTGGCATTCACGTTCGACGAGCCCTTGCAATGTGCGGCGAGAAACATGTTGTACGAGGGGTCGGGTACGAAGCTCGAAGTCAGGTGGGTGAGGAAGGGAATCGCCCACACGCCGGCGGTGCGGCGCGCCAGCATCTCGGTGGCGGGAATGCGTTTGGGCGTGACGCGAATGCCGGCCTTGGCCAGGCTTGCCTGCATCTGCAGCACCAGCGGCTCTTCCCACCACCAGTTGGTGCTGTATTCGAGCGTGACGTCGATGCCGTTGGGGTAGCCGGCCTCGCTGAGCAACTGTTTGGCCTTGTTGTGGTCGGTCTCGAACCTGTAGGCCTCGACCGCGCCCGGCACCGGCGGGTTGAGGAGCGAGCGTGAACGGGTGCTCTGGCCGAGGAACACCGCCTCGCCGATCGCCGCATAGTCGGTGGCATAGGCCACCGCCTGCCGGACCTTCTCCTTGTCGAAGGGCGGAAAGCGCGGGTTCATGCGCACCGAGGCGGCGCCGTAGCCTGGCACGCTGTCGACCCGCACCGCGCGGTCGGCGCGCAGGGCGCCCAGTTGCTGCAGCGGAATCTGCTCGGCATATTGCACTTGGGCCGTGCGGATCAGCGCGACGCGGGTGGCCGCCGAGGGCACCTCGCGCCAGATCATGCGGGTGTAGTAGGGCTTCTTGAAGGCGTAGTTCGGATTGACCACGAACACTGCCTGCTGCCCCGGCTGCACCGACTGCAGGTGATACGGGCCGTAGCCGGCGGTGTTGGCGGCCAGCCATTTGGTGGCGTAAGGGTCGTCGGGCGTGGCATGCTTCTTCGCCTCGACCGAATCGAAAATCGCCGGTACATGCAGGGTGATGGCGCCGAGGAACACCCGGTTGGCGTCCGACAGCACATAGCGCACCTCGTGCTTGCCCACCGCCTCGACACGCTCGATGCGCCCGGCGGTGCGCATGAACTGGCCGGTGCG
>JANPGJ010000079.1:0-1554 GCA_031423955.1 Burkholderiales bacterium
TGACCAAAACCATCGGGCAACCTGTACTGGTGGACAACCGGCCGGGGGCGGGCGGTCTGCTGGGCATCGAATTGGGGGTAAAGGCGCCGCCGGATGGCTACACCTTCATCCTGGTGGCTTCAAGTTATTCGGTCAACCCCAGCATCTTCAAGCTCAAGTTCGATCCGATCGCCGACATCACGCCGGTGATCCAGATTTCGCAGGGGCCGATGGTGTTGCTGGCGTATCCCGGCCTGAAGATCAAGACCGTTGCCGAATTGCTGGCGCGTGCCAAGGCGAAACCAGGCGACATCACTTTCGCGTCGGCAGGCTTGGGGAGCGTCACCCACATGGCCGGCGAATATTTCGCCAGCGCTGCCAAGGTCAAGCTCACCCACGTACCCTACAAAGGCACTTCGCCGGCGCTGACCGATACCATCGCCGGGCAAACCAATGTGTTTTTCTCAAGCCCGGCATCGGCGCTATCGCATGTGGAAAGCGGCAAGCTGGTCGCCCTCGGCGTCACCACCCTGAAGCGCGCCACCGGTGCCACCTATGCCAAAGTCCCGACGATCGCCGAATCGGGTGTGCCCGGTTATGAGGCGGTGCTTTGGCACGGGTTGATCGCGCCCAAGGGCGTGCCCAAAACGATCGTCGAGCGCATCAACAAGGAAATCTCCGGCGCACTCAAGAACAAGGAAGCAATCGAAAAGCTCGAAACCGACGGCGTGGCGCCGGCCGGTGGCACCGCCGATCAGTTCGCGGCGCTGATCAGGAAAGACATCGCCCTGTGGAGCAAGGTCGTCAAGGACGGCAATATCAAGGTCGAGTAAGCCGGCGAAGCCGGGCGACCGCAGGCGGGCACCGGTTTCCCCCCAGTGCTAGCCCTTGCTGCCGTACAGATCGATCAGGGCCGACAGTTCCTCCTCACCCTTGCCTTGGGCCGCCAGGGTGCGCAGCAACTGCGCAGCCAGGCCACTGACCGGCAGCGGGGTGCCGGTCTCACGTCCGAGATCCAATGCGGTATCGAGGTCCTTGAGCATGGTGTTGGCCGCGCCGATCGATTCGGCCGGCCGGTCGATCATGCGCGGTGCGAAGATCTGCAGCGGCTTTGAATCCGCGAAGCCGCCGGCCAGCGCCTGCGGCAGCAAGCGCGCGTCGACCCCGGCGTTTTGCGCCAGCCGGATCGCCTCTGCGATGACGGCGATGTTGCTGCCGACGATCACCTGGTTGCACAACTTGGTGACCTGGCCGGCCCCTGAGGGTCCCATCAGATTGATGTTGGCGCCGTAGGCCGCGAGGACTGCTTTGGCCCGTCCGAACGCCGCTGCGTCGCCGCCACACATGATGGCAAGCGTGCCTTCGGCCGCGCCCTTGACGCCACCGGATACCGGCGCGTCGATCCATTCCATGCCATTGGCATCCTTGAGGCGCGCCGCAAACTCGCGTGTCTTGTCGGGCCGGATGCTGGCGTGATCGACCAACACACGGCCGGCGCCGCGTGCCCCGGCGATGGCAACCGGACCAAACAAAACCGTTTCTAAAGCCGAGGCAACGAACAGGCACAAAAACACG
>JANPGJ010000080.1:0-15988 GCA_031423955.1 Burkholderiales bacterium
AGGAGTCTAGCAAAATTAACTTGAACACTTTGCATTATGTCATTATGATGCACTGATGGATCAAGCGCCTACCGTCGAAGCCAAGTTCAAAGCCTTATCGCCGCGTCTTGACGAGGCGACGTTGCGATTGTGGGCGGCAGCCGAGGCTCGCAGCCTTGGGCGCGGTGGGGTTAGCGTGGTGGCCAAAGCTGCTGGGTTGTCGCGTACGACCATCTACGCTGGTCTGGCCGAGCTCGAGGCCGCCGGCAAGGGCAAGCGAAGCAAAGTCGCGGCACAGCCCGTCGTGAAAGCCGCCGCGTACAAGCGCGTGCGCGCGCCCGGTGGCGGACGTAAACGTCTGGTGGACATTGACGCGAGCTTGCTTGCTGACCTTGATGCCCTGGTCGAACCTACCAGCAGAGGCGATCCGATGACTCCTCTGCGCTGGACATGCAAGAGCACAACCAGACTGGCGGCCGAGCTTGCCGCAAGCGGCCACCGAGTGAGCCAGCGCACGGTGTGTGACCTGCTGGCCCAACTGAAGTACAGTCTTCAGTCGGTGCGCAAGACGCGTGAAGGCGGCCAGCATCCGGACCGGGACGCGCAGTTCCACTACATCGCTGCCATGGTGACCAAGTTCCAGCGCCAGCGCCAGCCGGTGATCTCGGTGGACACAAAGAAGAAGGAGCTCATAGGAGACTTCAAGAACGCCGGGCGCGAGTGGCAGCCGCAGGGACAGCCCGAGCAGGTTCGGGTGCACGACTTCATCGACGACGAGTTGGGCAAGGTAGCCCCCTACGGGGTCTACGATGTCACGGCCAACGTCGGCTGGGTCAGCGTGGGAATCGACCACGATACGGCAGAGTTCGCCGTGCAGAGCATCCGCCACTGGTGGGTCGAGATGGGACAGCCCATGTACAAGCGGGCCAAGCGGCTGCTCATCACCGCCGACTGCGGAGGCAGCAACGGCTATCGAGTGCGTTTATGGAGACTGCAGCTGCAGCGACTGGCCGATGAACTCGGCCTGGAGGTGCAGGTGTGTCACTTCCCGCCAGGTACTAGCAAGTGGAACAAGATCGAGCACCGGATGTTCTGCCACATCACCAACAACTGGCGCGGCCGGCCCCTGCTGAGCCGGCAGGTGGTGGTCAAACTCATCGGCAGCGTCACTACCGATCAAGGTCTGCGTGTGCAGGCGGCGCTCGATGAGAATACCTACGAGCCAGGTATCAAGGTCAGCGATGCCGAACTCGCAGCGATCAACCTCAAGCGCGACGATTTCCACGGCGAGTGGAACTATCGAGTCACGCCACGAGCGACAGGCAAGCGCGGCTAATTGTTCAAGTTATTGTTGCTTGAGTCCTAAGCACCACGATGCGTGAACAGACCTCCATGATCAGGCCCATGTGGTGTTCGATGACCAGGAGCGCGATGCCACGCTCGCGGATGCGACCGATCAGCGCGGCCAACTCCTTGCGCTCCCGGGCGACCATGCCGGCCGCAGGCTCGTCGAGCAGCAGCAGGCGCGGTTCGGTCGCCAGTGCCGTGGCAATCATCAAGAGGCGCTGATGCGCGGAGGAGATCGCCGACGCGGCCTCGTCAGCCACCGCCATGAGCCCGACGAAGTTCAGGATTTCTTCGGTCTTGTCGCGTTGGACACGCTCTTCGCGGCGCGCCGACGCCCAGCGCAACACGGCGCCCGCGGCAGGTGATCGATAACGAACATGGCAGGCGGTCAGCACTTGTTCGCGAACGCTATAGTCCGGAAACACGCTGGTGGTCTGAAAGGTGCGGGCCAAACCGAGCGGCACACGATCGCTTACCGACAGCCGCGAAACGCTGTCTCCTGCAAAGCGGATGTCGCCAAACGACGGTGCGAGCGTGCCGGAAATGAGATTGACCGAGGTGGATTTTCCGGAACCGTTGGGGCCGATCAGCCCGACAATCTCGGCCGCGCCAATCGAGAACGACAGGTCCCTGACCGCCGTTACCCCGCCGAATTGCTTCCCCACGCCGTCGAGCGCAAGCAATGGCTCAGACATGAGAGCCGGCCGCGGCGTCATGACGCCGGTTCGAACGCACAAAAGGCTGCGATGAAATTGCGGCAGCGTCCGGGCGCATGTGACTGTCGCGGCTGAAACAGGTCAGTCGCGCGAAAGGCCGGGTTGGCACACCTGAACTCATCGCCTGATCATTTTTCGAGCCTGCGCGGCCGGTCGCGCCGGGGCCTTGAGCATTGCGAAGAACATGTCGGCGAACTGGTCCAGAGGCAGAGCGTTGCGGGTGAGCTTGGCGCGCAGTACCGCGCCCTCCCAACCGATCCAGAAAAAACGCGAAATCGCCGCGGCGTCACTGTCGGTGGCGAGTTCCTGCGCCTGGATCGCTTCATTCAGGCACCCGGTGACACGTCGCTCCCAGGACAGCAATACCGCTTCGAGTTGCTCGCGAAAAGCGTCATCAAGGCTGGCAAGTTCCTGTCCAAGATTGCCGATCAGGCAGCCGCGCCGATAACCGAACTTCAACATTCCCCGCTTGGCATCCTCGACAAACGCTCGCAGGCGCGACAGCGGTGAAAGCGCCGGGTTGTCGAATATGCGGTTCATCTTGCGCGCGTAGTACTCGGCATAGTTGCGGATCACCGCTTCGCCGAATTCATGCTTGCTGGGAAAGAAGTGGTAGAACGACCCCTTGGGCACGCCGACGCGCTTGAGCACCTCGTCTATCCCGGTGACCTGGAAACCGCGCTCGGTCAGCAGTTCGGTGCCACACCAGACCAATGCACGCCGGGTGTCGCCCCGACCCTGTGCCCGCTCACCGCGACTGCGCGCAGGCAATGGCATCGGCTCGGCTGGCACTTCGCCGCGATTGTTGCCCGCGATGTTGTCGAGTGCAAGGTCGGGTTTAGCGCGCATTTTGTTTATATTAGACCGGTCGTCTAGAAAAATCAAACACAGTGACTGGGGTGCCGACGCGATCAAGCGTTTCTCGCAATTTTGCGGGTCACGCGCCGCGCTTAGCCGTTCAGTCGCGCGCGTGGATGGGCCGATCTTGAATTCGCAGCCTGATGCCAGCAGGATTTGCAAGCTTCATGACTACCTGCATTCCAAAAGGTCGTCATGAGTGGGAACGATCAGGAGCCTGTGATCGTCCGTCGGTGGTCGTCAGCCGCAATGCGGCGATTGGGGATACGCCGCACCGGGCGCATCGGCAAAGTTTGCATTCGACCGAGGTGTCGCGTCAATTCGGCCGTGCCTTTGCAGCCTGAATCGCCGTCAGCACCTGCTGCGCCGAATGGGTCGGATAGCGCGCGTGAAACAGGCGTTTCGAGCCTTCCTCCAGTTCCGCGTTCGGGCTGGCCACCGCGTCCTCGACCACCACCACGTAATAGTCGCGATATGAAGCGCTGCGCACCGTCGATTCAACGCAGCCTTCGGTGATGGTGCCGACGATGATCACTGAGTCGATGCCCTGGGTGCGCAGGATGTTGTCGAGATTGGTGCCGACGAAACCGTCGGGGCGGAATTTCTCGATCACCCAGTCGGAGGCGCGCGGGACAAGGCCGTCGACGAACTGCCAGCCCCAGGTGCCGGGCAAGGCATAGTCCGGGGCCTTGCCGTCGCGCGTCTTGAAGCGCAGCCAGGCCGGCGAGTCCATGCGGCCGTCGGGCAACGAGGCCTGCTGCAGAAAAATCGTGCGCATGCCCAGTGTCTGCGTCTGGCCGACGAAGTCGACCATGCGCTTGACCGCCGGCGCCATCCGTGCAACGTTTTTGCCGTAGCGCTCAAAGTGGCCACCCGGGCTACAGAAGTCGTTCTGGATGTCGATCGCGATCACCGCGGTCCAGCGCGGATCGACCAGTTCGTCAAGCGTGTCAAGCACCTCGCGTCCGAGGATCTGTTTCATTGCGGTGGGTCTTTCGCGAAAGCTTGAACTGGGTGGGGGGCAAGCAAGGATTGTATCGTTCGCCGTATGTTGCGCCGACGCTTAAAGTGGGCGTGACGCCCGCGAATTCATTGGGCATCCGCTCCTGGCTTGGCAAACTATATCGCGACAAAAAATGCGTTTTGTGTCGCGTAAGGCGGAATTTTGCCAAAAAGGCTTTGAATCGCGACATAAAAAATGCTTGTAATGTCGTGCAACGCAAATTCGCGACACAAAATGCCGAAACGAACTGATCAGCGAGAACTCGACAAATTCGCTCTCCTGCTGATCCTGGTCCCCAAAGAGGCCACCGAGACGCCAGTAGGTCAGGTCGGTGAAATCGGCTTCGACGCATTCACCTTCTTCAAATCTGCGCGCCTTGCTGTCGGAAAACTGCTCACGGATGCGTTACGACGCCTTCGCACGACGGTCGTTGAAATTGGCAGCGTGGAGATCAAGGATTCGCCGATCCCCTGCGCATGAGAAACCGCGAAGCGCTGATCGAGGTGGTGAGCGAGATCGTGCGCGGAGGAAAACCGATCGCGGCAGCGCTCATCCGCGAACTCGTCGCGCCTCTCGTTACGCCTGCGGATCTGGATCAGATCGTGGCGATGGCCTTCAACGATTTGCATCACCTGCACGAAGGCAGTGTCGCGCGCTATCGGCTGCGCCAGCTTGAGTTCCGGGCCTGGAAGCAGGCTTTGCATGGAGTATGACCACGGGTTCCCACCCCGAGAGGCGAGCTTGTCGGCGCACTTCAGAAGCCACACGCCAACCATGCATCAGTACCAACTACCGTCGAACAGGGCGCAAAGTCGCCACCTGCCTTGCGCATATAATTCCGGCGGGCGACGGGTTCGGCAAGTGTTCCGCGGACACGCTCCGCTGGTTGTCACAACACCGTCCCCATGTCGCGGCCAAACGAACAAGCCAGCCAGGAATCCAGCCATGCGCGCATCAACCCGGTGTTCCAAAAGAGCGGTATTGCGTGCGTTGCTGGCAGGCGGCATGCTCGCGGCGGCGCTTTCGCCTGTGCCGGCGGTCGCCCAGACACGCTACCCCGACAAGCCGATCCGCATGCTGGTCGGCTTTGCCGCCGGCGGCCCGACCGACGTGATCGCGCGCAAGCTGTCGGCGACCATCGGTCCGATCCTGGGCCAGTCGGTGGTGGTCGAAAACAAGCCGGGCGCATCGACAACGATCGCCACATCCGATCTGGTCAAGTCGGCGCCGGACGGCTATACGCTCTACTTCACTGGTTCGGCCGCACTCACCATCACCCCGCTGTCAATTCCCAACCTCTCATTCGATGTCGCGCGCGATATCGCGCCGGTGGCGCTGGTGGCGGCCGAGCAACTGGCGATCGCCGTGCATCCTTCGGTGCGCGCCAGAAGCCTCAAGGAACTGGCCGCGCTGATCAAGGCCAGTCCCGGCAAATTCAGCTTCGGCAGTTCGGGCACCGGCAACGTCGGCCATTTGACCGGTGAATTGTTCAATCAGCAGGCCGGTGGTCTGGACATGCAGCATGTCGCCTACAAGGGCGCCGGGCCGGCGATGCAGGATGTGCTGGCGGGCCATGTGCCGGTGCTGGCTGCCGGCCTCGGCAGCATGTATGCGCAGCACCAGGCAGGCAAGCTGGTGGTGCTGGCGGTGACTGACGAGAAGCGCTCGTCGATCGCCAAAGACATCCCGACCTCCGCCGAAGCCGGATTTCCCGGGCTGCTCACCACCAGCGTGTTCATCGTGCTGGCGCCGGCGGGTACTCCGGCGACGGTGATTGATACGGTGCACAAGGCGATCGCGCAGGCGATGACCAACGAAGAATTCCTGAAGGAGATGAGGCTGGCCACGGTTGAACCGATCACCAACTCGACACCGGCTGCGACCGGCAAGTTCATCACCGGCGAGCTGGCCAAATGGGCCAACCTGGTGAAGACCACCGGCATCAAGCTGCAGTGAGCGGCCGCTGAGATGCGCGCCGACATGCATGCGCCGCGCGGTCCGGGGCTGCGCGATCTGCTCGCCAGGCCCGAACTGATCGTCGCTCCCGGCTGCTACGACGTGATCGGTGCGCGGCTGATCGATTCAGCCGGATTCCCCGCCGCCTACCTCACCGGCTCGGGGGTATCGCTGAGCGCCACTGGCTTGCCCGATATCGGCCTGGTCAGCCTGCACGAGGTGTTGGAGCGGGTGATGCAGATCACCGGCGCCACCCGCATGCCGCTGATCGCCGATGCCGACACCGGCTTCGGCAATCCGCTCAATGTGCTCCGCACGGTGCAGGAGTTCGAGCGCCGTGGCGCGGCTGCGATCCAGCTCGAAGACCAGGAAATGCCGAAGAAGTGCGGTCACGAACCGGGGCGTCGTCTGGTGCCGGTGGAAGAAATGGTGGCCAAGATCGAGGCCGCCTGTTTCGCCCGCACGTCGCCTGATTTCCTGATCGTCGCGCGCACCGATGCCCGCACCACCCAAGGCATCGAAGAGGCGATCGCGCGCGGCCGGCGTTTCGCCGCTGCGGGCGCAGATGTGGTGTTTGTCGAATCCCCCGAAACCGCTGACGAGATGCGCGCGATCTGCAGTGCCGTGCCCGCGCCGTGCCTGGCCAATCTGGTCGAAGGCGGCCGCACGCCCTTGTTGCCGCAAGCCGAACTGGCGGCAATCGGCTACCGCGTGGTCATCTATCCCAACGCGCTCACGCGCAGCTTCGCGTACGCCGGCCAGGCCTTGCTGGCCGAACTCAAGCGCAGCGGCACCACCGCCGGCATGCTGCCGCAGATGCTGACCCATGGCGAGTTGTGGGACCTGTTTGGCCGCCGTGAGTGGAATGAGCTTGAGCAGCGCTTCGTGCGCGATGTCGGCGCATGAGCAGCATGAGCATCGGGCGCGACTTGGTGGGTTACGCGGACCGCCTGCCACAGGCCAACTGGCCGGGCCATGCGCGCATTGCGATCAACATGGTGCTCAACTATGAAGAAGGTTCGGAGTACACCATCGGCGACGGTGACGGGCGTAACGAACTGGGCCTGGCCGAGGCGCCGGGCGGGCGGGTGCCCGCGGGCGCGCGCGATATGGCGTTCGAGTCGATGTATGAATTCGGCAGCCGGGTCGGGGTCTGGCGGATTCACGAACTGTTCCGTCAGCGCGGCCTGCCGTTGACGGTGTTCGGCTGCGCCCAGGCACTGGAGCGCAACCCGCGCGCGACCGCGGCGCTGGTCGCAGCCGGTCACGACATCTGCTGTCATGGCTGGCGCTGGGTCGAGCATTTCAAGTTGTCGGAAGAGCAGGAGCGCGAACAAATCGGGCGCGCCGTCGCCTCGATCGCAGCCCTGACCGGGCAGCGGCCGCTCGGCTGGTACTGCCGCTACGGCCCAAGCGAACACACGCGGCGCCTGCTGGTCGAGGAGGGCGGCTTTCTCTACGACTCGGATGCCTACAACGACGAGTTGCCCTATTGGGTGCCAGTGGGCGGCCGCCCGCATCTGGTGGTGCCGTACACCATGGATGCCAACGACGGCAAGTTCAGCGCCCCGGCCGGGTTCACCACCGGCGAGGATTTCTTCGACTATCTGAAAGCCACCTTCGATCAGCTGTACGCCGAAGGTGCGAGCGCGCCGCGCATCATGTCGGTCGGCCTGCATGCGCGGATTTCCGGCCGGCCGGCGCGCGCGCACGGCCTGGCGCGCTTTCTCGACTACGCGATGGGTCACGACAAGGTCTGGTTCTGCCGCCGACTCGACATCGCCAACCACTGGCGTGCCGCGCACCCGGCGCCGGCCGAACTCGGTGTCGATCGCTTCGCGATATCGACAGCGGCGCAAAACCGGAAAGGCAACGCATGACCACCAGCACACCGGTATGGGAACGCTACATCGGCGCGGAAGACCGCGCCGTGATCGCCCATGCGCAGTTCGGCCAGCGCATGGGATTCGGCAGCCGGCCGGCGCTTCTGGCCATCGATTGCCAACGCTACATGGTCGGTGAGCGCGGGGTTGACGATCCGCGCTACCCGTCGAGCTGTGGTGCGGTAGGCTGGGCCGCACTCGATCAGGCGACTCGACTGGCGCGCGCGGCGCGCGCCGCCGGGGCACCGGCCTTCTTCAGCCGCTTCGCCCTCGACCCTACAGGGTCCGACATCGGCGTTTATGGCCGCAAGCGCAACTTGCAGAAAAGCCCCAACTGGTGCCTTGAAGGCACACCCGGCGCCGAACTGGTGCCGGAACTGGGTGTCACGCCTGCCGACATCGTGTTCGTCAAGAAAAAGCCGAGCGCGTTTTTCGGCACGCCCTTGCTGGCCTATCTGGTCGACCGCCAGATCGATACCTTGATCATCTGCGGCGGCGCCACCAGCAACTGCGTGCGCGCCACCGTGTTCGATGCGTCCTCATACAACTTTCGCACCATCGTAGCGCGCGAAGCGGTGTTCGACCGCATTCCGGTGTCGCACGCGATCAGCCTGTTCGACATGGACCGGCAATTCGCCGATGTCGTCGATTGCGACGACATCGTGCGTTACCTGCAGTCGCTCGGCACGAAACCGTGAGTTGACACCCGGGCCGCGTCGCGCAAGCGGCGCGGCGCGCGGGTGCGGCACTACGCCTTGCCGCCCACCGCCGCCACAAACGCCTCGATCAGGCCCGGCGGCGCCTTCACCACATGCCCGGGCGCCGGGAAACCACCTGAGCGCACATCTTCAATAAATTCCTTGAAACCGGCGATGCGTTCGGCCTGCATCGCCTGCTTCATCTTGAACATGTCGCGGTATTGTTTGGAGTGGCGAGGGTAGGGCGGCCCGTTGTTGCCGAGGATATCTTCGGCGAACAGGAACTGGATGTCGCCGCCGCCACCGGCGCCGATCGATGAAGTCAGGAGCGAGGTGCGCTTGCTGATCTGCGCCAGCAGTTCGGCCGGGATCACCTCAACCTCGACCGCCCAGGCGCCGGCCTCCTCAAGCTTCTTGATCTCCTCATACACCCACAACGCTTCCTCGATGGTTTTGCCCACCGCGCGCAGGCCGCCGGTCCAGGTGCTTCTGCGCGGCACCAGGCCGGCATGCCCCTCGACCGGAATGCCGGCCTCGGTGGCCGCGGCAATGAAGCGCGGCGACCATTGGCACATGATGCCGTCGGCGCCCAGTTCCATCGCCTGGTAGCCGATGCGCACCGCTTCGGCTTCGGTGGCCGCCGCCACCAGCGGTACTGAAAACGACATGAAGGTGTTCGGCGCGGCGCGGCGAATCTCGGCCGCCAACTCAGGGCGCTTCGGATCGAAGCGCACTTTCATGGTGTCGATCCCGGCGGCTTCGGCGGCCGCCGCTTCCTCCACTGTGAACGGCAGCGTCTCGGTCAGCACGCGCTTGCCCTTGACGTCGCGCAGGTCCTTCACCGTGTAGTTGCGGGTGCCGTAGGCGCCGCCCAGGGTCATGACGCGCTTCAAGCCGCGCGCGGCTGCGTCGCGTGGCGGGATGCCGCCATCGCCGGTTGCATGGGTTGCCATTGCTTGATCTCTCCTCTGTGGATGCATGTGTTCGCGGCACGGATCGGGCCGGCGGCGGCAGATTAGCGTGAAGCCCGGCAAACAGCAAATGCGGGGTCGTCTGTTGCCGGCTGACCATACCGCAGGCGCGGCGCAGGCGCGCCATCTGGAACAGCGGGCGAGACGCTCAGGGCGACCGTCGTCGCAGGAAATCAAGCAGGGTCTCGGCGCAAACGTTTGCGTGCGAAAACGGCAGGCCGTGCCGCGCGTGCGGCAACACCGCCATCTCGGAATCCGCGATCAGGCGGTGGATCTCGCTTGACATGTCGAGGCCGACAAACGGGCTGGCGTCCGGGCACAAGAGCAGCGTGGGGACGGTAATGCGCGGCAAGTCTTCCGACAGGTCGGCACCCACCAGCATGTCGGCCGCGTCGAGCAGCGATGCGGCGGCGGTAGCCTGTTGTACCCCGTTGAACCAGTCCCATTGCGCCTTCGACAGGACGCCGGGATAAAAACGCCGCTCCATCATTTGCGCCGACCAGGCGGCAATGCCTTCGCTGGCGACAAAGTCGCGCCACTCGCCCACCCGGCGGATGTTGCCGCCGCGATGCGCGGTCGAGGCACAGGTCAGACTCAACAAGGGTGTGTCGGGCCGGCACGCCAGATGCAGGCAGACGGTGCCGCCCATCGATTCGCCCACCAGGTGAAAACGCGCACTGCCGGTCGCGTCCGCCACCCGCAGAATGTCGTCGGCGAGTTGATCCATGCTCCAGCGAATCGTTTGTCCGGACACATACGAGCGCCCGAAGCCACGTGTATCGAAACGGACGATCCGGAATTGCGATGACAATACGGGCAGCCAGGCGGCCCAGAGATCGCAATTGATGGCGACACCATGGCAGAACAGGATGGTCGGCGGATCGCGTACCCAGGGCGGGGTCAGTTCATCGACCTGGTAATACAGCGGGCCGGCCGGGGTTTCGAGAACCATCAGATCCGCCTGATCCGGTTTTGGGTCTTATAGAGATCGAGAGGGTGATTTTGCGGCGTGACAGAGGCGGAGGCCTGCATGTGATGGGCGCTTTCAAAGTTTTCGGAGTTTTTTGGCCTGCCACGGTTGCGCGTAGAGTTGTTACCGCCGCGCGCAATCGTCGCTTGCCAATAAGTACAGCCCTATTCCGCCTGCGCGCCGGAAATCCTGACCAATCGGCCCCAGCTCTCGGTCTCGGCCCTGACGAAAGCCGTGTAGTCGTCCACCGTAGTCGGTGCAGCAAAAATGCCGGCCTTGACGAAAATATCCAGTACCTCGCGCGAGCCGAGGATCGCGCGCAACTCGCTGTTCATGCGCTCGACCACCGGCTGTGGCGTGCCGGCCGGCGCGAACAGGCCGTACCAGATTTGCAGGTTGGTGTCCTTGAATCCCAGCTCGGCCATGGTCGGCACATCGGGCAGTGACTCCAGACGTTTGTCGCCGTAAATGGCGAGCGCGCGCAGGCGGCCGGCCTGGATCAAGGGCACCGCAGGCGCCGTCGATGACACCAGCAGGGTGACGCGGCCGGCCATCAGGTCGGCCAGGGCCGGCGGAATACCCTTGTAGGGCACATGTACAAAATCGAGACCGTTCTGCTCCTTGAGCATTTCCGTGATCAGGTGGGCGGTGCTGCCGTTGCCATAGGAGGCGTAACTCAGCTTGCCCTTTTGCGCCTTGCCGTATTCGATGTACTCGCGAATGGTCCGGGCAGGTGTGTCGGGATGAATCACCAGCACGTGCGGCCCGATGGCCAGCATCGAGATCGGCTGAAAATCCCTGACCGGATCGTAAGGCAGCGATTTGTAAAACGCCGGGTTGATCGCAAAGGTGTTGGTGATGCCAATCACATAGGTGTAGCCGTCAGGCGCGGCCTTGGCAACCTGCTGCGTGCCAATCAGGCCGCCGGCGCCGGGGCGGTTGTCGATCACCACCGGCCGGCCCAGTTTTTCCTGCAGGCGAACCGCCAGGGTGCGCGCGATGATGTCGGTGCCGCCGCCGGGCGGAAACGGAATCACCAGCGTGATCGCGCGCGCCGGCCAGCGCTCCTGGGCCAGCGCCATGGACGATGCCGCGCAAAGTATCAGGAGAGCGGTTGCAATGGCCATCCGCGTCAGTGCTGTCAACCGGTAACCATGCTTGGCGGTGTTTGGCATGCGCGACTCCGTTGAACGGTGGAACGACGTAACGGCGGTTGGCGGGCGGATGGTGGCCAAGGTCGACCGGCAGCGACCTCGCCCGCAAACAAGCTGCCTGTCCGCCATGAGCCATGACGAAATCCCCGGGAGTGTTTCGAGCGCAGCCGGGCTTACAGGCCTATTTGCGTAGCGGGACTGTATGTCGCGCGGTATTCGGTGTGCGGAAATCCGAGTGACAGCACTTCGACACCGCTCTCTCCGGCCACCACTTCAAACGCGGGATCATTGCTTGCGCTCCACAAGCAACTCCATTTCGGATACTCCATGCCATTGGCCAGCAGACTTCCCGCAGTGACAAAGAAAAACCGCCCGCCCCCGGCATCAGTGCAGGTCATCGTCTGGCGCTGCTGCGGCGGCACCCGCAACACCTCGACCGTCGGCCCTTGCAGGTCCGCATTGATCGTCTGCGCTTCGGGTTGCGCAAGTTTCGCCAGGTCGCCCTCAGTGGTCGCACCGAGCGCCGGCGATTGGTAGTGCTTCTTCGGCCCCGGTTTCATCTTGTCGCGTGACTCGTGCACGTACAGCGGGCCGTTATCCATCATCGGACGCAGTGTCAGGTACCAAAGTCCATCATCGCCCGAGGAAATCGGACCGTAGCCGGTGTAGGCGCCCGCGTAATGCACGGTGATCGGCGCCACAGCGCTGCGCCCGACCGAACCGCCGCCATTGACGATGACCTGAAACTGATTCTGCTCATGGAAGTGCGGAAGCACCACTTCATTGGCGCCCTGCTCGACCAGAAACGCCTGCGGCGAGGGCGAGCCACCATCGGGTGAGCGGATGTAATAACTCTTCCAAACGCTGGTGCCGTTGGGCAGCACCATGTGCTTGCGCGTGGCAAGCATTTGCTCATAGGTCGCGCCAGTGATCATGCGGGGATGCCTCCGTGGCAACAGGTCGTTTTAGTCTCGCGGAATGCTATTGCTTCGCACACCGGATAGCCCGTACTGGTTCGTGTCGATACTAGCGTGCGTGGCTTCGCGGTGTCAACTTCCAGGGGTGCATGGCGTCATTGGCATATGAATCGTCGGCGGCGAATTGAATCGCCATGTGCCGTGCAGCGCGCCGGGTGCCCGTTGGCCGTGCGGGACTCCATGCATAATCCGGACACAGTGCTGACGACCTTGCCGGCAGCACGATTCGTCATTGCAACGGAGTGACCTGCATGCATGTTCACGGCAAAGCCATCGACCTCGCCTATCTGGCCTTGGTCGTCGATGAACCTGAAGCGACCGCCACGCGTTTCGAGAACGATTTCGGCCTGCCACGCCACTCCCTGCGATGCGGCGCGTCGACTGTTCCGATGATTTCGATTGGCGCGACGGCGCTGGCACTATTCAGGCGCAGCGACCCGTTCCTCGGCCCGAATCCGCAAAAGGGCGTGCATCACCTGGCGTTCGGCGCAGCCGATCCCGCGGCCGCCGCTCGCGCCTGCGGGCTGCCGCTTGCAGGCGACATGTCGAAGGGTCTCGACGGCAGGGCGCAGATTGCGCTGGCGCCGGAGGCCACTTGCGGGGTGCGGGTGCGTTTCACCGAGTCGCTCGGACTGCCTGCGGCGCGCTCCGACATGGTCGAGCGCATCGATCATGTTGGCGTGGCCTCGGTCGACAACCGGGCGGCGCGTGCGACATTTACTGAAAGCCTTGGTTGTGTCTACGAAAGCGAGCAGACCGACAGCGAGGTCGAGACGATTTCGGAAAACTTCACCTCCGACACCCACCAGTACATCTTCCACACACGGCCGTCGCGCCTGTTGGGCAGCATGCGGGTGACTTTCATCACGGTTGGTGATTGCGAACTTGAATTCCTCCAGGACCTGACCGCCGGTGTGAATGTCGATGCCGCGCGCCATGATGCGGCTGGCGATACGCGCGCCGATCGCAGCGCCATCGCACGCCATATCGGCAGCCGTGGCGCCGGGCTGCACCACCTGGCCTTCAAGACGCCGGATATCGATGCCGCCCTGGGTCGGCTGGCCCGCGCGGGTTACCGCATGATCGACACAGTGGGGCGACCCGGTTCGCGCCGGGCCCGCATCGGCTTCCTGCACCCCGCCGCGCTTGGCGGCGTGCTGCTGCATCTGGTTGAGCGGGAGGAACTCTGATCATGGCCGGATATGTGCTGAACTACCTGGCCCTGGTGGCACGCGACGTGGAACCGGTGTGTCGCTTCCTCGGCCAGTCGCTTGGGCTGTTGCGTACCGACGTGACGCTGCATGGGCGCACGATCCCGTTCTTCGGTGTTGGTGCGTCGGCGCTTGCGCTGTTCGATGCGGATGACCCCTATCTCGAAGAGCCGCGGTTTCCCGGCGTTCATCACATGGCCCTGGCCGCGACCGACCCGGCGGCAACGGCGGCGCATCACGCGTTGCCGGTCATTGGCAGCGGCGTCGGCCCGGGAGCCAAACGTTTCGTGGTGGTCGACCCGGCTGCCACCGTCGGCATCCGCACCCGCTTCATCGAGCCGCTTGCGGTTCCGTCCGTCGATGCACCGGCCTACAAGATCGATCACCTTGGTATCGCGACCAACGACAACGACGCCACGGTGCGCGTGTTCACCGACAATCTCGGCTGTCCGATCCAGAGCACGCAGACCGATATCGAGATTCGCAACGTCACCGAGAGTTTCATCTCCGACAAGTACGGCGCCGTCTATCATGCACGCCCGCCGCAGATACTCGGCGGCTTGCGCGATGTCTTCATCACCGTCGGCGATTGCGAACTTGAACTTTTGATGGACTACGATCCGGCGATGAAGCCGAAGCAGCAGTTGGGTGAGGAGGAAGGCAATACCAAAGGCGACCAGAGCGCGATTGCCAAGTTCGTGGCACGGCGCGGCCCGGGCCTGGCGCATGTCGCCTTTGCGACGCGCGACATCGATGCACTCCTGCCCAGGCTGGCTGATCAAGGCTGGCGCATGATCGACCTGGTGGGTCGCCCCGGCGGGCGGGGATCGAAAATCGGCTTTGTCCACCCGTCGAATTTCGGCGGTGGCCTGCTCATGCACTTCGTCGAGCCGCAGGTCGATGGCGGCTATGGAACACCGCATGCCGCAGCGCATGTGCCATGATGAATGCTTCGGCGGTGCGCGGCTGCGGGTCAGGTGGATCGACAGCGGCCCGCAGCGGATAGCGCTGCCGCCAGGCAGGCAAGCACAAACAATCAAACAACGAGGAACACACATGACACGAGCAATCCTGAAATGCCTGGCCACGCTGGCGGTTCTTGGCGCACCGATCGCAGGCGCTCAGGACTACCCAACCAAGGGGCCGATCCGCCTGCTGGTTGGCTTCGCACCCGGCGGTGGCACCGACGCCATCGCGCGTACGCTCAACACCCGCATGGGCGAGATTCTCAAGCAGTCGGTGCTGGTGGAAAATCGCGCGAGCGCCGGCGGCATCGTGGCGGCCGACGCGGTCGCAAAGTCAGCACCCGACGGTTACACCGTCAGCTTCAACGTCAACACTCACGCGATCAACCAGGCGCTGTATCCGAAGCTGCCGTATGACACCGAGCGCGACCTGCGCGGCGTGACCCTGATCGGTTCCCTCGGCCAGACCCTGGCGGCGCATCCGGGTGCCGAGGCCAATACCCTGCAGCAGTTCCTCAAGCTCGAGGCGGCGGACGGCAACAAGAAGCGCCTGATGGCCAATGGCGGGGTCGGCTCGCCCGGGCACCTGGCCGCGGCCTACCTGGAATCATTGGCCGGGGTCAAGTTCACCCATGTGCCGTATCGCGGTGCCGGTCCCGGGATCATCGACGTGGTCGGCGGCCAGGTACCCTACATCCTGTCGACCTCGGCCGGCTTGCTGCCGCACATCCGCAGCGGCAAGCTGAAGGCGATCGCGGTGACCTCGCCCGAGCGCTCGCCCCTGATGCCGAATGTGCCGACGATCGCCGAGAGCGGTTTCCCCGGCTATGACATGGATACCTGGATCGGCATGTTCGTGCCGCGCGCCACGCCGACCGCGGTGGTCAAGCTGCTGCATGAGGCCACGCTCGAAGCACTGAAGTCGCCGCAGGTCAGGGAGCGGGTCGAATCGCAGGCCGGGCGCATCATTGGCGGCTCGCCCGAGCAACTCGATGCGCTGGTGGCAGAGGACATCAAGCGCTATACCAAGATCGTGCGCGATTTCGGCATCAAGGCCGAATAGCGACACCGGCCTGGAACGACCTGCGAAACGAGGGAATCAACGATGCTGAAAATTCTCGGACGCGCCAATTCATTCAATGTGCGCAAGGTCCTCTGGCTGTGCGACGAGATCGGCCTGCCGTTCGAGCGTGAAGACTATGGCCGCGGGTTCCGGCCGACCAATACGCCGGAGTTTCTCAAGCTCAACCCGACCGGACAGGTGCCCTGTGTGATCGACGACGGCTTCGTGATGCGCGAG
>JANPGJ010000081.1:0-3379 GCA_031423955.1 Burkholderiales bacterium
CGTAGTTGATGAACAGGTCGTCGGCGATGAACGGCAGCGGCGCGGCTTGCGCGAGATGCAACTCCAGGGCGGCTAAGCGCAGCGCCAGGAATAGCTGGTCGCGGGTGCCATCGCTCATGCCGGCGATGCCGACCCGTTCGCCATCGGCGCGCTGCCCGGTGAGCTCCATCGGCTCCTTGTCGAAATCAACCACCAGGCGGGTGAACGAGCCCAGCGTCAGCGCGGCGAACACCGCTCCGGCGCGGCGCAGCAGCGGCCCCTGCTTTTCCTCGCGGTAGCGGTCGATCGACCAGCGCAGCAGGCGGCCCGCTGTGTATACCTTGATATAGCGCTCGGCGACGTCGGCCATCTGCGCCAGCGCCTCCTGGCGCATCGCCTCGGCGATGGCGGCGGCGTCCGAGCCGCCGATGTCGGCCAGCCCGCGCGCGGCATCGGCCTGCGCGGCGGACAATTCGGACTGGCGCTGCACGGCTTGTGCGATCTCTTCGTCGATGCGCGCGACTTGCACCGTCAGTTGCGGCAGGTCGGCGGCATCGATCTCGGCCTCGATCGTAGCCCTTGCCAGCCCGTCGCCGCCGGCCTTGAGGCTGGCCTCCGCCCTGGCGCGTTCGGCGTCGAGGGCCCGCTTGCGATCGGACTGGCCGATGGCCGCGCGCAAGGCCTCATGCGATTCAACCCCGGCACGCGCCTGCAGCGGCGCCAGGCTGGCCTGCGCACGCTGGATCGCTTCTTGCGCCGCGGCGACCCGCTGCCTTGCTTCGCGCAGCACCGCGTTCAGGCGCAGGGATTCGGCTTCTGCTTCCCTGGCCTGCGCCAGGCGGGCGGCGAGGGTCTGCGCCACCTGCGCCGCGGCCGCGCCGGCCAGGTCCGGCGCGCCGCGTGCCGCCAGCGTCGCCGCCTGCGCTTCGAAGCGCTGCAGGTCCGCCTGCATGGTGTCGATGCGCTCGCTCTTGATGTCGTGCATCTTGCCGAGCTTGTCCTCGACCTCGGCGATCAATTCGAGCTCTCCTTCGACGGACGCGACCTGGCTGTCGGCGGTGAGGCCGGTGCGCGCCAGCGCCGCCGCCCAGACCGCCCGCCATGCCGCCAGCGCCGCCTGCGCCTGGCTTGATTTCTGCGACAGCTCCGCCAGCATCAGCCGCGCGGCTTCGACCTGGGCGGTGAGCGCCCCGCGCCGCACGCGCGCCTCGTCGACCTGCCGACAGTGGGCTTCGGCGACACTGCAGAGGTCGGCCAGAACGTCGGTAGCGTCGGGTTGCAAGCCGGCATCGCGCATCGCGTCGGCCAGGCGCGCGCCGAGACCCGCGACGCTGGCCGCCAGGGCGTCGACATGCGCTTGCGCATCATCTGCCGATGCGGCGGCGGCAAGCGCGGCATCGCGGCGCGCCAGCCAGTCGGCGAGGTCCTCGGCCGGCATGCCGGCCAGGCCCGCGCCGGCCATCGTCTGCGCCCACGCCGCATCGAGCTCTGCCAATGCTGCGCCCAGGCGCGCGCACTGCGCCTCGCGCGTGGCCAGCGCGTGCTGCTCGCGCTCGGCCTGCTGCAGCAGGTTTTGCAACTGGGCTGCCTCTGCCGCATCATCGAGCCGGGTGTCGCTCACGCGGTCGGCCTCATGCATGGCGCCTTCGAAACTCTCGGCGCCGGCAGAAAGCGGCGTGGCGCCCGAGCGAATCGCCGCCCATGCCTCATTGCGCGCGCGCCTTGCCGTGTCGACGGCGGCCCGGGTGGCGGGCTGGTGGCGCTCGGTGAACTGCCTGATCTCGAGCGCGCGGCGCGCCACTTCGGCGGCCGCCTCGTCGCGCCGCGCCTGCGCGACCGCCAGATCGCTGACCAGCGCCTGCCGCTCCTTCGACTGGCGCGCCACCGTGGCCGGGCCCGGCAGCAGCAGCGCCTTGAGCGGCGCGACTTCCATCCGCCAGGCGCCCAGCTTGCCAAGCGCCGCCGCCAGTGCCGCCTGTGCCCTGGCATGCGCCTGCGCCAGCGTGCGGGCGCTGGCGGCGGTATCGCCGGCGGCGCGCGCGGCAGCCAGCGCGGTGCGCAGGCCGGGCTTCACCTCGCCAGGCGGCAAGGCCGCGAGTGCAAGCGTGAGGGTGTCGATTTCCGTGCGCCTGGTGTGCAGGTTGGTTGCGGCAGCATGGACACCTTGCTCCAGGCCGCTGAACTCGCGCGCCAGGCGACCGAGTTCACGCCGCACCAGGAGCTTGGGCAGGCGCGCGACAACCGCCTGCTCGCTGTCGCAGGGCCAGTCGAGTTGCCCGCAGGCGGCGCCGACGCCCTGCCACAGCGCCGCGATCTCGCGCTGCCGATGCACGATGGCCTGCGCATAGGGCCCGTATTCCACGCGCAACTGTTCCAGCGCCTCGATCTCGCCGGCCAGTGCCAGCAGCGCGCCATCCACCTTGAGGGCGGCCAGTGCGGACTCGGCGCGCAGGACCTCGGCCAGGCGCAGTTCCAGCGACTTTTCGGCCACCGCATGCTCGCGCTCGGCCGCCACCAGGATCGCCTCGGCGTCGGCCGGCAACTCGGCGACCGCGCCCAGCGCCGCCAGTTCGGCCGCATTGTCGCGCCACGCGCGCAGCAGGGGCGCCAGGCGGCGCACCCGTTCCAGGCGGCTTCTGCTGACCTGCAGTTGCGTCAACTGCGCGCGCGCGGCGTCGAGATCGGCGCGCAGCGATTCGACCTTGCCGCTGGCTTCCGCCCACACCTTGGTGCGCACGGTCGATTCCTTGACCTTTGCGCTCGCCTGGTCGAGGCGTTCCTGCGCGGCGTAGTAGCTCCTTGCCGCGCTCTTGCGCGGCGCCCAGATCTGCTCGGCCTCGGCCAACAGGGCGTCGCGCACCCGGCCCAGGCTGGCGATGCCGGCGGCGGACTGGAACAGCACCTGCCCGACATCGTTGGCCGCGCTCAGGATGCTGTTGCCGCCCTCCACCAGGCGGGTATGGTCGAGGCCGAACATCTGGTCGAAAAACGCGCGGTCGGCGCTGCCGAGGTAAGGCGCCAGCGCTGCGTCCGGCAGCGCTGCGTCGGCTGGGGTGCGCAGGGTTTGCTTTTGCGCCTTGGCGCGCTGGAACTCCAGCGTGCCGGCGCCATTGCCGATGCATGCGCCCAGGCGCAGTTCACTCAAGGGATGCCGAAAGCCATGCGGCGAGCGGGTGGGAATGCCGAACAGCAAATCGAGGATGGCGCTGCGCAGGGTGGATTTGCCGGCCTCGTTGGGGCCGACGATCAGATGGAAGTCACGGGCGGCCGCGGGGAACTCGATGCTGCGCCCGGAAAACTTGCCGAATTTCAGAAGGTCGAGACGCTGGAATCGCACGGTGGCCTCACTCCGCGCCGGCGATGTGGGCCATGAGGCCGGGATACACCTCGCGCACCAGCG
>JANPGJ010000082.1:0-3019 GCA_031423955.1 Burkholderiales bacterium
AGTCCTGGGTCGCCTCGATACCGGCCGCGGTATTGAACGCCGGCTTGCCCTGGGAATCCAGGATGTCGGCGCCCTTGCCCCACAGGAAGTTGTACCAGATCATCAAGTTCTGGCCGGCGTTCTTCTTGTAATACATGGCGATGCCGGCAAGGTCGGTCTTGGCCTGGATCACCTTCGAGGTTTCCACCACCTGCTGCCAGGTCGAGGGCACCTTCAAGCCCAGTTGGTCGAAGATGTCGCGCCGATAGAACAGCAGTTGCACATGGCCGCGGATCGGCAGGCCGAGCACATTGCCGCTGTTCATCGAGGCGCGCAGGTGGGCCTTCGGATAGCGGTCCTCGAGATCGATCTTCTTTGCCTTGACGCGATCATTGATCGGCTGGATCAGGCCCAGCAGCGACGGCCCCCAGACGTCCATCACCGACACCACGTCGTAGGAACCGCTCTTGGCCACCAGTTCGGCGGTCAGCTTGTCGCGCGTGTTGGCGAACGGCACATAGTCGTACTTCACCTTGATGCCGCTCAGTTGCTCGAACTCCGGCAGCAGCGCCTCGTGCGCCTTGAACTGCGGTGCCACCACCGTGAGGACACTCAGGGTGGTGCCGGCGTAGGGCTTGCCGGCTTTCAGTTCCTGGGCCAGTGCAGCGCGCGGCAGGACCGCGGCCGCGGCGCCGGCGGTGAGAAGGGAGCGACGGGAAATGCGCATGTTGCCTCCGTTGGAATTTTTTGACTGCCGCATCTTAGTTTGTTTTGCATACGTATGCAAGAAGCTCAGTGACGCCTCGCTGATGCCAGGTTGGTGGAACGCGCGGTACCGCGCGCGGCGCGCTCGCACCGCGAACCCGGCATCAACGGAGCCGGTCGCACAGGCTGCTAAAGTAGCGCCCTCACAAGGAGGAACATCGTCCATGGCCACCAAAAAAGACGCGAAGACCGTCGCCCGCAAAAAAAGCAAGCCCGCCAAACTGCGCTCCACCGCGTGGTTCGACAACCCGCACAACGCCGACATGACCGCGCTGTATCTCGAGCGCACCATGAACTACGGCCTGTCGTTCGGCGAACTACAGTCCGGGCGGCCGATCATCGGGCTGGCGCAATCGGGCTCCGACATCTCGCCCTGCAACCGCCATCACATCGTGCTGGCCGAGCGGGTGCGCGAAGGCGTGCGCGACGCCGGCGGGGTGGTGCTGGAGTTTCCGATCCATCCGATCCAGGAAACCTGCAAGCGACCCACTGCCGCGCTCGATCGCAACCTGCAGTACCTGTCGCTGGTGGAGATGCTGTACGGCTACCCGATCGACGGCGTGGTGCTGACCACCGGCTGCGACAAGACCACGCCGGCGCAGATCATGGCGGCCGCCACCGTCGACATTCCGGCGATCGCGCTCAATTCCGGCCCGATGTTGAACGGCTGGCACAAGGGCGAGCGCACCGGCTCCGGCACCATCGTGTGGAAGGCGCGCCAGATGCTGGCCGCCGGCGAAATCGACTACAAGGGCTTTCTAGAACTGGTCGCCTCTTCCGCACCCTCGACCGGCCACTGCAACACCATGGGCACGGCGTCGACCATGAACGCGCTGGCCGAGGCGATGGGCATGACCCTGCCCGGCGCGGCGGCGATTCCCGCGCCCTATCGCGACCGCCAGGAGATGGCGTATCACACCGGCCGGCGCATCGTCGAGATGGTGCGGGAAGATTTGAAGCCCTCCGACATCCTGACCCGCGAGGCGTTCGAGAACACCATCATCATCAACTCGGCGATCGGCGGCTCGACCAATGCGCCGATCCGTGTGAACGCGATCGCCCGCCACATCGGCGTCAAGCTCGACAACGACGACTGGGAAAAGATCGGCTACAACGTGCCGCTCCTGGTCAACATGCAGCCGGCCGGCGAATACCTGGGTGAGGACTATTACCGTGCCGGCGGCCTGCCGGCGGTGGTGGCCGAGCTGATCGAACAGGGACGCATCAAGCCGGCGATCACCGCCAACGGCAAGACCCTGATCGACAACTGCACCGGAAAATTCACCAGCGACCGCAAGGTGATCCTGCCCTACAGGAAGCCGATGCAGAAGAAGGCCGGTTTCCTCAACATCAAGGGCAACCTGTTCGATTCGGCGATCATGAAGACCAGCGTCATCACGCCGGAGTTCAGCCAGCGCTACCTCGAAAACCCGGCCGACCCGATGGCCTTCGAAGGCCGTGCCATCGTGTTCGACGGCCCGGAGGATTACCACCACCGCATCGACGATCCGAAACAGAAGATCGACGCGCATACCATCCTGTTCATTCGTGGCGTCGGTCCGATTGGTTATCCTGGTGCGGCGGAAGTGACCAACATGCGCCCGCCGTCCTACCTGCTCAAAAAGGGCATCACCTCGCTGCCATGCATCGGTGATGGGCGGCAATCAGGCACTTCGGGCTCGCCGTCGATCCTCAACGCATCCCCTGAAGCGGCGACCGGCGGCGGACTGGCCTTGTTGAAAACCGGCGACCGCGTGCGCATCGACTTGAAGAAACGCACTGCGAATATCCTGGTTTCTGACGAAGAACTGGCCAAGCGGCGCGCAGCGCTCAAAGCAAAGGGCGGCTACAAGGTGCCGAAAAGCCAGACGCCATGGCAGGAAATTCAGCGCGGCATCGTCGATGAGCTCTCGCACGGCATGGTGCTCAAGCCCGCAGTCAAGTATCAGAAGATTCACGCGACGTTTGGTGTGCCGCGCGACAACCACTAGGATGGTTTTTCGGCCGATGCGCAGGAAACGCTGCCGAAGGCCCGCGCTCAGAGCTTCAGCAATCGTTCCCTTCAGCCTTCCAGCTTTCCACCAGGCCGGCACTTGAGGTCCTGACCACCACGGTGCAGCTGAAGCGAAATGTGCTGGGAGGTTCCACGACAGGCTGCGGAATAAGCGTCGTGGCGCCTCCTCCGACGTTGACCGGAACCATCACCACGTTTGTCGTGCCGGCCCGCTGCACCACCCGTTCGCGCATGTATTCGAGCAGCTTTGCGCCGCCGGCA
>JANPGJ010000083.1:0-21239 GCA_031423955.1 Burkholderiales bacterium
CGATGACTGACAGACTTCTCGCTGATACCAGCGCAGGCCGTACCGCTGCCGCCATCAGTTGCCAGCGTCGCGGTCCCCGCTTCCGGCTGACCGGGTGCATCCGCCCGATCAATATGCGCAGACGCTAGATGCCCACTCGGAGCCCTGCGGATAATCCAGGTCCGCTCGCAGGCAAGATCGCGCTGGTAACCGGCGCCACCGCCTTCATCGGGCGCGCCATCGCGCTTGAACTCGCGCGGCGCGGCGCGCATGTGGTGGTCAACGGCCGCAACCGCGACGCCGGCGCTGTTGTGGTGCAGGAAATAATCGCGGCCGGCGGTGACGCCGAATTTGAAGCCGCCGACCTGACCGATCAAATGGCGGTCAAGGCGATGGTGGCGCACATCGCGGCAATCCGCGGGCGACTCGACATCCTGGTCGCCAGCGGTGCGGGCGCAAGCGCGGATTCGCCTTCGTTCCGGCTGTTCGCGGAGATGGAAGGCGCCGACTTCGACGCCTATATCCGCGCCCACTGGCTCACCCGCGCCTATGCGATCCAGGCGGCGGCCGCGGTGATGCGCACCCAGGGCGGCGGCAAGATCGTCGCCATCGGCACCGACGCGGGCCGGGTGGCGACAGTCGGCGAATCCTTCATCGGCGGCGCCACCGGCGGCATGATGCAGATGTGCCGGGTGCTGGCACGCGAACTCGGGCGCGACGGCATCCGCATCAATGCAGTGGCGTTGAGCTATGTGTTTGATGCCGTTCCGCGCTGGGGACCCGGTTCGCCCGCCCTCGCGCAAGGACATGGCAGTGACATGCTCGCGCAGTTGAAAAAGCGCATGTTGTTTCCGGTGCATGTCCGGGATATCGCCAATGCGGCCGCTTTTCTGGCGGGGCCGGAGTCCGATGCGATCACCGGCCAGACGCTCAGTGTCAACGGCGGACTGAGTACGCCTGGCTGATGCGGCCTGGCCGGTCGCAGGTCGCGCCGCTCATCCAGGCCAGCGGCACAGCGCGCGCCTGGTCCGATTCACCCGACGATCGCAGACGCCCCGGTGCCTGGTCAATCAGGCCCTGAATGCGGGTGTGCGGCGCGCCTCGAAGGCCGCCAGGCCTTCGCTGACATCCTCATCCTGCAAGGCCGTCGGGGCGCCCATCTGTTCCATTCGCAGCCCCGCGTCAAGGGTACCTTCCAGGCCCTGGCGCGTCAGGCGTTTCATTTTCGCGATGCCCACACGGCTGCGGGTTGCGAGCGTCGCGCAGTATTCGAGCGCCTGGGCGTCGAGCCGGGCCGGCTCGACAACATAGTTCACCAGACCCCATTGCAGCGCAGTGGCGGCGTCGATCCAGCGCGCCGAAAACAACAGGTCGAGGCTGCGTCGCAAACCTGCGACGCGCGCCAGGCGTTGCGTCCCGCCCCAGCCTGGAATCAGGCCGAACTGCGCGTGCTGGTCACCGAAGCGCGCATCGCCGGCCGCGAATACGACATCGCAGGCGAGCATCAATTCGATTCCGCCCGCCAGCGCCAGGCCCTGGCAGGCCGCCACCACCGGCAGGTCGCTGGCTTCGAAGCGCCGCAACACGCGGTGCCCGACGGCCATCAAGTTCTGCAACGCGGCGAGATCGCCGCGCAATCCCTTGACCTCCTCGAGATCGGCGCCGGTGCAGAAATGCTTTCCCTGTGCACGCAGCAGAATTGCGCGCACACCGGAGCCGGGTTGCTCGAAGCCATCGATGGCATCTTCGAGCGCCCCCAGCACCGCCAACGACAGGCAATTGAATTTTTCCGGGCGCGCCAGCTCAATGATGCCGGTGGCGCCGTCGCGGCTGACCAGAAGCGGTGCGGGAAGGTTCATTTGCGATTCTCCGGTGAATACTGCACGGCGATCCGGCCCAGGCGCTCACGGGCGACGACCAGCTTCATGATCTGCGCGGTGCCGTCGCCGATTTCGAGACCCATCACGTCGCGCAGTCGCTGCTGGTGCGGCAGGTCCATCGACCAGCCGTAGTGGCCGAAGCTCAGGATGCACTGGTGGATCGCGTCGAACGCGGTTTTCGGACCCATCCACTTGACCATTGCCGCCTCGGCGGTGTGCGCCATGCCGGCGTCGCGGAGCGCCAGGCCGTGATAGCACAGCTGCCTGCAGGCCGAAAGCAGGGTCTCGAACTCCACCAGCGGAAAGGTCACTCCCTGGTATTGCGCCAATGGCGCTCCGAAAGCTTCGCGTTCCTTCACGTATTGATAGGTCTCGTCAATCGAGGCCTGCGCGGCCGCGATGCATTGCAGGGCGATCAGTATGCGGCTGTAGTCGAAGCCCTGCATCACCTGGGTAAAGCCGCGCCCTTCCTCGCCCAGCCGGTTTTGTGCAGGTACCCGCACATCGTCGAAGAAGATCGAACCACGACCGATGATCTTGCTGCCGACGTCGTTGAAGCGGGTGCGCGTGATGCCCTTGAAGTCGCATGGCACCAGGAAGGCACTGACGCCGCGCGCCCCTTCATCCGCGTCGCCGGTGCGCGCGAACAGCACCACCGCTTCCATCTGATCGGAGAAGGTGACCGAGGTTTTTTCACCAGAAAGTATGTACTGGTCGCCTGCACGACGTGCGCGTACCTGCAGGTTGGCCGCGTCCGATCCGCCGCGCGGTTCGGTCAGGCCCAGCCCGATCAGCACCTCGCCGGCGATCAGCCTGGGAATCCATTCACGCGCCAGCGAGGGTTGCGCATTGCGGTGGATGATCGCGCCCATCAGCGAGCACAACAACTGTGCATAGCTGACATTGAAGTCGCCGTAGGCGATTTCCTCGATGATGATGCCGGCGGTGACGCCCGACAGGCCCATCCCGCCATACTCCTCCGGCAGATCGACCCCAAGCAGTCCCAGCGCTCCCATCTCGCGAAACAGCGCGCGATCGATGCCGGATTCGGATTCGCGCTTCTGGTAATCCGGTTTCAACTGCTCGCGCGCAAAGCGCCGCGCCATGTCACGCAGCGCAAGTTGGTTTTCATCGAATAGCATCGGTGCCGCCTCCTTCGGGTACATTTCCGGCCGCAGGCGGGGCGCCAGCGCGGCATGGGCTCCAATCCATGGTACCAATTCTTCGACCATAATCACCCGCTGGCTGTCGCGCCCATCGGTCCTGGAGCACAGCGGCCGATGGCGTCATCCTCGGCGTATCGCGGTGCGCCGGTGCGGCCGGCGTCATCGGATCATCGAAAAAAATGCCAAGAGGAGACAATATGCGGGGATTGACGGGCAAAGTGGTCATCGTGACCGGCGGCGCCGGCGGCATCGGTGGCGCGATCTGCGAACGCCTTGCCGCCGAGGGCGCGCGGGTGGCGATTTTCGATTTGAACGGGGACGCAGCTCAGGCACTGGCGTCGACCATCGGCGGCGCCCGGGCGCTTGCCTACACGGTCGATATCACCGACGCCGCCGCGGTCGACTCGGCGGTGGCACAGGTCGAGGCCGACCTCGGTCCGGTGGATGTGCTGGTCAACAACGCCGGTTGGGACCATGCCGCACGCTTTCTCGATACCGACCCGACCTTGTGGCAGAAGATCATCGCGATCAACCTGCTGGGGCCGCTCAACCTGCACCGCTCGGTGTTGAAAGGCATGAGCGCGCGCGGCAGCGGGCGGGTGGTCAACATCGCATCCGATGCGGGGCGCGTGGGTTCGTCCGGCGAGGCGGTGTATTCGGCCTGCAAGGGCGGCATCATCGCGTTCTCGAAAACCATGGCGCGCGAGATGGCGCGCAAGCGCATCAACGTCAACGTGGTGTGCCCGGGGCCGACGGAGACCGCCCTGTTCCGCGATTTCGCGGGCCCGGGCGAAAACGGCGCCAAACTGGTGGCGGCGCTGACCAAGGCTATCCCTTTCGGGCGCGTCGGCCAACCCATCGACCTGGCTGGTGCAGTCTGCTTTCTCGCCAGCGACGATGCCGCCTTCATCACCGGGCAGGTATTGAGCGTCTCCGGCGGCCTGACCATGGCCGGGTAAGGAAACACTGAATCAGTCCGTAGGTGACGAAAGTCGCTATTGCGAGCATTCGAATTGATTGACATCCAGGTATCCGAGTCCGCTTTCCAGGGACTTATTCAGTGTTTTTTAGGCGCACCTCTTCAATCAACAGGAGACTCCCGACATGGACTTCAAGGACATCATCTACACCGAGGCCGACGGCATCGCCACCATCACCATCAACCGGCCCAAGGTGTTCAATGCATTCAACGCCAATACCGCCGAGGAGATGATCCGCGCGTTCAGCCAGGCCGGCTGGAACAAGCAGATCGGCGTGGTCGTCTTGACTGGTGCCGGCGACAAGGCCTTTTGCACCGGCGGTGACCAGTCTGCCGATGCTCACGGCGGTAGCAGCGACGGCGGCTACGGCGGCCGCGGCACCATTGGCCTGCCGGTCGAGGAACTGCAAAGCATCATTCGCGACATTCCCAAACCAGTGATCGCCCGCGTCAACGGCTATGCCATCGGTGGCGGCAACGTGCTGGTCACCATTTGCGACCTGGCGATCGCCTCCGACAAGGCGCAACTGGGCCAGGTTGGCCCCAGGGTCGGCTCGGTCGATCCGGGCTTCGGCACCGCGCTCCTGGCGCGCGTGGTGGGCGAAAAAAAGGCGCGCGAGATCTGGTACCTGTGCCGGCGCTACACCGCGCAGGAGGCGCTGGCGATGGGCATGGTCAACGCGGTGGTGCCGCATGACCAGCTCGATACGGAAGTTGCGAAATGGTGCAACGAGATCCTCGCCATGAGCCCGACCGCCATCGCGCTGGCCAAGCGCTCGTTCAACGCCGATACCGAGGCGATTCGTGGAATTTCTTCGCTTTCCATGCAGGCACTGAAGTTGTATTACGACACCGAGGAATCGAAAGAAGGCGGGCGTGCTTTTCGCGAGAAGCGCAAGCCGGATTTCCGCAAGTACGCAGGCAAGTAAGGTGATGCCACCGGTCAAGGGCGCAAGCCCCGCGTCCGCGCGGAGCACGCCAGCGCGCTACTGCAACTCGATTTTCGCGGCGCGAATGTGCTTGCCCCAGGCGTCGTATTGCTCGCGCACCAACTTCTGCATGGCCTCGCCGGTCGCCGGCTCGGGTTCGAGCCCGGTGCCGTGGATCTGATCTATGAGTGCCTTGTTGGCGAACGCCTGCGTCAACGCCTTCGACCACCAGTCGACGACGCCGGACGGCAGCCCGGCGGGACCGGCGACACCCACCCAGCCGGAGAGCTCGAGGTCCTTGACGCCGGCCTCTGCGAAGGTCGGCACGTTCGGGACGATCGGCGAGCGGCGGTTGGAGGCGATACCCACGCCGATGAGCTTGCCCGACCTGATGTGCGGCACCAGCACGCCGATGTCCGCAGCGACGAAGTTGATCTGGTTGCCGAGCAGGTCGACCAGCGCGGGCGGCTGGCCCTTATAGGATACGCCGACAGCCCGGATGCCCGCGGCGGCGAGGAAGGCCTGTGCCGCGACCTGGCCGGTGGCGCTGCCGTAGCCGAAAGTAAGCTGGTCCGGGTTCTTTTTCGCCGCCTCGATCAGATCCTGCGCGTTCTTGTACCCCTGCGCGGGATTGACCACCACCCCAACGTCGAAACGGAAAATGCCGCCGATGTGCGTGAAGCCCTTGACCGGATCGATGGCCGGCGGCTTCTTCGTCAGTTGCGGGCCGGAGGAATGCGTGGCGCTGGCACTGGCGAGCAATGTGTAGCCGTCGGGATCGGCCTTGGTCACCACGTCCATGCCAATGGTACCGAGCGCACCGGGCCGGTTGTCGACAAGAATCGTCGCGCCGGTGTTCTTGCGGATTTCCTCCAGCACCATGCGCGGGACCACGTCCACCGAACTGCCCGCCGGAAAGCCAATGACGAAGCGGATCGGCTTTGACGGGTAGGGCTGCGCAGTCGCCAGCGGGGCGCCGAGCAGCGCCGCGGCGCACAGTGATGTGATCGAGATTCGCATGACTGCCTCCGCTCAAGTCGCCAATAGTCCGAACCGCACTGAGTATAGTAGTCAAGCTTGGGCAACAGAAGCAGAGATTGCCATCGCAGTTGGCACGATGGTAATCTGCCGCAGCAATCCGGACTGGACAGAACTGCGATTTCAACCTCGGAAGGAAAGCTCAACATGGCCGAAGTACCCAAGCTGGGACCACGCGACGCCGGCAAGATGCTCGGTCACGGCTACTTCTACGACCAACTTTCGTCCGGCATGCGCTTCCGCTCCATGGGGCGAACGATCTTCGAGTCGGACCTCACGGCGTTCTGCAACGTCACCTGGATGCTCGAGGAAGGCTTCGTCAATACGCGGCCGGACGCGCGCCACACCATCAAGGGCCGCTTCGTGCCCGGCATGCTCGTCTACACCTTCGCTGAGGGTCTGGTCGTGCCGAGCTTCAACTTCACCGGGCTCGCCTTCCTGCACAACGAGCTCGACCACACCGGACCGACGGTGGTCGGCGACACGCTGCACGTCGAAGTGGAAATCACCGAGGTGCGGCGAGCCTCCAAGGGCAACCGGGGCCTGGTGCGCTCGCTGAACCATGTTGTCAACCACCGCGACGAAGTCGTGCTGATCTACAAGCCGTTGCGCATGGTGAGCGGCAGCCCGGAGGCCGGGAAGTAGTTCCGCCATGACGCAGCCCCGCCCGCTCGACGGGGTTCGCGTCGTCGACCTCACCAGCGTTCTGGCCGGTCCGGCAGGGACGCAAATCCTCGCTGACTACGGCGCCGACGTCATCAAGGTCGAGGCGCCCGGCGGCGACATCATGCGCCACGCCGGTCACATGAAGCACGAGGGCATGGGGCCGGTATATCTCCATGCCAACCGCAACAAGCGCTCCATTGTCATCGACCTGAAGCAGGCCGAGGGCCGTGCCGTGCTGCTCGACCTGGTGCGCGACGCCGACCTCTTCGTGCACAACGTGCGACCGGCGGCGATGTCGCGCCTGGGCCTCGACTATGCCGACCTGGCCGCCGTCAACGCGCGCGTGATCTGCCTGGCGGTGGTCGGCTTCGACCAGCGCGGCCCCTATGCCCCCCTGCCCGCCGTGGACGACGCCATCCAGGGCATCAGCGGTATGGCGAGCCTGGTGGCGCAACAGACCGGCGGCGAACCCGCCTATGCGCCGATGGTGATCGTGGACCGCCTGTGCGCCGTCAATCTGGCGCAATCCGCCCTTGCAGCGCTCTACATGCGCGAGAAGACCGGGCGCGGGCAGACCATCGAACTGCCGATGTTCGAGACCGCCGCCAGCATCGTGCTCGGCGACCACATGGGCGGCGAGACGTTCGATCCGCCGGCCGGCCCGACCGGCTATGCGCGCCTGCTGGCGCGCGACCGCCGTCCCTTCAAGACCCGGGACGGCCATGTCGCGCTGCTCGTCTACACCGACGGCCAGTGGCAGCGCTTCTTCGAGGCGATCGGCACGCCGGAGGTTTTCATCGGGGACGCGCGGCTCAGCACGGCGGCGATGCGTGCGCAGAACTACGACTTCAGCTACACACTGCTCACCGGAATCCTGCGGGAACGCACCAGCGCAGAGTGGATCGCGCTGCTGCGGAGCTACGACATTCCCTGCATGCCGCTGCACAACCCGCACAGCCTGATGGCCGACCCGCACCTGGAGAAGACCGGCTTTTTCGAGATGGTCGAGCACCCCAGCGAAGGCCGCATGCGTTCGATGAAAGTCGCCGCTCGCTGGAGCGACGCCGACCTCTCGTTGCGTCGGCACGCGCCACAACTGGGCGAGCATACCGAGGAGATCCTGCGCGAGAACGGCTTCGACGACGCGCGCATCGTGCGGCTGCTCGCCAGCGGCGCCGTGGTGCAGAAGCCACCGGCCGGATAGCCAGGGCCGGATTGCGACCTTCGCCGTTAACATGCGCTCGACCACCTCCAGGCGAAGTTCGCCCGGGATCAGCGGCAAATGGGTGCTGGTCAGGCCACAGGCCGTTGGCCGCGGGCGATGATGAGCCCCACTTTCCTGATCTTTCGCTCAAGCATCGCGTTGGTGGTGGTGGTGCCGTGACTGATGGCCACAAATCACACCCGCGCGGCCCGACTCGTGATCAACGCGCCTGTTCGGGAAATCTCGCGTGCAAGCGTTCATTTCAACCCTTTGAATGGCTTGATTCTTGGACGCAAATAAACCTCCAGCTCGGCGAGCCGGAAGTTACCGGTCTCGAAAAGCCGGATGAAGTGCCGGTATAAGGCCATGGATTCGCCAATGACCTCATGCTCGTTGACCATAAGGAAGACCTCCATCGCACCAAAGGCAGCGCGCTTGTTGCCGTCGACGAATGGGTGGTTCATCGCAACGCTTTCGAGCAGCGCACAGGCCTCCTGAATCAGATCTTCGTAATAGCCGCTTTGCGGACGGAACAATGCTGATTCGAGCGCGCCCATATCGCGCACGCCATGCGATCCGCCGTAGTTTTCGATCAGATCAGAATGAATGTATAAAACGTCCGGAACCGTCAAAAACCTTCGACCTGTTGTCACTTCGCCAACTCGCGATAGAGCGCGTCAAACTTTCGCTTGCTGGCCTGCAGAGCCGACTGGACCTCCGGCCGCACCTGACCGCCACGTCGTTTCGCGATCAAATCGCTGAAAGCTTCTTCGATCACCGACTGCAGTTGCCGGCCTTCGGACTTTGCGATCGTTTTCAGATCATCCAATACCTTCGAATCGGCTTGGGAAGCGAATTTCACTTTGGCAATGTCGTTGGCACCCATGACTTTCTCTCTGAAAATATAAACAAGAAATTTCTTGAAATTTAATGATATCACCACCGAGGGCACTTTTTTATCGCAATGCTGTTGCGCATGGCGCTGCCACGCCTCGAAGGTCGATGGCGGGAGCGGGTCATGTATCAGCCTCGGAGCGGGCGAAAATGGGGTTGCTGCCGTCAGGCTTGGAAATTCTGTCGTCGCAAACCCGAGCACCTGTTCGACCTTTTTTCGAATCGACCAGTGAGACCGAAGCGGAACCAATTCAATTCCGCTCAATCCCCACTTCCAGCACCGTCCTGCGCCAAATCTCCAACTGTGCCTTGAGCAGGTCCGCCAACTCCAGCGGCGTCGAACTTTGCAACTGAAATGCGATCCGATCCAGTGCCTCGCGCACCTCGGTGCGCCCGGCCACGATTTTCATCGCCGCACCCAGGCGCTCGACCACCTCCACTGGCAACTTGGGCGGCCCGAACAACCCCGCCCAAGGCGTGATGGTAAGTCTGTTCAAGCCGGCTTCGATCGCCGTCGGTGTGTCAGGCACCAGCGGGCTGCGATTGGGCAACAAGGTAGCGAGCACGCGCAGGCGGCCTTCCTTCACTTGCGGCAGCGCGCTACCGGGCGTGCCAATCATCATCTGCACGCGGCCGGCGATCAGGTCGGCGGTGGCCGGCGCGTCACCCTTGTAGGGCACGTGGAGCATGTCGAGACGTTCGGCCAGCGCCAGTTGCGCGGTGGTGAGGATGCTGGTGCCGTTGCCGGTGCCGTAGTTGAGCTTGCCGGGATTGGCGCGTACGTATGCCAGGAACTCAGGGACCGAGCGGGCCGGCACGCTTTCGTGAACGAACAGGAAAAAGCCGAATTTCCCGACCAGGGTCACCGGGGTGAAATCCTTGATCGGGTCGTAGGGCGGCTGTTTGCGCATTGTCGGCGCCGCATTCAGGCCGGTAGTGGTGGCAAACAGGATCGTGTAGCCGTCCGGCGCGGCACGCACCACCACGTCGCCGGCAATCGCGCCATCCGCGCCACCGCGGTTGTCGATCACCACCGCCTGACCCAGCACCTGCGACAAGGCCTGGGTCACGGTGCGCGCGGCAAGATCGGCAGCGCCGCCGGCCGGGAACGGCACGATCATGCGGATCGGCTTGTTGGGGTAGGGCTGGGCACCGATACCGCCACACGCCGCAGCCAGCAGCACCGCTGAAACAACAAGCCAACGCATTTTCATTGCGTCTCCTTCATTTTGGTTTCGCCGGATTCAGGTTACTGACGGGCTAGCTTATAGGTAGACGTAGGTTCCTGACCGGAATCGCTTATGGTAACGGACATCCCCGAGGCGGTAATATGACACATGGATATCAGCCCGATGCAGGTCGTGGCCATCGTGAGTGTCAGCGTGATCGCCGTTTTTTGCGCGGTGATACTGACCTTGTTGTGGCGCGCCCGCGGCCCGAAGGAAGACCCCGTGCGCAGGCGCGAGCGCTCGAGAAAGCCGCATCGCGCCGTACTCGCGGCAGCGGCAGTCTTTCCTGGTGCATTGCTGGTGGTCTGGGCGGTGGCCAGCGGTGCGTCCGGCGGGCCGCTGGGCGTTGCCTTTGGCTGGATTCCGGCGGTCTTCATCGCCGCCCTTCTGAGCGGTGGTGCGTATGGGGCAATACGAATGTGCCGCAAGGAACAGCGAACGCGAGTCGCATTCGGTCTTGCCATCGCGGCTAATTCCGCCTACGCGCTGGCACTGTGGGCCCATGTCAAGTTCATGCCTTGACGGCGCGTTCGGGAGTCGGTTTGCATGACTGGCGTGAATCGCATGCGCGGTGTTCGCCGCGGCAGGCGACCGGAGCCGATCGAGCCGGCGTGTCGGCGCCGGTTCCGTTGCTACACCGCCAGATACTGTGCCTGGATCTCCGCGTTGGCCTGCAGTTCGGCCATGCTGCCTGCAAAACGGATGCCGCCTTTTTCGATGATGTAGGCGCGATCGGCCACCTCCATTGCGAAATGCAGGTTCTGCTCAGACAATAAAATCGCCACACCTGCGGCCTTGAGGCCGCGAATCGCTTCGGCCATCTGATCGACGATGACCGGCGCGACGCCCTCGGACGGCTCATCGAGCAGTATGCACGACGGATTTCCCATCAGGGTGCGCGCGATGGTCAGCATCTGCTGCTCGCCGCCGGACATGCGGCCGCCCAGACGTTGCGGCATTTCCGCGAGATTCGGAAACAAGGCGCCAATCTTCCCGAAGTCCCAGCTTGGCGCGCCTGCGCGCGGCGCCTGGCGCCCGACCTCGAGGTTTTCGAGCACTGAGAGATCGGTAAAGATGCGCCGCTCTTCCGGCACGTAGCCCAGGCCCATGCGCGCGATGCGATATGGTGCGGCACGCTCGATGCGCCGGCCGCGAAACTCGATGGCGCCGCTCTGCGGCCGCACCAGACCGATGATCGACTTGAGCGTGGTGCTCTTGCCCGCGCCGTTGCGCCCGAGCAGCACCACCACCTCGCCGGCATTCACTTCGAGCGATACATCCGACAGGATGTGCGCCTGACCGTAGTAGCTGTGGATGGCCGAGACCTTCAGCATCAGTGCCGGTTCCCCAGATAAATGCGCTGCACTTCCTGGTTGGCGCGCACCGCTTGCGGCTGACCTTCCGCGATCAGCTGACCGCGATTGAGCACGATCATGCGGGTGGCGTGGGCGAATACCACGTCCATGTCATGCTCGGTGAACAGCACCCCGATGTCATCAGTCTTGACGATCTCGGCGGCCAGCGCCATCAGCGCAATCCGTTCCCTGGGCGCCATGCCTGCGGTCGGCTCGTCCATCAGCAAGAGGCGCGGGCGGTTGGCCAGCGCCACGGCCAGTTCGAGACGCTTGAGATCGCCATAGGCCAGAACCGAGCACGGCCGCTCGGCCTGGGCGCGCATGCCCACCCGTTCCAGAAGCGCATCGGCCCGAGCGACATGCAGTTCCCGGGCGCGTCGCCACAGGTTGCCAAGCGCACCCGCGTGCGACAGCAGCGCAACCTGCACGTTTTCGCGCACCGTCATTGAACTGAAGGTGGCGGTGATCTGGAAAGTGCGCCCCACACCAAGCCGCCATACCTGGCGCGGCCGCATGCCGACAATCTGCCGCCCCTCGAATTCGATGCTTCCGGCATCCGGCGCCAACTGGCCGTTGAGCATGTTGAAGCAGGTTGACTTGCCGGCGCCGTTCGGGCCGATCAGTGCCAGCAGTTCGCCGGCCGCGACGTCGAAGCCGACATTGCCCACCGCCCGCACGCCGCCGAACGATTTGGTCAGCCCGGTAACCTTGAGAAGCGCGCTCATGTTCCGCCCTCGCCGCTTCCCGCTTCCGGCATTGGCGGTTCGCGGCGCCTGGCCCGCAGCAGGCGCAGGATGGAACCGGCCACGCCCTGCGGAAATGCCAGAACCAGAAGCAGGATCGTGAAGCCCAATGCCGCGCGCCAATATTGGAATTCGCGCGCGATCAAATCCTGCAGCCAGGTGAAGACCGCGGCGCCAACCACCGGGCCGGACATCGTCTGCACGCCTCCGAGAAGCACCATCACCAGACCATCGATCGAGCGGCCGACACTGATCGCCTCGGGCGCGATCGAACCCTTCGAAAACGCGAACAGGGCGCCGGCTACGCCGCACACGATCCCGGCCAGGACAAATGCCGCCCACTGCACCCGAAACACATCGATCCCGATCGCATCGGCGCGCAGCGGGGAGTCACGGCCGGCGCGCAATGCATAACCGAAGGGTGACAGCAGAACGCGCCAGAGGAGCAGCACACCGGCCAATGTGCATGCCAGCGTCAGGTAGTAATAGACCCATTTTTCCGACAGCCAGGACGCCGGCCACACCCCGACAATGCCATTGCTGCCACCGGTGAGTTCGTCGAACTGGAAAGCCACCGACCAGACAATCTGCGCGAAGGCGAGCGTCAGCATCGCCAGGTACACCCCCGACAAGCGCACGCAAAACCAGCCAAAAACCGTGGCACCCAATGCCGCCAGCAGGGGGGCGGCGGCGAACGCGCCCTCCATGGGCCAGCCGAGATGCTTGACCAGCAGGCCGGCCCCGTACGCACCGAGGCCGAAGTAAGCCGCATGACCGAACGAATGCATGCCGCCGGGCCCCATGATGAAGTGCAGGCTGGTGGCGAACAACACGGCGATCAGGATATCGATCGCCAGTACAACGGTATAGGGAAACGCCTGTGCCGCCACCGGCAGCACCAGCAGCATGGCCAGCACCAGCGCGCCGAATTTTCGCGTGCGCGCATCAGCCGGCTTGAGCGGCGACTCGATCTCGGCGGCATTTCGCGTCGCCGCGCCTTGACGGCCGAGGAGCCCCCAGGGCCGCCAGATCAGCACCGCCGCCATCACCAGAAACTCGACCACCAGGGTCAGCTTGGAAAATGAAAACGTGATGCCGAACAAGGTGGTCTGGCCGATCGCGAAGCACATCGCCTTGATCTCGGCAATCAGCAATGCCGCCAGAAAGGCGCCCGGAATGCTGCCCATACCGCCGACCACCACCACTACAAACGCCTCGCCGATGGCCACCAGGTCGAGCCCGAGGTTGGCCGGTTCGCGCGGCGCCTGCAGCGCGCCACCCAGTGCCGCCAGAAACGCTCCGAGCGCGAATACGCCGGTGAACAGCCACGCCTGGTTGACGCCCAATGCGCCGACCATTTCACGATCCTGGGTGGCGGCGCGAATGAGCACGCCGAAGCGGGTGCGCGCGAGCACGAACCACAAAACCGCGAGCACCGCCGGCCCGATGAAAATCAGCACCAGGTCGTACTGCGGAAACTGCCGGCCCAGCACTTCGACCGAGCCCTTGAGCCCCGGCGCACGCGGTCCGAGCAGGTCTTCCGGCCCCCAGATGGCAAGTGTCGCGTCGCGCACGATCAGCACCACCGCGAAGGTGGCCAGCAACTGGAACAATTCCGGTGCCTGGTAAATGCGCCGCAACAGCAGCAATTCAACGACAACGCCAATGACCGCGACCACCAGTGCGGCCAGCAGGATCGACACCCAGAAGCCGAACACCGACCCGCCGAACCGGGCGACGATCGTGTAGGCGACGTAGATGCCCAGCATGTAGAACGAACCGTGGGCGAAATTGACGATGCGCGTTACGCCGAATATCAGCGACAGGCCGACGGCGATCAGGAACAGGGTCGAGGCGCCAGCCAGTCCACCCAGGAACTGGACAGCGATGGCATCAATGGTCATGGACTCGAAGGCTCGAAGCGCAGCGGCGTGGCGCGGTCAAGCCGATGGCCGCCAGCGGGCGGCCATCGGAGCGAGGGCGACTTGCGAAGTTTTGGGCAAGCCTCAATCGGCCGGCCGCATTTTCTTCACCTCGGCATCCGACGGGAAATATTTCGTGCCGTCGTAATACTTGTAATCCTTCATTTCGCCCTTGCCGCCGCGCAAGGTGGTGCGGCCGACATAGGCCCCCATGGTCGACTGGTGATCAATTGCCCGGAAGGTCACCTTGCCGAACGGTGATTCGAACGTCAGCCCGCGGAACGCGGCGATCAGTTTTTCGGTGTCGGTCGAATTGGCTTTCCTGAGTCCGGCCGCCAGCGCCTTGATGGTCGCGTAGCCGACCACCGAACCGAGGCGCGGATAGTCGTTGTATTTCTTGTGATAGGCGATGAAGAATGATTTGTGTTCCGGCGTATCGATGCCGTACCAGGGGTAGCCGGTGACCAGCCAGCCCTCGGGGGTTTCGTCCTTCAGCGGATCGATGTATTCCGGCTCGCCGGTCAGGAGGCTGACCACCTCGCGCCCCTTGAACAAGCCGCGGGTATTGCCCTCACGCACGAAACGCGCAAGGTCGGCGCCGAACAGCACGTTGAAAATCGCGTCCGGCCGGGCGTCGGCCAATGCCTGCACCACCGCGCCCGGATCGATACGACCCAGTGGCGGCGCCTGCTCGGCCACGAACTCGACATCCGGTTGCAGCTTTTTTAGCTGCTCCTTGAATGTCGCCACCGCCGACTGGCCATACTCATAGTTGGGATACACCACCGCCCAGCGCTTCTTGCCCATCCTGGCGGCTTCCGGCACCAGCATCGCCGCCTGCATATAGGTGGAAGTCCGCAAACGGAAGGTATAGCGATTGCCGCTTTGCCAGACGATCTTGTCGGTCAGCGGCTCGGTGGCTAAGAAAAATGTCTTTTTCTGCTTGGCGAAATCGGTCAACGCCAGCCCGATGTTCGACAAAAAACCGCCAGCCAGAAGATCGACCTTCTCGCGCGACACCAGTTCTTCAGCCACCCGTACGGCGTCGCCGGGATTGCCGCCGTCGTCACGGACCACCAGTTCCAGCTTGCGCCCGTTGATGCCACCGGCGGCGTTGACTTCCTCGACCGCCAGATCCATCGCCTTCTTGTAGGGCTCAAGAAATGCAGGCTGGCCCTTGTAGCTGTTGATCTCGCCGATGCGGATCGGCTTTTGCTGTGCCTGTGCCGCGCCGGCCAACAGGGCCGGCAGCGCAACCATCAACGCGAGTGTGCGAATAAGCTTCATCTTTTTTTCTCCTTGGGTGATTCAATGGATCCATTGCGGACAATCCGTCGCCGATGACATGCCTCACGCTCGCGCGCCAGCGAGAGTCTGTGCCTGCTCCTGGGCAATCAGGCGGGCAACCGTGCGGCGCAGGCGCACGCTGCCACCATCAAGCGCAAGTTTGACACGCTCGGTCACCCACGGCGCGCGTTGGGATTTCTCGATCGCTTCCAGCACCGCCTTGTCTTCGGCGAATGCCATGGCGAACTGTTCGGTGATGTCGTTTGCGACCTGTTTTTCGGTCTGCGCGAAATTGCGTAGTTGAAACCAGAAATAGTGGGTCGAGCCTTCTGTTTCAGGGGTCAGGAAGTGGGTTGAATAAATCCGGATGCCGGCATCGCGTGCCGCTTCGGTGCGCGCCATTCCGGGTGAGTGCGAGCCGAAATCGACCACCGCGATCGACGGCGGGTACAACCAGTAATACTGCCAGCGGTCGACATTGCCTGACCACTTGCCAAACCGCTGCAAGATCGGCGCCGCCGGCGAGTCGGGCGTCCAGCGCGTCACCAGCAAGGTGTCGCCGATTTGCGTGGTCTCGATCGGGACATCGGCCATCGCCGCGGTACCGAGGGTTGAGGCGTGTACGTAGGTGACATGCGCCGGATCGACCAGGTTTTCAGTCAGCAGCTGATAGTTTGCCTTGACATGGGTGTACGGCCCGCAACTCAGGCCCCAGGCCGGCGCCTCGCCCTGCGATTCGGCCCAGCGCGGCAACTGGTCAAACAGCCTGGCGCGATCGGCCAGTGCCGGGTCGCCAGGCCACACCCAGATCACGCCCAGATGTTGGGCCACCGGGAAGCTTGGCACCATGGCGGCGGCAGGAATCCTCTCCTGCCCCGGCGCACGCACGCAGCGCCCACTGCAGTCAAAGGTGAGGCCGTGATAACCGCATTCGACGGTATCGCCGCGCAATTTGCCCATTGACAACGGCAGCAGACGATGCGGACAACGGTCAAGCAGGGCGGCCACCCGGCCATTCGACATCCGGTAAAAGACCATCGGAATGTCGAGAATGGTACGGGCGAACAGACCAGTGCCTACCTCGCCCGGCCAGGCAGCCGCGTACCAGCAGTTGCGCAGGAACGCCATGGCTTCAGGCCGCGATCTCGGTCGACGTCAGGCGTCGCACGCCGGCCTTGCCCATGTCAGCCCAGGCCTTGGCGAGTGAACCGTTGAGATCGATGCCGCGGCAGGCGTCTTCGATGACCGCGGCCTGAAATCCCGCCTTGCGCGCATCCAGCGCACTCCAGGCGACGCAGAAATCGGTCGCAAGCCCCGCCAGATAGACCCGCTTGATGCCGCGCGCCTTCAGGTAGCCGGCAAGGCCGGTGGTGGTCTTGCGGTCGGCCTCAAGAAAGGCCGAGTAACTGTCGGTGTCCTTGTGGAAGCCTTTGCGGATCACCAACTGCGCATGCGGGATCGACAAGTCCTTGTGCAAGGCGGCGCCATCGGTGCCCTGCACGCAGTGGTCCGGCCACAACACCTGGGTTCCGTACGCAAGCTTGACCGTCTCGAACGGCTTCTTGCCCTGGTGCTGCGAGGCGAACGACACATGATCGGCCGTATGCCAATCCTGGGTGACCACCACGTTGGCGAACGCCTTGGCCAGCTTGTTGATCACCGGCACGATGGCGTCACCTTCCTTGACGGCAAGCGCCCCCCCGGGAATGAAACAGTTCTGCACATCGATCACCAGCAACGCATCGCCGGCGCCCGGCTTGGTCACGGCGAGCGCCGCGGCGCTCGCGCCAAGCGCACCGACCGCGGCGATGGCGCCGCCAACCTGCATGAATTCACGTCGATTCATGAATCTCTCCCTTATTGAGAATTGCATAATTCATGACAAAAAAATGCCTCTGGCGAGGCTGTCATGTTTTTGGTAACGATCAATAGACACGATTCAGCGTTGACCATCAAACTTCGAGATATCGCCTGCCCGCAGGCCACCCATCCGGTCGTGCACCCGGCCGCCGACGCCCATTGCCAGAATAAACACAATCTCATTCGGGCGCGGAGCATCGGGTACACGCATCTCGATGCTGTCGAAATGGCTGCGTACGTACGCCGCTGTGCGATGATGCAACGGCACATCGATGGTGGCGCCGGCGGCGGCCACCTTGATGGTGGAAGGAACGATGGCGAATGACCTGGCGAGCAACTCACGCATGCCGTAGCCGCCCGGCACATGCCAAAGCGCCGCATGTTCGGACTCACCCGCCACGCCTACAATCACACTTTTGCCGTAAGCGTCGACCTTCTTCGGGCCACCCAGCGCCTTGATCAGTGCCGCAGCCAATTCATATCCCAGCGGCTTCAAGGCATCCATCATCGGCGTCAGGTCCTCGACATGGCGGCCGGCAAACGGGTTGGCAACCACGGCCGCGATCGCGCCACGCAGGTGCTGCCTCCTGGCACGCGGCCCTCCTTCATGCCTGATTTCTTCGACCATGGTGACGATCTTGCGCACGTCAACCGCAAGGGCACCAGCGTCGGGGCGCGCCGGCTTGAGCTTGCCCGCCAGCTTTCCCGCTTCATCGGCGACTTTTGACACCATCCCGCCTGCCACCTTGCCGGCAGTCTTGACCGCGATGTTGGTGGCCATGCCGGTCGCCTTGCGGGTGGCGTCGCCGGCAAGCCTCTGGACTTTCCTGATCATGGTGGGCACGGATAGTTTTTCCTGGTTTCAGCTCAGGCGGCAAATTGCGCCGCCGGCGGATGCGGCAATGCAAGGCCGGTTGGGCCGACGTTGCGCCATTGTTGCTGCAAAGCAAGTGCCACGCCAACGACGAGGCCACGCGCCAGCAAGGATTCAGCTGCCGCCACACCGCGATCGAGCGCAACCGCAACCAGACGATCAGGCAAGGCACCGACATCGACCGTGACCAAGCGATCACCGAGATCGGAGTCATCCTTGAGTTCACACGCCGGCAGGCGACAAATGGCGGGGTGATCCGCATTGACCGCATTGGCGATCATGGTGGCCGCCGCGTCAGCGGCCGCGGCGGTGGCTGCCAGCACTGTCACGCTGTCGGCAATGCCCAGGCTGAAACTGCGTCCGCGCCAACCACTGGTGGCGATGCCGCGCACCGGACCATGCGCCGGCAGCGTCACATCGCCGTCAACGACGGGCCGGCAGACCTGCGGAACGATGCCGATCCTGAGAGACTCGCCGATCGCCAGATGTATCGCGATGTCGCCGCCATTGTTGACAAAGGCTCGCCTGACGCCGGGCCGCTCGAAATACCCGATGATCTCGTCAGCCACGCTGCCGGCCACCGCTGCCATCGGTGTGATGAAATCAGGCGCATGGACGACACAGGCCGCCATCATCCGCCGCGCCACCGGGCCGTGCACGCTGCACCGCGCCGACACCGGCGCACGCAGGGCGGCGAGTTCCCGCACCAATTCACCCAGTACTTGTTGGTACCTGTCCCAGGCCGCCGATCTGGCCTGCGCAACAGCCGCCGGCTCGCCCCAGGCCTCGATCACGAGGTCAATCGGACCATGCCGCCAGTGTTCGCGACCGGGCGAAAGCGTCTGGCGTGCCGGTGCCATCACGGCGCTAGCCCACGACCGGCTTCGCGCCGATCGGCCAGGGGTTGCGCTGATCCTGCGCCACCAGGCGGAACTTTTCGCTCGCCAGCACGTCCTCGATGCGCTGCAAGCGGTGCATGTAGCCGCCCATCGCTTCGTAGTCGGAGAGCTTCATGATGAACTCGATCGGCGCCACGATTGCCGGGGTCGGCACGTAGCCGAAGGCGTTGTCGGGCATCCGCATCACATCGACCATCATCATGATGCCGCCGCCGGGCCACACATAGGCCGGCGCGCCACCGGCGGTGACGTTGGTCAGCAACTCCTTGATCGAGCGCGTCAAGGCAATCGGATTGTCGGTCACCCCGGCACGCAGCGACCCGCCGGCGCCGCCCAGGAACAGCACCGTGCACAAGGCCGGTTCGCAGTTCTCGCCGATGCGGTCGACCACCTTTTGCAGCGCGGCCGGCATCGGCGCCGGGACGAACTGCAATTGGTCGCCAAGCACAAAGTACGCGTAGTCCTCGCCGGTGGTGGACACAAACAGCACGCGCAACCCGGGCCGCGCGATTCTTGCATCCACCCGCTCGATGATGGCGAGCGGGTCGGTGATGTCAGTGCCGCCCCAGCCCATGCCGGGATTGGCGACCTGGAAGTAGCGCCCCGGCGTCGACTTCTTGCCGCGAATGCGGATGCCGGAGGGCTGCATGTCGATGTACTTGCCGGCCTGGTGCTCGGTGAGCACACCGGTGATGTGGTCGTCGACCACGATCACTTCATCCACATGGTCCTTCCACTGCGGCGCGAAAATGCCGATGGTGGCCGACCCGCAACCGACTCGCATGCGCTTCTCGACAATACCGTTGATCACCGGCGGCTTGCCGGCCTGCACCACCAGGGTGGAACCACCGTCGATCTGCAATTCAATCGGTTTCTTGTTGCCCAGGTCCATCATGACCTGGCAAGTCACCTTGCCTTCGCGCTTCGAGCCGCCGGTCAAGTGATGCACGCCGCCAAGGGAAAGCATTTGCGAGCCGTATTCGGCAGTGGTGACATGCCCCACCACTTCACCGTCATGGCGCACACTGGCCTGCTCCGGGCCGATGTAGCGATCGGTGTCGATCTTGATCTTGAAGCTGCAATAGCTGAACACGCCTTCGGTGACCACCGTGACGGTATCGACACCCTGGTGCTTCGACGCAACAATGAAGGGCGCGGGCTTGTAATCGGGATAAGTGGTGGTCGACCCGATGCCGGTGACGAATACCGGCGATTTATCGCAATCGACCGGCGGATTGTCAAGCGGATTGCCGTCCCAGGGCTTGCCGTCGAAAGCCACTAGTTCGCCGCGCTCGTCGAGCGTGCGGGCGGTCAGCACCAACGGATCGAGGCGCGTCAGCACACCCCTGAAGTTCGCGTAGCGATCACAGGCACCACTGCGCCCGTCGCTGATATTGCACAGCACCGGGCAGGCATTGCAGACGATCTTGCCGCCGGCCGCGGGCTCGGCCAGTGCAGCCTCGATGCCGGTGGTGGGGTCGGCGTGGGTCGTGCCCATCACAACACTTTCATATGCATGCCGCCATCGACGAAAAAGGCGGCGCCGGTATTGAACGGCAATGCGCGCGATGCCAGCGCCGCCACGGTCTTGCCGATGTCCGCAGGCTGGCCCCAGCGCCTGACCGGCGTGATGCCCTCGGCGATCAGCTTGTCGTAACGCGCCTTGGCCGGTTTGGTCATGTCGGTCTCGATGATGCCGGGGCGCACCTCGTAGCACATGATGTCGTCGGCGGCGAGGCGCTCGGCATAGAGCTGGGTCATCATCGTCAGGCCGGCCTTGGAAATGCAATATTCGGCGCGGTTGGGGCCAAGGATGGCGGCATTCACCGACGAGATGGTGACGATCGCGCGTGGTGGTGCATCGGCTTCGCGCTTCTCGGCCAGCATGCGCCGCGCCACTTTCTGCGTCAGGAAAAAGGTGCCGCGCAGGTTGGTATCGAGCAGGCGGTCATAGCTCTCCGGCGTGGTCTCCAACATGTCGCCGCGCACCTTGACCTGCACGCCGGCGTTGTTGACCAGCACGTCGAGCGTGCCAAACGAGGACCAGACCTGATCAAGCATCGCATCATGCGATTCGATGTCGGCGATGTCGCCCAGGACGAACCTCGCACGCCGGCCCTTGGCCGCGATGGTCTCAAGGGTTTCAGTGGTGGCGGCGTCGTACTCGATGTCGTTGATGATCAAGTCGAAGCCGGCATCGGCCATCGCATAGGCGATGCCGCGACCGATGCCGCGGCGACCGCCGGTGACTAAAGATATTGGCGATCTATTCATTGTCCGAGTAGTCTGCTCTACGAACCCGAATTCGATACTCGTTGACCGAAACAATCGCTCC
>JANPGJ010000084.1:0-3378 GCA_031423955.1 Burkholderiales bacterium
CTCGGGCGCCACATGCAGGATGCAGGTGCCATAGTGGGTGCCGCTCATGCGGCCGTCGGAGATGCGCACCATATCGCGCACGCCCTGGGCCAGCAGTTTTTTCGGGATTGGCAGGTTTCCCCATTCAGGCATGCCGGGCGCGCCCACCGGGCCGGCGTTGCGCAGCACCAGAACACTGTTGGCATCGACATCGAGATCGGGGTCATCGATGCGGGCCGACAGTTCGGCATGGTCTTCGAACACCAGCGCGCGCCCGCTGTGCCTGAGCAATGCGGGCGAGGCGGCCGAGGGTTTGATCACGGCGCCGTCGGGTGCCAGGTTGCCGGTCAATACCGCGAGGGTCTTGCCGTCGCCGATGGGATTGTCGATGTCGCGGATGATGTCGTCGTCCAGGCAACGCGCATCTGCGATGTTCTCGCCGATGGTCTTGCCATTGACGGTGAGGCAATCCAGCGCCAGCAGGCTCGAGACTTTTCGCATCAGGGCCGGCAGGCCGCCGGCGAAGAAAAAATCTTCCATCAGGAACTTGCCCGATGGATACAGGTTGGCCAGTACCGGTGTGGCGCTTGCCACCGCATCCATGTCGGCCAGGGTGAGCCCGATGCCGGCGCGCCCGGCCATCGCCGGCAGGTGCACCGCGGCGTTGGTCGAACCACCCAGCGCCATGTAGACCACCAACGCATTCTGGAACGATGCGCGCGTGAGCATGCGCGAGGGCTTGAGGTCTTCCAGCACCATCGCCACCGCGCGCTCGCCGCAGGAGATCGCCATGCGCGCGTGCGCCGAATCCACCGCCGGGATGCTGGTGGCACCCGGCAGGGTGAAGCCCAGGGCCTCGGCGATGCTGGTCATGGTCGAGGCCGTGCCCATGGTATTGCAGGTGCCGTGCGAACGCGTCATGCGCCCTTCGAGTTCGACCCAGTCGGCCTGGCTGATGTTGCCGGCACGCAGCTCTTCCCAGTATTTCTTGGTGTGGGTGCCGGCGCCGGTGCGCTCACCGCGCCACTGGCCGTTCAACATCGGGCCGGCCGGGAAAAAGATCGCCGGCAGGTCCATGCTGATGGCACCCATCAGGAGGCCTGGCGTGGTCTTGTCGCAGCCACCCATCAGCACCACACCATCGATCGGGTGCGAACGCAGCAGCTCCTCGCACTCCATCGCCAGGAAGTTGCGATACATCATGGTGCTGGGCTTGACCATCACCTCGCCCAGCGACAGCGCCGGCATCTCGATCGGATGCCCGCCCGCGGCGACGATGCCGCGCTTGACCGACTCCGCGCGTTCGCGCAGGTGCGCGTGGCAGGGCGAGATGTCGCTCCAGGTGTTGACGATGCCGATCACCGGCTTGCCCATGAAGTCTTCGCGCCGCAGCCCGGTCTGCTGCAGGCGCTGGCGATGGCCGAAGCTGCGGAAATCGTTGGCGGCGAACCAGCGCTGGCTGCGTAGTTCGGAAATCGGGCGTGTCATGAGGAATCCCTTATTCAATCTTCACGTTGGCGGCACGGCCGATGCGCGCCCATTTCTCGATCTCGGCGCGGATGAAAGCGCCGAAGGCCTCCGGGCCGGTAGGCGTGGCTTCCGAGCCGACGGCCAGGAATTTTTCCCTCACCGCAGGGTCGGCCATGGTTTTTTGCAGCGCATCGGCCAGCCGGTCGATCACCCCGCGCGGTGTGCCGGTGGGCACCAGCAGACCCTGCCAGCCGATCGCCTGATAACCCTTGATACCGGCTTCCTCGAAGGTCGGCAGTTCCGGAAAGGCGGCGTTGCGTTTGCTGCTGGTGACCGCCAGGGCCTTGAGCTTGCTGGCCTTCACATGCTGTTGCGACACCGCCGCCACATCGATCAGCAGATGCACCTGGCCGCCCAGCAGATCAGTGACCGCCGGCGCGCTGCCTTTGTACGGCACATGCAGCATGTCGATGCCGGTCTGGCTTTTAAGCATTTCGCCGGCCAGGTGGGTGATGGCGCCGCTGCCGCCGGAGGCATACGACACGCGTCCAGGGTTGGCTTTGGCCCAGGCGATGAATTCTTGCAAGGTGTTGGCCGGCACCTGCGCGCCGGTCACCGCCACCAGGGTGTTGGAGATCAGTTGCCCGACTGGCGCGAAGTCCTTGACCGCGTCGTACGGCAGCTTCTGGTACAGCGCCGGATACAGGCCCATGGTGCCGGTGTTGCCCAGAAAGACGGTGTAGCCGTCGGGCGCCTGGTTCTTGGCGAATTCGGCGCCGACAATCCCGGCCGCCCCGGCCTTGTTCTCGATCACCAGCGGCTGGCCCAGCAGTTCCTGCAGCTTGGGCTGGATTGAGCGCGCGGTATGGTCGAGCCCGCCGCCGGGCGGGAAGGGAATGATGAAGCGGATCGGGCGGTTGGGGTAGGGCTGTGCATGTGCGGATCCGGCGACTCCGAAAAGCAGAGCGATCGCGATCGCCGCGCTGAATTTGATAGTCATTGTTGTCTCCCGGTGTCGCGAACGCGCAGCCAAAACAGGCATCACACCCGCATCATAATCCGCAGCCCTCCAGCCGCGTCGCGGCCGGTGCGATTGACGAACGCCTGGGAAAATGTTTTTGACGGCGAACGGCTAACATTGGCAACTGCTTTGCAACCGTTTGGACGCCCATGTCCCGCCTGTTTTCGAATCGCGATCGTCATTTCGATATGGGCATCCTGCCCACCGAGTTGCTCGCGCGCGACGCCGCCGCTGCGCCACAGGATGCTCGTGTCCCGACCGATGCCCGCGCCGCCGGGCCGGACGGCGTCAACCATGCCCTTGCCGAATACCAGGCACTGTTCGCCCAATACCTGGCCGGCGAACCGGCGCGGGCGCGCGCACCGATTCCCGACGACCTGAGTACGCGCTCGCGCAACCTCAAGGCCTCGGCCTATTTTCTCGATGTCACACTGGCCGGCGTGTGCGCGCTCGAACCAGGCGACTGGCAGGCGGCCGACGCGCCGCGGCACGGCTTCGCGCTGGTGTTCGCGGTCGAGTTCGGGCGCGAGCCCAATCCCGGCGAGCCGGGCGCAACCTGGATTCAAGGCTGCAACCAGGCGCGCACCGATGCTCGCGCGGCAGAAGTCGCGGTCGTGCTGGCAGGTTACGTGCGCACCCTGGGTTTTGCCGCGTGCGGGCATGTCGCCGGTGCCACGCAAGTGGTGCTCGAAACACTTGCACAACGCGCTGGTGTGGCGCGCGCGGACAAAGGCGTGCTGGCGCTGCCTTTCTCACGCCGCGGTTTCGCCTTGGGTGCGGTCACGCTCGAGATGGAACTCGCGGTCGATCTGCCGATCGCCGCCAATGCGTCGCTCGACTGGCCGAATGCCGACGCCTACATGGGCAAAGGCGGCACCCGTCCCGGTTGGGAAGATGCCGAGGCCGCC
>JANPGJ010000085.1:0-22964 GCA_031423955.1 Burkholderiales bacterium
GCGAAAGCAATCGACCGGACAAACATCGACACAATCGGTGTATTTGCACTTGATGCAGGATTCGGTGACTATGTGGGTCATGAAACAGGTGTCCTTGGCACTGGCCGATGTCGCAAGCTTAACCGGCGCGTCGAGGGAGTCAAGCCGCCGTTGCTTATGGGCGGACTAAACGATTTTGTCAGGGCCGGGCGAAGGATGTTGCCACCGTATTCGCCCAACGAGAATTTTAGCGGATTCCGGCGCAATCGGGCGATTGACCAGGCCTTTTGATGCGGCCGAAGCGGCAGGAACGCGCGCCATGCGGATCGCGGCGCCAGCCTCATTGCAATCATTCATGCGCATCAAGGCCGGGCATGTTTATCTGAAACGGCTGTTTCCACAGCTTTTCCGAAGATCGTTCGGTGCCCGGTTGCTGCATTGTTGGAACACCATGTGCCAGCTATTCGCCCTCTCCAGCAGTGCTCCCACGGCGGTGACGTTTTCGTTCGCGGGTTTCTCCGCACGCGGCGGCAATACCGGTGAACACGTTGACGGCTGGGGAATTGCCTTTCACGACGCCAGCGGCTGCCGCGTGTTCATCGACGACCGGCGTGCCAGTGACTCGCCGTTGGCGGAATTTCTGCGCCACAATCCAATCCGGTCGCGTACAGTGCTTGCACATATCCGCAAAGCCACGCAGGGCCCGGTGCACTTGTCGAACAGCCACCCGTTCGTGCGCGAATGGAAGGGGCAGCACTGGACCTTTTGCCATAATGGCGACCTCAAGGAGTTTCGGCCGCGGCTCAATGGCGACTACGAGCCGGTGGGCAGTACCGACAGCGAGCGTGCGTTTTGCTGGCTTCTGCAGCAATTGCGTGCCCGGTTCGGAGGTGGCGCGCGGCCTGGGTGGTGGCAAATCGCCGAAGCTCTCGCGGAATTGGCGCCGCGGGTTGCCGAGCATGGCGTCTTCAATTTTTTGCTGGGCAACGGCGAGGCGCTGTTCGCGCACTGTTCCACCGACCTGACCTGGATGAGCCGGCAGCATCCGTTTTCCGAAGTCAGGCTGATTGACCAGGACCTCAGCATCAATCTCGGCGAAGCCAACCGCAACGGTGACCACATGCTGCTGGTAGCCACCGCGCCCCTGACCCATGGCGAACCATGGGTGCGATTCGCACGCGACGAACTCAAAGTGCTCGTCGACGGCGCACAAGTCTGGAGCAGCAGCGGCACCGGCCGGACTGCGGCGATGTCGAGCGACCAGGAAAATCTCGACGCAGCCGTCACTGGATAGCGGGCGCCAGGTGAAGCGCCGGCCGCGGCTGGCGCACCGCTGTGGCGGCACTTGCGCCTCAGGTCGGCGTTCGGGACGGGTTGGTGTTCGGTTCGGTTTCCATTTCCGCCACATCCTCCACCGACTTGAGCACGCTGCCATCCAGAGGCAGAACTTGCCCCATCCACAGCGCGTGCACCAGGTGGTCGTCGCGTGGTGCGCCGGTGTTGGGGTGAACCAGGATGGCGAGATCGGAGCGATTGAGCATCAGCCAGGGCACGAGGGTCGCAAACAGCTCCGGCAGGAAGGCCACTTGATACATTGCCTGCGGGTGCGGGCCGATCGGCACATCGTGCCAGCGGCCAAGGCGCACCGAGAAATGCAGGGCGATCTGTTCTCGCAGCAGTTCGGCGGTGCGCCGTGTGTTGGCCACGTCATAGTAGATGTGGGCGTGATAACTGGCGATGCGCGAAGTCATGCGGGCGGAATCCTGGCGCAAGTGACAGGAATTGAAGGCATCACGCCGGCACCGGTGTCGGCAGCGCACGACCGGCGAAAAACGCCTCCAGGTTCGACAGCACCAGGGCGTACATCGCGGCTTGCGCTTCATAGGTGTTGCCGGCGATATGCGGTGTCAGCGCCACATGGCCAAGATCGAAAAGCGCTGGAGTCACCTGTGGTTCGTGTTCGAAGACATCAAGCCCGGCGCCGCGGATCACGCCGTCCTGCAATGCGCTCACCAGGGCCGCTTCATCAATCACCGACCCGCGGGAAATGTTGACCACAATGCCCTCCGGCCCCAGCGCAGCGAGAATCCCGCGGTTGACCGCCTGACGATTGGAGGCGTCAGCGCGAACCGCGATCATCAGCACGTCGGCCCATTCGGCCAGCGCGGCCAGGGTCGGATGCCACGGATAGGCGACGTCGGAGCGCGGATTGCGATTGTGGTAGGCGATTTCCATCTCGCAGGCAGCCGCGCGGCGCGCGATCTGCAGCCCGATCGCACCCAGGCCATAGATGCCTAACCTGCGGCCGGTCAGCCCACGTACCGCGGGCAGGCGGACGCCGGCATTGCCCTGGAACTTCCCAGCCCGCAGGTAGTCGCGCGCGACGTCGAAATTGCGGATGCTGGAGATCATCAGGCCCAACGCCAGGTCAGCCACCGCCGAGGCGTTCACCGCCGGGCTGTGGGTGACCTCGATGCCGCGCTGGCGCGCCGCGACAACCGGCGCCCCTTCGTAGCCGCTGCCCAGGCAACTGATGAGGCCTAAGCGCGGAAACAGCTCGAGTGTGCTGGCGGGTATGTTGACCGAACCCATGCTGATGATGGCGCGCACCCGCTCGGCCTCCGCCCTGGAGAGCGATTTGACGGTCTCGCTGACGGGGGGCAGCAACGGGCCGAGCACCTCGTATCGTTCCGCCAGGACGGTGAGTTGTGCCGGCGGCAATCGGGTGGCGAGAAGTATGGTGTCGGTCATGGCGTGACTATTCGGGAAATCACATCAGGCAATGCTGGCGGGACGTTATTGTGGCCTATTCCGGAGCGCAGGCCCGCGCTTTCTGGTTCAATCCGCGGGCGCCGCAATCGCCCCGCAATGCGGCGCCAGCCCACTAGCCACGATCAGGCCGCTATCCCTGATTGCCGATGGACCCCGAAGATCTCCTCCTGCTGGTAAAGCGCGTCATGCCGTATGGCAAGTACAAGGGGCGCCTGATTGCCGACTTGCCGGGTCCCTACCTGAACTGGTTCGCGCGTGAAGGTTTTCCGAAGGGTGAAATCGGTCGCCTGCTGGCCCTGATGCACGAAGTCGACCACAACGGGCTTTCATCGTTGCTCGATCCTTTGCGCCTGCGCCAGCGATGAACTTGTGCAATCTCAGGTCGACGGGCTAGGTCGGAACAGCAGGAACACAGCGCACACGGTAAACACGGCAAACCAGAGCAAAGACCATTCGGCGATCGACAGATGCAACATGGTCCAGTCGACCTTGGCGCAATCGCCGGTGGCGCGGATCGCGTTGGCGATGACCCGCCCGAGCGGCAGGCGTTCGAGTTGCGAATACAGGTCGCCGGCGCAGGAGGCGAATTGCGGCGGGTTGTACTGCAACCAAACATGGCGGGCGGCGAGCCCGACGCCGGTCGCCGCTGTCACCGTGGCCAGGCCTGCGTAAACCCGTTCGCCAGTACGCCGCGGGCTGTGGACGGCACCAATCAGGCACACCAAGCCCAGGAAAATGAACGCCACCCGCTGCAGCATGCACAGCGGGCAGGGTTCGAGCTTGGCGAAATACTGCAGGTAGAGCGCGAAGCCAAGGAGCGCCGCACAGGCAGCAAAGCCGATGGTGAAGCAGGTGCGAGTGGAAAGACGTGTCATTGGTTTTGCTGCGCCGGATTGTCGCTGTTGGATGATGCCGGATTCGGCAAGTTTCCTCGAAGCTGCTCGAATCGACCAATTCCTGGCGGCAACTTGCCGCCTGGTTCCAATCTCAACCCTGAATCCAGGGCAATCCGTGTTTGCGCCAGCCGCCTACACTGCCACGATGCTTCTGCTGGTCCGGGTTGCCCTCGAAACCTTCGAGAATGTTGAAGGCATTGGGGAAACCCGCTTCGGTGGCCGCCGCTGCGGCGCCTTGCGAACGGACACCGCTGCGACACAGAAAGAGCAGTGTTTCTTCCGGCTTGGCCTGGCGCTTCAGTTGTTCGACAAAGTGTTCATTGGGCCGACTGCGAATGCCGGCCGGACCCTCCGCTTCATAGATTCGCCATTCGATCAGGGTGCTCGGGTCGATCCGGCCGACAAACTCCCACTCGTAGCGGCTGCGAACGTCGATGACACGGCCCGCGCCTGCGGCCAGCAGCTGGCTGGCTTCTAGTGGCGTAAGGTCGCCAGCATAAGGAGAGCTTTGCTTGCGTGCGGCGGCTTTCGCCTGCTCAAGGATGGTGTTGGACATGGCGGGAACAGTGGATGCGGAGAATTGGTTTCGGAGCCGCGAAGCAATGAGCGTGAATCCGTCTTGCGGAACAAGTTGAGACGGGTTCCCGCAGCACCTGGCGTGCAAGATACACCACCGGCCTGGCCAGTGCCGGGCCGGCAAGCGCGACGGCGGTTGGTGGTACGCAGGATTGAACCGTTCGCGTGCGCCTATAGGGCTGCAACGCCGCGCGTGGCCGCCACCTGATGGGCTCGTGCCGCCGACTCAAGCGCTGCACGAAAAACTTCGCCAAACAGCATGATGGTCGGTCCCTGGCCTGGGTTCAATCCCACATCGGCGAGTTTGCCCAAGGTTGTGAAGCTGCGCGCGCTTGCAAGGGATGCGGACTCGACGATCGCCACCGGCAATCCAGGCGGGCGCCCGGCGGCGAGCAGTGCGGTGGCGACCTCGCGCGCTTCATGCGCCGCCATATACAGCACGCCAGTGTCAGCATGTGCCAGGCTGGTGGCCCAATCGGACGGCTGTTCGTCGCGGCCGACGCGTGGCGTGGCGAAGGCGACTGAACGGCTGATGCCGCGGCGGGTCAACGAAACGCCGAGATCCGCGCTGGCCGCCTGTGCGGCGGTGACGCCAGGAACAATCTCGACGGCCACACCGGCGCCGGTCAGCGCGTCGATTTCCTCCTGGGCGCGGCCAAACAGCATCGGGTCGCCGCCTTTCAGGCGCACCACCCGTGCATGCTTGCCGGCGGCGTCAATCAGGCGCTTGTTGATGAAACGCTGTGCCGCCGAATGCGCGCCGCAGCGCTTGCCCACCGCAACCTTTTCGGCATGTGTGGCGAGGGCGACCGTATCCGGATGCACCAGCGCGTCAAAGAACATGATATCGGCGGATTCGATCAGGCGCGCGGCGCGCAGGGTGATCAGGTCCGGTGCGCCGGGACCGGCGCCGACCAGGTATACGATGCCGGACACGGTGCTCACGGCCGCACCGCGCGAATCATGCCGGCGGCCGCGGTCTGATTGGTGGCGGAATCGATCAGGACGAATGCGCCGGTGATCGCATGTTCGTCGAACAGGTCGCAGACGATCGGCTGGCCAAGGCAGAAGCGCGCGCGCGCGATGTCGTTCATGCACAGGCTTGATCCTGCCGGCATGTTTTGCAGAGTCCGGATGTCGAGTTGCGATTCGATCGCAGCGACCCTCGCCGGCACCGTGCGGGTGGTCTGACGCAGCAGGTACTTGCGTTGCGCGGCAAACGGTTCGTTGTCGAGCCAGCAGAGGTCGGCGGTGATGTCTTTGGTGATGCGCGCGCCCGATCCCGGCGCGACGATGGTATCGCCGCGCGAGACGTCGAGATCGCGGTCGAGCAGAAGCGTGACTGAATCGCCGGCAACGGCTTCGTCGACGTCGCGATCGCCTGAACGGATCGCGGCGATCCGCGCGCCGGCGCCGGCCGGCAGGACCAGCACCGGGTCGCCCCTTTTAACCATGCCCGCCTCGACGCGGCCGGCGTAGCCGCGAAAATCGTCGGCTTTGTGCCCGTCGGCACGCAGCACGTACTGGACCGGGAATCGCAAGCCGAAGGCCCGTTCGCCTGCCGCTGCAGGCAGGTCTTCGAGCAGGGCAAGCAAGGCCGGGCCCTGGTACCAGGGCATCGCCGCCGAGCGCTGAACGACGTTGTCGCCATTGAGCGCACACAAGGGAATAAAGTGAATGTTACGGTTCGCAAGCTGCTTCGTAAACTGCAGATAGGCGGTGCGAATCTGCTCGAAGCGCTCCTCGCTGAATTCGACCAGATCCATCTTGTTGATTGCCACGATCAGGTGTCGAATGCCGAGCAATGCGGCAAGCATGGTGTGGCGTTTGGTTTGCGCAAGAAGTTCGCCATTGGCGACGCGGGTGGCGTCGATCAGGATCACCGCGGCGTCGGCGGTCGACGCGCCGGTCACCATGTTGCGCGTGTATTGCTCGTGGCCGGGGGTATCGGCAATGATGAACTTGCGCCTTGGCGTGGCGAAATAGCGATACGCGACGTCGATTGTGATGCCTTGCTCGCGTTCGGCTTCGAGGCCGTCGGTCAAGAGCGCGAGGTCGATCGACTCGCCTGCGTGGTCGAGATGGGCACGCTTGTGCTTGGCACGCGACAGCGCTGCCAGCTGATCGGCGAAAATCGCACGGCTGTCGTAGAGCAGGCGTCCGATCAAGGTGCTCTTGCCGTCATCGACACTGCCGGCGGTGATGAAGCGCAGAACCGTCTGGTCGGTTGGCGGTGTCGCATCCCTTGCCGCTTCAGCGGTCCCGGTGATGGTGGTCGTCATTGTTTGCTTCTTCCATGTAGGGTATTGCCGCAGCCCGTGCGGCCCGCAAGGCCAACCGCGCTGCGCCCGATCGAATGCCCACTGGCAAACGGGGTGTACATTCCCGCAGACTTAAAAGTAGCCTTCCTTCTTGCGCCGCTCCATCGACGCTTCGGAGGTCTGATCGTCCATACGGGTGGCGCCGCGCTCGGTGATCACCGCGATCGCGGTTTCGGCGATGATCTCGTCCGCCGTCGCCGCATAGCTCGCGACCGGGCAAGTGCAGGTAATGTCTCCGACGGTGCGAAAGCGCACCATGCGAGGGGCGGCGGCTTCACCTTGCCTGGTCGGCGTCAAAGGCGTCACCGGGACCAGCAGACCATTGCGCTCGATCACCTGACGTTCATGCGCGTAGTAGATCGATGGCAGTGCCAGATTTTCGCGCGCAATGTATTGCCAGACATCAAGCTCGGTCCAGTTGGAGATCGGGAACACGCGCATGTGTTCGCCGGGGTGAACGCGGGTGTTGTACAGGCTCCACAGTTCGGGCCGCTGCGCCTTCGGGTCCCATTGGCCGAATGCATCGCGGAAGGAGAATATCCGTTCCTTGGCACGCGCTTTTTCCTCGTCGCGCCTGGCACCGCCCATCAAGGCGTCAAAACCGAATTCCTCGATCGCCTCGAGCAGGGTGACCGATTGCGCCGCATTGCGCGAATCGCATGCCGATTTCAGCCTGACCGTGCCGCGCCGGATCGAATCGCCGACCGACCGCACGATCAGGCGTTCCCCCAGTTCGGCGGCACGCGCATCGCGAAAGGCGATGACCTCCGGGAAATTGTGTTCGGTGTCCACATGCAACAGGGGGAACGGAAAGCGCGCCGGCCGGAACGCCTTTTCGGCCAGACGCAACATCACCAGCGAATCCTTGCCGCCGGAGAAAAGGAGTGCCGGATTGGCGCAACCGGCCGCGACCTCGCGCATGATGTAGATGGCCTCGGATTCAAGCCAATCAAGGTGGCGCGAGTTGATCTGGATGGAGAGCGGTTCAACAGGTTTCATGGTGCAGGGAGTCGATAAGTGGGTTCACGCGCCAAGCGCCGGCGCCGTCGGCAGCGGCCTGCCTGCGGGTGTGAGGTGCAACCCGCATTCCCGTGTGTCCGCCGCCTCCCACCACCAGCGACCGGAGCGCACATCGGCTCCGGCCTCGACCGCGCGGGTGCAGGGCGCGCAGCCGATGCTCGGATAGCCCCTGGCGTGCAACGGATTGACCGGAACGGCATGGTCCTCGACATAGGCGAGCAGATCATCGAGTGCCCAATCAATCAACGGATTGAATTTCTGCAATTGATGATCCTGATCAAAACTGCTCTCGGCCAGATTGCTGCGGGTGATCGCCTGCGCGCGGCGCAGGCCGGTAATCCACGCACGCTTGCCTTGAAGAGCGCGCTTCAGGGGCAATGTCTTGCGTACTTCGCAGCAAGCCTTGCGCTGGGTCACGCTCTCGTAAAAGCCATTGATGCCGTTGTAACGGATGTACTGCTCGACCGCGTCGCGTTCCGGGAACAACACTTCGATGCGTCGCCTGTAGTGCCTTTCGGTGCGCGCAAGCAGTTCGTAGGTTTCCGGCGGCAGGCGACCGGTATCGAGTGTGAGGAGCGTGATACCGGGTGCATGTTGCATGATCAGGTCGGTGACGACCTGGTCTTCGAGGCCAAGGCTGGTCGAAAAGACCGCGCTGCCCGTCGCCTCGGCCTGCCTGAGCAAGTTAGCCGCCTGCGCGATCCTGCCGCTCATGGTCATGCCGGTGAATCCTGCAAACGGCGGCGGTACAGCGGGACCGGTTGATCTACCGACGACTGGTAGGACTCGGAGAAATCGCCAAACGCCTTGAGCGCATCTTCGATGCTCTTGCCCTGCTTGATCGCAAAGGCATTGAAACCGACCCGCCGCAGGTAAAACAACTGGTCGCGCAATACCTCGCCGATGGCACGCAATTCGCCGCTGTAACCGTAGCGCTGGCGCAGCAGGCGCGCTGTTGAATAGCCGCGACCATCGGCGAACTGGGGAAACAGTACGGCGATCAGCGGCAGTGTGGAAACGTCGCTTGCGAGCAGTCCGGGTTCGTCATCGGGTTTCAGCCAGACCCCGGTACGGCCATTGCGAGTCGCAAGCTGCGCACACTGTTCCTGCCAGGCGGCGAGCGATACCACGATGTCGCCGGCAGGTGGAAACGCGGCACCGTCTTCGACAATCTGCCAGGCATCATCGACGATGCGGCCATCAAGAATGATTCGATTCGTCATTCACGCCACCTTCAGTGCAGGTGTGCCGTAGGCGCGCGCCTTGAACGGATCGAGCCCGACCCGGCGCACGGTATCGACAAAGGTTTCGCTGATGTCGTTCTGGGTGTGGCGCAGTTCGACATACACGTCGATGACCTTTTCGATGGCATCGGCGATTTCGTCGGCGGCAAACGAGCGGCCGATGATCTTGCCGATCGCCGCCTGATTGCCCTGCGAGCCGCCGAGTGTCAGCTGGTACCACTCCGAGCCGTCCTTGTCGACACCGAGAATCCCGATGTGGCCGACATGATGATGGCCGCAGGCATTGATGCAACCTGAGATGTTGAGGTCGATCGGGCCGAGATCGTGTTCGAAATCCAGGTCCTCGAAGCGCGACTGGATGTCGGCTGCCACCGGAATCGACTTGGCATTGGCCAGCGAGCAGAAGTCGCCCCCCGGGCAGCAGATGATATTGGTGATGAGGCCGACGTTGGAAGTGGCCAGGCCGGCCTTGCGGGCTTCCTGCCACAAGGTGTAGAGATCCGCCTGCCGTACATCCGCAAGGATCAGGTTTTGCTCATGCGAAACACGGATCTCGTCAAAACTGAAACGCTCGGCCAGGTCGGCAACCGATTCCATTTGATCTGCGGTGGCGTCGCCTGGCGGCACTCCAGGCGCTTTCAACGACAGTGTCACCGCCTTGTAGCCGGGGACCTTGTGACCGAAGGTGTTTTGAGCGATCCAGCGAGCGAAGGCGCGATCCTCCTGCTTGTGACGCTCGAAGCCGGCGTCAGCCGCGGCGAGGGTTTCGTATGCCGGCGGCACGAAGAACGCTTCAAGGCGTTCGAATTCCGCGTCCGGCACGGATGCCGGACCATCTTTCAGTTGCGCCCATTCGGCCTCGACCTCGGCGGTGAATCTTGCGGGGGTCAGTTCGCGCACCAGGATCTTGATGCGCGCCTTGTATTTGTTGTCGCGGCGGCCAAACCGGTTGTAGACACGGAGGATGGCATCAAGATAGTTGATCAGTTCGCCCCGCGGGATGAATTCGCGGATCACCGTGCCGATCACCGGCGTGCGGCCGAGACCGCCGCCTGCGATCACACGGGCGCCGATTTCACCCGCCGCATTGCGCAGAATGTGCAGGCCGATATCATGCACAAAGGTGGCGGCGCGGTCTTCGACCGACGACGAGACGGCGATCTTGAACTTGCGCGGCAGGTAGGCAAATTCCGGATGAAATGTCGACCACTGGCGAATCAGTTCGCAATACGGGCGGGGGTCGATCACCTCATCGTGGGCAACGCCTGCGAACTGGTCGGAGGTGGTGTTGCGAATACAGTTCCCCGAGGTCTGGATCGCATGCATGTCGACTTGCGCCAGCAACTCCAGAATGTCCGGAACATTCTCGAGGAGCGGCCAGTTGTACTGGATATTCTGGCGTGTGGTGAAATGACCGTAGCCGCGATCGTAAGTGCGTGCGATATGCGCCTGCATGCGCAGTTGGCGCGATGAAAGAAGGCCATAGGGTATCGCCACCCGCAACATCGGCGCGTGGCGCTGGATATACAGCCCGTTTTGCAGGCGCAAGGGCCGGAATTCGTCCTCGCTCAATTCGCCGGCAAGGAAACGGCTGGTCTGGTCACGGAACTGGGCAACCCGTTCGTTGACAAGGGTTTGGTCGATCTGGTCGTAGCGGTACATTGCGGTCTTTGCTCCATTGCATGCGGCCGGTATCCGAACTCCCGATGGCAGAGCGGCAGATAACAGGCGATGGCGGATGATAGGGGGGTATGATATAACCGTCCAATAACGATATTTGAGTTGAAAAGCGTTTTTGGTTATTAAGAGGCTGGTTCGATTGCATCAGAATCGACGAACAATGTGATTGGGATTGGGGGCAGCAGCCCGATGAACTTTTTCGACCAGCTTGTTGAGCGAATGCCCAGTTGGTTGCCTGGTGCGACAAAAATGGCAGCGAATTTCCTGTCGCGCGGCACGGATCTTCTGGCGAAGAATCAGCCTGCCCTGGCGCTTGCGCATTTCGACCGCGCGTTGCGGTTGCAGGCGCGCGACGCGGCAGTGCTCAACCAGCGCGCCAATGCCTTGATGTCGCTCGGGCGCGCGACCGAGGCCCTGGAGGCTTGTGACGCGGCACTCGAGGTTGAGCCGATGTTCGCAGATGCCTTCTACAACCGGGGCGTTGTTTTGCAGCGACTTGGTCGCCGCCAGGAGGCGCTGGCAAGCTATGAGCGGGCAATTGCGATCGCGCCAGGTGATTTTCAGGCTTGCAACAATTGCGCCACCCTGCATGCCGAACTTGGCCAGCTTGACGCAGCGTTGCCCTTCCTGGACCGAGCAGTCGCCATCAATCCCGGCTTCGCACAGGCGTGGTACAACCGCGGCGCGGTTCTGGCCGAACGGACTGCATTGGCTGACGCCGGGCGGAGTTACGAACAGGCGATTGCGCTTGAACCGGGTTACGCGCAGGCGCACTGGAACCTCGGGTTGTGCTTGCTGCAGTCGGGGGATTTCGAGCGCGGCTGGCGGGAATTCGAATGGCGCTGGGAGAATCCCGATCTGGGCATTCGGCGGCGGGAACTTGTGCAACCCCTGTGGTTGGGGGAGACCTCTCTGCAGGGGCGCACAATCCTTCTGCAGTGTGAGCAAGGTCTGGGGGACACCCTGCAATTCTGCCGATATGCCGGGCGGGTCAATGCGCTGGGTGCGCGTGTTGTGATCGAGGCGCAGGCGCCGCTGGTCGCATTGCTCGCAGGGCTCGATGGTGTGGCAGAAGTGGTGGCGCAGGGCGATGCCTTGCCGGAATTTGATGTTCGCTGCCCGTTGCTGAGTCTGCCGCTGGCCTTCAAGACGACTGTGCAGACCATTCCTGTGCATGCGGCGTATCTCGCGAGCGACTTCGCGAAAGCCGAAAGGTGGAAAAAGCGGCTCATGCTCGACGCGCGAATTGCCGTTGGCCTTGTGTGGTCTGGCGGTTTTCGCCCCGAGTTGCCGGACACCTGGGCCACCAATGAGCGGCGCAACATGCATCCAAGGCATCTGGCAGGGCTCGACCTGCCAGGTGTGCGGTTCTACAGCCTGCAAAAAGGCGAACTGGCGATCAGCCAGCTATCCGAGTTGCGCTCGTCCGGATGGCGCGGGCCCGACCTGATCGACTTCACTGAGGAGTTGCATGATTTCTCTGATACCGCCGCGCTGGTCGCCAATCTGGACCTGATCATTTCGGTCGACACCGCGGTTGCACATTTGGCGGGCGCCATGGGCAAGCCGGTTTGGCTGTTGAATCGGTATGACAATTGCTGGCGCTGGCTGGTCGGGCGTGACGACTCGCCGTGGTATCCATCGATGAAGATTTTTCGGCAGGCCCAGGCAGGGGATTGGGATGGCGTGATCGATACCGTCAGGGAAAACCTTATTGCTTGGCGCCCGCGCGCCTGAGTCGGAATGCGGCCCGGCTTGGTGAGATCGTGCACATTCCCGTTCTAGTATTGTGGGCGCGGGCGTGGCGGTAACCACACTTTGCAAACGCGTGCCGCGTTTGCCGGCCACGCCGTGGACAAATCCCGTACCCCGTTGGCGCACGAATTGGCGCGTCGCGGCCAGGGTTCGCGCTATCTTGGAAACGCCCCGCACCGCATTGTTTGTCGCGCGATTGACGCGCGGAATCAACCGCACTTGCCGGGGCCGGAGAGTGGCAGGTCGCCGCACCGATTGTGAAATTGCGGAAATGGCGGATTCTTCCAGTTCTTCTCCTGTTTCTGCCTTTCGACGATAAACGATATGCTGGTCAAGGTCGAGCGACATCTTTGTGTCGTCGATCGGCCGACAAGATCGCTGTTGCGTTTCAAAGTGACGATCTTTGTCACATGTGCGGCGCAAAATTGCCAGGCGCCATGCCATTGGAATAAGAAAAAATATTTGTTTTCAATGACTTGATGTCTGGCACGTATCTTGTATTACATTCAGGGCCAAGACGGCATTCCCATTTTTGACAGGAGAGTTTGCAAATGACCAAGACGCAGTTTCAAAAGGGTTTCACGCTCATCGAACTGATGATTGTGGTGGCAATTATCGGCATTCTCGCAGCCGTCGCGTTGCCTGCGTATCAGGACTACACGATTCGCGCGAAGGTGTCGGAGTTGATTCTTGCCGGCAGTTCGTATCGCACGGCAATTTCGGAAAAGTTTCAGACTGACAACGATTCCACCATGGCCGGGTCTGGCCTTACCTTCAACACCGTCGGCAAGATTTCAAGCGGTACTGTTACCAATGCCGGCTTGATCACCATCAACGGCAACACGGCGGCCACTTCGATTGGTCAGATGGTGTCCATCACGATCACACCGAACTACAACAGCACCACCGGCACGATCACCTGGATTTGCTCGGGTACGCCGTCGAAGTACATGCCTGCTACCTGCCGTTAATTGTAGTAGTCACGAAAAGAGCCCCTCGCAAGAGGGGCTTTTTTTTGACGCTGGATCGGAAAACCTGATCGCCATCGAAACGCATGGACATTCCAATGTCGCGCAACGCAATTTCGACGATTGGCGCGTCGGGTGGAATCCCCGTCATTCGCGGGTCTTTCGCTACGTCGCTATTCCCGCGGAAGTCTCAGAAGGTCAACGGCAGTCGTTGACCGGGTCGCGCAGTGCTCAAGACCCTTTATCGGCACGTATTTGGCTCCGGAGCGGCGACCGTTACCGACTCGCCGGACTTGGCGCGGGTCGGCGAATTGATCCGGGGTGGCTGCATCGACGCCGCGCGCTCCATGCTTGATGAATACCTGGCAGCCGACCCGCTGAACGCAGAGGCCTTGCATCTGATTGGATTGGTCGAATTGCAGCAGGGCAATCATCCGGCGGCCGCCCGTGTGATCTCGCGTGCAGTGGAACTCGACCCGTCTAATGTGGCCATGCGGGCAAACCTTGGCCTGGCGCTTTGGCGTTGTGGCAGGCTGGCTGATGCCCGTGCCGCGTTCGTGGCGGCAGCACGCGATGCTCCCGGACTGGCTACCGTCGCACATAACCTCAAGGAAATCCACCTTTCTCTCGGCGATCCGTTTGCCGCATTCGATGTGCTGCAACGCGCGATCGCCGGCGCCGACGAATCGGACCGACTGGCGCTTGCGCAACTGTGGATCGCGTTGGCCGATCTCGAGTCGTTTCTGCCGGAAGTCGACGGACCGGCCTGCCTCCGGCGTGCGGCTGAACTCGATCCCGAATCGACGACGATACCGCTGCTTGGATACATGGCGCGCGCGCGCCGTTGCGACTGGGGCTACCCGACTGCCGCGCTGGTCGATGTTTTCGAGAAGTCTGCTGCCGGCAACCCGCCGCCGGCGATGCCGCTTTTCGCACCCGCGGTGGCCGACTGTGTGCCGGTATCGCCGCGCGCGCGATTTGAAGAGGCGCGACGCTGCGGCAAGGTCATGCAGGCCCGCACAGCATCGGTGGGGCTCGAGTTCGCACGCCGGCCAAACCGCGAAGCGGGGGGGCGGATTCGGCTTGGCTATGTTTCTGCCGATTTTCACAACCATCCAACCATGCACCTGCTGCGCGGGGTCCTGGCCCGCCATGATCGCACGCGTTTCGAACTGTTCGCCTATTCCCTCGGACATCGCGACGCATCCGGTGTGCGCGACGAAGTTGTCTCCCTGTTTGACCAGTTTCACGACATGGTTTCGCTCGCGCCCCTGCTTGTCGCCCAGAAGATCATTGATGACGGCATCGACATCCTGATCGATCTCAACGGCTATGCGGGCGCCGGCCGCCCGGAAATAGCCGCCATGCGGCCCGCCCCACTGCAGGTGAGCTATCTCGGATATCCGGGCAGCGCGGCGGCGGATTTCATCGATTACCTGATCGCCGATCCGGTTGTCATCCCGGCCGGCGCCGAGCAGTACTTCTCAGAGCAGATCGTCTACTTGCCTCACACCTATCAGCCCACCGACAACGCGCGCCACGCTGTCACGGTCGCGCCGACGCGCGAGTCCGCAGGCCTTCCGGCTGCCGGGTTTGTGTTCTGTTCGTTCAATTCCACCTACAAGATCGAACCCCGGGTGTTCGCTGTGTGGATGGATATCCTGCGCGCGGTGCCGGGCGCGGTCATGTGGATACTCGCCGATCTCGAAGAGGCACGCGCCAACCTCGCCGGTGCGGCACAGGCAAACGGAATCGATGCGACGCGCCTGATTTTCGCGACGGCGCTGCCCAGGGATCAACACCTCGCCCGCATGTCGCTCGGGGATCTGTTCCTCGACACCCATTTTGTGAACGCCCACACCACCGCCAGCGATGCGATCGGCGCCGGCCTGCCGCTGATCACTGCCAGCGGGGACAGTTTTTCCTCACGGGTCGCGGCCAGTGTGCTCCATGCCGCAGGGCTTGCCGAGTTGGTGTGCGCCGACCTCGAAGCCTATCGCGCCCTCGCAATCGCGCTGGCCCATGATGCACCACGCATGGCACGGTTGCGGCAACGCTGCGCATGGGCCCGATCCCATGGGCCGCTGTTCGATACCGGTTCGTACACGCGACACCTGGAGTCGGCCTATGAGTTGATGCATGGGATTGCGCAATCCGGGTCGCCGCCCGCAACTTTTTGCGTTCCCGCCCGGCGGGCGGATCGATCATGCTAGGACGGCTCTTTGGTGCGCTGGGCAAGCGCATGCGGTCGGGCGCCGGGGAGGATCCTGCAACGCTGGCGACGCGCTGGGTCGAGCAGGGCATTGCGCAAAACGGTACCGGCGAGCTTGCCGAGGCTGCGATCTGTTTCGAGCGCGCGCTTGCGTTGGATCCGGGATCCATACCGGCCTTGCATGGGCGCGCCGCCATGCACCATCTGGCCGGCGACCACGCCGAGGCCATCAGCATGTGCGAGGAACTGCTGGCGCGCGCACCACGGCATGTCGATGCCTGGGTGACCCGTGCGGCGGCGGCGCGCTCGCTCGGCGATCTGGCAGGCGCCTTGCAGTCGTTTCGCATGGCCGCGGAGTTGCAGCCGCGGCCGGACCTGATTTCCTGCGTCGGCGGCATCCTGTTTCAGCAAGGCCACATCGAGCTGGCGCTGGCCGAAATGGAGCGTGCCATCGCCATCGATCCGGATGCGGATGCGATTCAAAGCAATCGCCTGTTCATCCTCAATCATGATGTCCGTCTCAGCCGTGCGCAGATCGCCGAGCAGCATTTCGCCTGGGGGCGCTCACTGGAGGCCCGGACCGCAGCGGCGCGGACATCGTACGGCAATGACCTTGATCGCGATCGCGACCCCGATCGCCGGCTCCGGATCGGCTACGTATCGGCGGACTTGCGCACGCATTCGGTGGCATTTTTCCTCGCGCCGGTGCTGGAAAACCACGATCGTCGCGACTTCGAGGTGACCTGTTACGACAATCACGCGGGACCGGGCGACGGCTTCACCAGGCGACTCACGTCCTGGTCCGATCATTGGGTCAAGGTCGACAGTCTCGACGATGCAGCCTTGGCGCGCAGGATTCGCGATGACAGGATTGACATCCTCGTTGATTTGTCGGGGCACACCGGCGGCAACCGCTTGCCGGTTTTCGCAATCAAACCGGCGCCGGTCAGCGCGACCTGGTTCGGCTACATGAACACCACCGGCCTTGCGACCATCGATTACCGGCTCAGCGACGCCGGACTGTGCCCGCCCGGCAGCGAGCAATACTATTCGGAGTCGATCTGGCGCTTGCCGAGCACCGCGGCATGGTCCGCGCCGCCGGATGCACCGGAACCGGGACCGCCGCCGGCATTGGCGCGCGGCCATTTGCGCTTCGCCTCGTTCAACAACTGGGCCAAGGTTTCGGACGAGGTGATCGATGTCTGGGCGCGAATCCTGCTGCGTGTGCCGACCGCCGAACTGTTGGTCGTTGCGGCCGGCGGTGACACGCCAAATGGTCGCGCCGAGGTTGTGCGCAAATTCGTCGCGCGGGGGATTGATGTGCAACGCATTGTCGTCGAAGGTTTCAAGCCGCTCGACAAGTTCCTTGCGCTCCTGACGACGGCCGATATCGCCTTCGATCCCTTTCCCTATAACGGCGGCACCACCACGCTGCACACCTTGTGGATGGCGGTCCCGGTGATCAGCATGTCGAGTGGCCACGAGATCGGGCGCGTCTCCGCGGGCCTGCTTGGCTCGGTTGGACTGGCAGACCTCTGCACCGGTTCCGCGGAGCAGTATGTCGAGGCGGCATCCGGGCTCGCGGCGGACCCTGAACGACTAGCCGTTTTGCGGTTGGAATTGCGTGCGCGGATGCGTGCGGGTCCGTCGATGAACGGGGGGGAAATGGCTTCTAATCTCGAAAAAGCCTATAGGGCCATGTGGCATAATCATTTGAAGGTAAGTTCTCGCTAACATGATGACAAGGGGCAGAAAATGCAGGCATCGAATGGTAGTGTTGTGAGTGGTTTCGAGCAGTTTTCCGAAAATTTCCTGACTGCCGTGGATTTTCAGGAACCGGTTGAAATCACCAGCGAAACCGAGCTCGCGAGCCTGGCCGAATGGGATTCGTTGGCGGCGTTGGGCGTGATCGTCATGTTTGACATGGAATACGGAAAATCCATCAGCGGCAACGATCTCAAGGGCTGCAAGACCATTGCAGATCTGTTCGCCCTGCTGGACTAGGAAGCGCGCATGGGCCTGTCGACACTCCGCAACGTGGGCTATCGCGGGCTCGCCACCTGTGTGCCCAAGACAGTCGTCTCGAATCTCGATTGCCCGCCACACATGCTGGCCGAGCGTGAGCGTTTGATACGCAACGTCGGCATCCACCAGCGCCGCATGTGCAAGCCTTGGCAATGCTTTTCGGATCTGGCGTTCGTTGCTGCCGAGCGACTCATCGACGAACTTGACTGGCAGCGTGACGAAATCGATGCGTTGATCATCGTCTCGCAATCGCCGGACTACCTGATTCCGGCCACCGCGATCATCATGCAGGACCGTCTGAAACTCAGTCATGCGACGATTGCGTTCGACGTCAACCTCGGATGCTCCGGCTACCCGTTCGCATTGAATCTGCTTGGCTCGATGATCAGTGCCGGTGTAGTCAAGAAGGGCCTGGTGCTGGTCGGTGACAAGTGCGCGACGGCGCTTGACCCGCTGTTCTCGGACGCCGGCACCGCCACCGCCCTTGAGTTCGATTCCTCGGCGGCACCAATCCATTTCGACCTCAACAGCGATGGCAGTGGATACCGCGCGATCATCCTGCCGGTCGGTGGCCACCGCGAGCCGCCGTCGATGCATCATTTTCTGCCGACCAAGGACGACAACGGAATCAATCGCACGCTCTACGACCTGCAGCTTGATGGCACTGCCGTTCTGAGTTTTTCGACGCAACGGGTGCCGCCGGCGATCAACCGCCTGCTCGATTATGCACAAGCCGATGCAGCGTCGGTCGATTACTTCCTGTTCCATCAGGCCAATCGCATGATCAACGACACCATTCGCAAGAAGCTCCGCCTGCCGGAAGAAAAAGTGCCGATGACCCTGCACGATTTTGGCAACACCAGCGGCGCCTCGATACCGGTCACCATGACAGCGCGCATTCGCGAGCAACTGCAGGCCGGCAACAAGCGGCTGCTGATGGCCGGATTCGGCATCGGGCTATCGTGGGGCGAGTGTCTGATCGACATCGATGGTGCGAAATTTCCGGAGCTCATCGAAGCATGAGTTTCAACCCCTTCAGTCTTGAGGGAAAAAACGTTCTGGTCACCGGCGCCTCTTCGGGCATCGGCCGGCAGACCGCCATTTCGTGCGCCAACATGGGCGCCCGCGTGGTGATCACCGGGCGCGATGCGGCGCGGCTGGAAAAAACCCTTGGTACGCTCGCCGGCGACGGTCACGTGGCGGTCGCCGCTGATTTGACCGACGCTGAAGCCATCGCCCGACTGGTGTCGCAATGCGGTGTCCTCGAAGGCGTGGCCCATTGCGCCGGAATTTCGATGATCGCGCCGTTTCGCATGGTGTCCGAGAAATCGATCGACACGGTTTTCAAGACCAATTTTCACGCGCCTGTGTTGCTCACCCAGCGCCTGCTTGCCAAGCGCCAGATTGCCAACGGCGGATCGATCGTCTTCATCAGTTCGACCACCGCCCATATCGGCACGATCGCCACCAGCATGTATGCGGCCAGCAAGGGGGCGTTGTTTCCTGCCGCGCGCGCGCTTGGTCTGGAGCTTGCCGGCAAGCAAAAAATTCGTGTCAACTGCATTTCGCCCGGTTACGTCAACACGCCGCTGCTTGACGGGATCAACAACGGAGCCGCTTCGATCGAGCAAAATTACGATCTGGCGCCACTTGGTCTGGGTGAACCGGAAGACGTGGCCAATGCGGTCGTGTTTCTGCTGGCTGGCGCATCGAAGTGGATCACCCGCAGCACGCTGATCCTCGATGGCGGGCTGACGGTTCCAGTCAGCATCTACTAGGTTCATCGATGTCGAGAAACCCCTTTTCGCTGGCAGGCAAGGTGATTCTGGTGACCGGCGCGTCGTCGGGCATCGGGGAACAAGCTGCGATTTCCTGCTCGAAGATGGGCGCCACGGTGGTGGTCGCCGGGCGCAACCAGGAGAACCTCGATGGCACCTTGCAGCGGATGGAGGGGGCCGGGCACCGGTCGATCGCGGGGGATCTCACCGCACCTGCGGATGTGCGGCGCCTGGCCGACGAAGCGGGTGAAATTGACGGCGTGGTCCATTGCGCCGGTGTGCGCGGGCTGTCGCCGATCCGCATGGTGTCCGAACGCTTCTTGCGCGAAGTCTTTTCGATCAATTACGATGCGCCGATATTGCTCACTCAGCGGCTGCTGTTCAAGAATCTGATCCGGCCGCGCGGGTCGATCATTTTCATGTCGTCGTCCGCCGCGCATCTTGGTGTGCATGGCGTCGGTATCTACTCCGGTACCAAAGCCGCGCTGCGCGCGACCGCACGGTGCCTTGCCCTGGAGCAGGCCAAACGCGGCATTCGCGTGAATTGCCTGTCGCCCGATCTGGTGGAAACCCGGTTGTTACGGGTCGACCCGCAGGTCGCCGGGCCCAACGAGTGGCTTGAGGAGCAGCGCAAACGGCATCCGCTCGGACTTGGCGAGCCGGAAGATGTCGCCAATGCCATCATCTATCTGCTTGCCGATGCCAGCCGCTGGATGACCGGCCAGACCATCGTGATGGATGGCGGCGTCACGTTTTAAGTCGGACGGGAATCATGGATCATTTGCTGATCATCAATGCCGGTGGGTTCGGGCGAACCGTCGCCAGCCTGGCGCGTTCAGACGTCGATCACGGTCGATCCTGGGGATTCAAAGGGTTTCTGGACAGCCGGCGCGAGTATGGCGGGCCGTGGGGTGCGATCGTCGGTGATCCGGATACCCACGTTCCGGCCCGCGACGAGCGCTTTCTGTGCGCCCTGGGCGATCCCGCCGCGCGGCGCCGCTACGCTGCGCCGCTGATTGCCAAAGGCGCTGAGTTCATCAGTTTGAAGACTGACGTGAATTTTGGCGAGCGGGTGGTGCACGGACCCGGGTGCATTTTCGAGATTCGCGCCACCGTAGGGCCGGACACCGTGCTTGGATCATTCGTCAATGTGCTTTCGACCTCGATCATCGGGCACGATGTCAGAATCGGCAACTATAGCCAGGTGGGCAGTTTCGTGTTTGTTGGCGGCGGCGCCCGTGTCGGCAACGATGTGGTGATCCACCCGCACGTTACGATCCTGCCAGGTATCGAGGTGGGCGACGGTGCGATCATCGGCGCCGGCAGCGTGGTGGTGGCCAATGTGCCGCCCGGCATCACGGTATTCGGCAATCCGGCGCGGCGTTTCGAGTTCAAATAGCAATGCGCACCACGCTGGCTTATGCGGACTACTGCGATCCGGCGGTGTTCCAGCGCGAACAGGCGCGGATTTTCCGGACAATCTGGATTTTCGCGGGCTTGAAGACGCAGTTGTCGTGGCCGGACGCATTCCTGACGCGCGCTGTCGGCGGCATACCGTTACTGCTGCAGAATTGCGCCGGCACGATCAGGGTGTTCGAGAACCAGTGCGCGCACCGTCAAATGCCGATCCAGTTCGAGCCGCAGGGCACGCGCCGCATGGTGTGTCGCTACCACGGCTGGGCGTATGACCAACTGGGCCGCGTCAAGGCGATTCCGGACGAACAGACGCTGTACCGGTTCGCCGCCGAGCAGCGCGTTGGACTTGGATTGCGAGAGTTCGCCCTGGCCGAAATCGGCAACCTGCTGTTCGTGAATCTGGCGGACGATCCGCCGCCGCTGGAGTCACAGTTCCGGCCCGCGCATATCGAACGGTTGCGCGCGATGTCGTTGCATTTCTCATCGACCTCCATGCAGACAGTCTTTCCTGTGCGCTACAACTGGAAACTCAATTTCGAGAACGTGCTTGACGGCAATCATGTCGCTTACCTGCATCCGCGCACCTTCGCGCCATTGCTGCGGCAGGCCGCTGTCACTGAAGCTATTGCGTCACCGGCCAAACCGGCGGCGCCGTTCGAGTTGCCCTCGTTGCAGGATGCCACGCAGAATGTGGACTCGCCTTACGACCTCAAGCCTTGGCCCTGGCAGGATATGGTTGAAGGGTTCGAATCAAGCGACAAGTTCTACAATTTCAATATCTATCCGAACGTGAACTTTTACGCACCCGGTGGCAAGTATTTCGTGCTCCAGGAGTTCGATCCGGTCGCCCCGGATCTGACCCACTATCGGTTGACCCTGATGACGGCGCGCGAAAGCGCGCGCATCACGGCCTTGCCCGCCATTTTGTGGGGATATTTCAAGAGCGAGAAAGCGGTTCTTGACGAAGACATCGTTGCGCTTGAGCGCCTGCATGCCGGCATGCATCCCGGCATGCCGTCGCCGCAGCAAGGTCAATACGAAGCGCCGCTGCGCAATGTTGCTGCGGTCTACCACCAACTGATGGGCGCAGTGTGAACGATTCCCTCTGCGTGATCGGTTGCGGTGACGTGTTTGATTATCTCGCCGCTGCGCGAAAGCGCATTGATCCGGCACGTGCATGGCATATGGTCGGTCTTGAAGGTACCGACGAGATTCAGCAGGGTGCGGAACAAAGACTGAGCCGGTTCGACCCTTCGACCCTGCGGGTTTTCGTCGCCGTCGATGCTGGCGCGATGAACCACGCACGACTCGAGCTCTATGGCAAGCTGCGCCTGCTTGGATTTGTCAGTGACACACTGATCGATCCGGATGCCCGTGTCGATCCGTCCGCGACGCTGGGTGAGAACTGCTGGGTCGGGCCAGGCGCTCATGTCGGACCCGGTTGCCGCATCGCTTCCAACGTGTTCATCGGTGCCGGTGCACGCCTCGACGGTGATGCGCATATCGGTATGTCGACCTGGATCGGCGCCGGTTGCAGTCTCGGGCGCGGCGCGACAACCGGCCCGCACTGCGTTTTAGGCGATGACATCAGGGTGGCTCGCGATGTCGCGATCGGCCGCCACTGCGTGATTGAGCAACCCGGCTTTTACCGCGAATCGATCGCCGACGGCACGTTCATGCATTCCGCGTTTCCTTCCGTTGTGCGGGTATGCTCGCCACCGGCCGCGACACGTCGCACCACTCGTCGGGAAACCTGATGCGCTCGCGCATGCCTGCCGCGGCTTATCTCTCGCACGAATGGTTCGCGCGCGAACGTGAACTGCTGTTCCGCAAGCTGTGGCTGTTTGCCGGCCTCAAGACCATGCTCGGTGCACACAATTCGTTCGTCACCCGCGAGGTGTGCGGCGTTCCTGTGGTGTTGCAGAATTTCAATGGCGAACTGCGCGCGTTCGAGAACATTTGCCTGCACCGCGGGGCGAAGCTGCAGTGGGAGAGCGCCGGCCGCAGGCCGCTTTTGTGCCGCTACCATGGCTGGGGTTACGACCTGACGGGCGCCCCGGCGAACATTCCGTTCGAAAAGGAGCTCTACCGCTTTGCGCAGGCCGAGCTAGAAGGCATGCGCTTGCGCGAGTTCCCTCTGCGCGTAGTTGGCAATCTTCTGTTCATAAACATGAGTGCCGACCCGCTGCCTCTCGAACAACAGTTCGGTCAGGCGTTAATCGATTCGCTCGCATCAAGCTCGGCGGCATTTGACGCTGAGGTAATGACAACCACCTGGGCCGGGCGATTCAACTGGAAACTCGCCTACGAAAACCTGCGCGA
>JANPGJ010000086.1:0-46013 GCA_031423955.1 Burkholderiales bacterium
GTTCAGGATCCTGCCCTTCGTGCCGCCCTCGCTTGCAGCAGTCACCATGCCCGGCACAAAGGCGGACAACATCGCCGTCAAGGCGGTGATGTTGAGGTCAATCATTTGCTGTTTCGTGGCCGCGTCCTGGCTGGCGAACGCGCCTTGGGACAACACACCCGCGCAGTTGACCAGCACGTTGATGCTGACCAGCTTTTTTTGCAGCAAAGCCGCCAGGTTGGGGGCGGCGTTGGCTTGGGTCAAATCGGCAGCGGCCACTTGGGCCTGGATGCCGTGGCGAAGGCTCAGTTCATCCGCCAACGCCTTCAATTTGTCGGCACTGCGGGCGACCAGAATCACATCGTGGCCGCTGGCGGCAAAGCAGTGCGCCAGCGCTTCGCCAATGCCGGACGAGGCGCCGGTGATCAAGGCGGTCGGGCGTGACGGGTTTGTCGATGCAGGCATGTCGGCTCCCAGGTACGCAGACGGCGCGCGATAGACCGCACGATAAACCAGTTGCCGGAAAACGTCGCGCCCTGCGTCTTGCGGGCAGGGCGCAACGATCCTGGCACGGGTGCGTCAGGCCAGTCGCTCAGGGCCTGCCCGGCAATTCCGCCGTGGCCCGCCCCTGGATCGACAGTTCACCATCCTGGTTGTTGCCGATCAGGCTGAACTCGACCAGCTTCTTGCCGTCCTGGATGTACTTGCGGCTGACGGTGCCGTCGATGTAGAGGGTGTCGCCTTCCGGGTTGTGGCGGCGAATCTGGGTGTGCAGGTTGCGCAATTCGGCATCGTCGCCGATCCAGTTGGTCACCGCATGCGACAGCCAGGAGCAGCGCTCGGGGCCGTAGTCGTAGGCGCCCGGTGCGCCGACCTTGTGCGCGAACTCCTCTTCCCAATGCACGCGCTCGGGGCAGTCGGGAATGCCGAAGCGGTTGTTGATGCCGGTGTTCGGATGCTTGGAAATCATCTTGTAGGCCAGCTTGTGGGCGCGGATGTAGAGGCCGCCCCAGCCCTGGGTGTAGCAGATGAAGCCGGTGATGGTCATCGGTCCCTTGACGGTTACCGGCAGCTTCTCGCCTTCGACCACGTCTTCCCAGTAGCGCGGGGTCTTGCCGCGGATTTCCTCTTTGGCGTAGAGGTCGTAGATCGCCTCGATCTCTTCCGGCGTGTAGACCTTCTGCTTCTTCTCCTTGAGATGATCGTACTTGGTGCCGGTCTCGCGCGCGATGTCGCGGTCGGTGCGGAAGCACCATGAGTCGGCGGCCGCCAGCTGGCTGCCGGTCTCGTCGAAAAAGTCGACGTGATAGATCTGCTGGATCGAGCGGCCGGCGAATCGCGTCTTGTGCTCGATCAGGTCCTTCAGATAGGCGACGGTGGAAATCTGCGCGTTGCGGCGGATCGGCTTCATCCAGTTGAAATCGGTGCCGGCGAACATCGCATGGACGCCGGGCAGGCCGCCGACATAGCCGCTGATGATGCGGCTCAAGGCGAAGATGAAGGACGGCGGCGCGATCACGTCGCCATAGCGCGTGGTCTTCGCATAGGACGGGTCGCACCACAAGGGGTTGTCGTCGCCAATGCCGTGTGCGTAGTGGCGGATGTTGTCGCGCGTGGCCTCGTAGCACCAGGGCTCCAGGGTGTTTTCGATCTTGACGCCGATCCGCTTGCGCAGATCATCCAGCGCCGGTGCGGTGATGCCGACAAACTCGCGTTGCATTTCCTGTGACATGACTTCTCCTTTTGGGCTTCGCTGCGAACTGCATGTTGCATGACAGGACATTGCCCCTGTCGAGGCTGTCCTGTCGGGGTTGGAATCAGGGCTTGCCTTGCGCCGCGCGGTCACGCAGCACCTTGCGGTTGATCTTTCCTGCCGGTGTTTTCGGCAACTCGGTGACGAACTCGATCTGCCGCGGATACTCGTGCTGCGACAACTGCTTCTTCATGAAGGCCTGGATGTCCTCGACCGGCGCGTCGCCGCCGCCACGGGCGACGATGTAGGCGCGCACCACCTGGCCGCGCATGCTGTCGGGCACGCCGATCACCGCCGCCTCCAGCACCGCCGGGTGCTTCAGCAAGCTGTTCTCGATTTCCACCGCGCTCATGGTCCAGCCGGCGGAAATGATCACATCGTCCGAGCGCCCTTCGTGAAAGAAATAGCCGTCGGCATCGCGCCGGCCGCGGTCCTTGATGTAGAACCATTCGCCCTTGCGCTTGACCGCGATCTCGCCCGATTCGCCGGGCGGCAGTTCGGCGCCGGCGCGGTCGACGATCGCCACCTGCCAGCCCGGCACCGGCTTGCCCAGCGAGCCCGGCTTGACGTGATAGTTCTTGAAGCCGGGGTAATTGGCGATCACCACCCCGACCTCGGTGGTGCCGTACATGCTGCAGGCCGGGCTGCCCAGGGTGCGCAGGACCCAGGCCGCGGTGTCGTCATCGATCGGCTCGCCGGTAAACGAGATTTTCGGGATCTTCAGGCGGCCGGGCTGCAACAGGTTGGCGTGGCGGATCATCCGATAGACGGTGGCGGCGGCGGCGAAGTTGTCGATCTTCAGTTGTTCCAGGGCCTCGACGATGCGTGCCGGATCGAAACGCCCCGAATAGGCGCCGATGTGGATGCCCAGGGCCAAGGGCGCAATGGTGCCGTGCCACAGGCCATGACCCCAGGCCGGCGACGACGGACAGAAATAGCGGTCGCCAGGCTTGAGGCCGACACCGTACAGCGCGGCGATCATCAGGGTGACCACCCCGCGATGGGAGTGCCGCACCGCCTCCGGCAACTCGCGCGTGGTGCCCGAGGTGTACTGGAAGATCGCCAGGTCGTTGGCCCGGGTGTCGCTCTTGAACGCCGGGCTCTCGGCCGCCAGTTCGGCCCAGAACGTTTGATTGACCTGCACCACCAGCATGTCGGGAAACTGCGCCGCCATTGCGCTGGCATCGGCATCGACCAGCAGCACCCGCGGCTTGCAGTCATTGATGCGCAAGCCCAGGCCTTCAGGCCCGAACAGCGTGAACAGCGGCACGCCGATGGCGCCGCGCTTGACCGCGCCGAACATGCCGACATAGAAGCCGAGCGAGGGCTCGAGCATCACCGCAACCCGCTCGCCTTTGCCGATGCCGCGGCGTTTTAACCAATTGGCGAAACGCCCGGTCAGGTCCGACAGTTTGGCGAAATCGTGATGCTCCAGTCGGCCATCGGCGAACTTGATGCTCACCGCCGTACCGTTGCCGGCATGGCGGTCGAGGCATTCGTGCGCCAGATTCATGCTCTCGGCGTTGCCGTCGAACAACTGCCACAGTTTGTCCCAGGAGAACCCGGCCATGGCGGCAGGCTGGGAATCGATGTCGGTGATCATGGTCATGGGCGTCGATCTTTTCGGTGACTCTTCACTTCAGTTGACATGGCGTGGGGTTTACGAACGCGTCAGGCGACGACGCCATCGACCTTCAGGCGCGCCAGATCGTCGTCGCCGAGGCCAAGCAGGGTCTTGAACACGTAGTCGTTGTGCTGGCCCAGAAGAGGCGCGCTGGCGCGAATCGCCGGCTGGCAGTGTTCCATGTTCCACGGCGTGCGGTACAGCAGTTCCGGCCCGGAGATCGGATGCGTTACGCGCTGACGCAGGCCGCGCGCGGCAAAGTGCGGGTCGGCCCACTGGGCGGCGATGTCCTGCACCGGCGAGCAGGCGATGCCCGCGCCGCGCAGCAGCGCCACCAGGTGCGCCTGCTCGTGCATCGCGGTCCAGAGCGCCAGGTCGCGATCGAGCTCGGCGCAACGCGAAACCCGCTCTTGCGCGCGCGCAAACACCGGATCGGCAGCCCACGCGGGCCGCGCCATCAAACCAACCAGGGTTTGCCACTGCGCGTCGTCGGCAACCGCAATCGACACCCAGCGGTCGGTCCCGGCAGCCGGATAAATGCCATGCGGCGCCATCCGCGGATGCCGGTTGCCGGTCGGCAGCGCGTCACGCCCGTTCATGAAGTGATCGATCACCGGTTCGGCTACCACCGCCAGCAGGGCCTCGATCTGCGACATGTCGATGTGTTGCCCGCGCCCGGTCGCCTCGACCTCAAGAACCGCCGCCAGCAGCGGCAACAGGCCGTGGATCGCGGCATTCGGATCGCCATAGCCGAAGTTCATCATGCCGACCGGGTCACAGTCCGAATAGCCGACCAGCCCCTCGAAACCGCAATAGCAGGACATGATCGGCGCATAGGCGCGCATGCCGCTGATCGGCCCGGTCTGGCCGGCGGCTGCCAACGACAGGTAGATCAGGCGCGGGTTCTGCGAGTTGAGCCGTTCATAGCCAAGGCCGACCCGGCCGAGCGCGCCCGGGCTCAGGTTCTCGACCACGATGTCGCTGACGCCGACCAGTTGATCGAGCAGCGCCTGCGCCGCCGGCAACTTGAGATTGAGGGTGATGCCCAGCTTGTCATGGTTGGTCTGATGGAAATATGGCCCGACCTCGATGCTCGGCCCCGCCGCCGGCTTGCCGTCGACCAGCGGCCGGCCGCGCAGGCGCGAACTGTCGAGCCGCTCGCCATGCTCGACCTTGATCACCTCGGCGCCGAATTCGGCGAGCATCGAGGTGAGCAAGGGTCCTGACCAGACCCAGCTGAAGTCGAGCACGCGCAGGCCTGCGAGCGGCCGCATCGGCGGCGCTGCGCGGGCAGGCGCGGCCGGGTGCGGCGCATTCATGCCGGCACCGCCTGCGAGTCGAGGTCAAGCTCGCGCATCAGCTCACGGGTGTGCTGGCCCAGACGCGGCGCGGCACGCGGCGGCGCGCTGTCCTGCGCCGCGCAGCGCCAGGGGACGCCCGGCACCGTGATGGCGCCATGTTTCGCATGCGGGATGCGGCGGAAAAACCCGCGATGAGCGAACTGCGGCGAAGCCGCCACCTCTGCCGTCGTACGCAAGGGTCCGAGCGGAAAGCCGTGCGTCTCGGCCATTTCCATCAGTTCGGCCCGTGTGTGGCGCAGGAGCCACGGCGTGATCAGCGCATCGACCTCGTCCGGATAGTCGCGCCCCATCGCATGCAGATCCTGGTAACGCGGGTCGGCGGTCCACGCCGGCGTGCCCATCGCCTGCACCAGGCGCGCCCATTCATGGCGCGCGCGGCCGATCAGGCAGACCGCACCATCCTTGCACGGCAGGATCACGTAGGGATAGGGGCCGCCGGAGGCGAACGCGCGGCGCCCGGCACGGGCCCACTTCTGCAGCCCGTAATACAGGTAGATCATGCCGTTGGCGCCGGCGGCCGCGGCGAAGATGTCGGCACTGGCAATGTCGATGCTCTCGCCCTGCCCTGCACCCGGTGCGGTCGCCAGGCGCCGGCGCGCGATCACCGCCATCATCGCGGCTGCCGCACCGTGGGCGCCGGCCTGGTAGTCGGCCTGCAGGAGAGGCACGATCAGCGGTTCGCGCCCGGGCTCGCCGATCACCCAGGCGGTACCGCTGGCCGCATAGGCATCGATCGCCTCGGCCGGCACTTCCGCATTCGGTCCGCTGTCGCCGAACACCGACAGGCTGACCACGATCAAGCCCGGATAGTGCGCACGCAGCGACGGCGCATCGAGCCCTAAGCGGCGGCGCAGCGCCAGCGGTTGATTGGTCACAAAAATGTCGGCGCGCGCAAGCAGCGCATGCAGCGCCTGCCTGCCGGCGGCGCTCTCGACATCGGCCACCAGGCTGCGCTTGCCGCTGTTCAGGAAGATGAACAGGCCGGAACTCTCGGGGTCGGCGACATCGCCGGGAAACGGCCCGCAGGCGCGCGCCGCGTCGCCGGCCGGCGCTTCAAGCTTGACCACCTGCGCGCCGAAATCCGCCAGCAACTTCGAGCAGTAGGCTGCCGCGATCAGCTCGCCCCACTCGACCACGCGGATGCCGGCCAGCGCGGCCATCAGGTCGACCTGGTTTGCGCAGTGATGCGATCGATCACACCGTCACGCGCCAGTTGGTCAAGCGTCGCATCGTCCAGACCCAGTTCGCGGCGCAGAACTTCGCGGGTGTGCTGCCCGAGTTCGGGCGATGGTTCGAGCGGTGCCTGGGTGGCGCCGGGAAACTTGATCGGCCGCCCGACCATGCGGATCGGCCCGGCGCGCGGGTGCAGCGCCTCGATCACCATGCCGCGCGCCGCCGAATGCGGATGTTCAAGCGCGGCACCGACCCCGAGCACCGGCGCGTTCGGCACATCGGCCGCGGTCAGCCGTTCGGCCCATTCGGCCACCGTGCGGGTTTGCGTGATCGCGCCGATCATGCGATCGACCTCGATCCGGTTGGCCAGGCGCAGCACGGTCGAATTGAAGCGTGGATCGTCGGTCCACTGCGGATGGTCGAGGGCCGCGCACAGGCGCCCCCAGAAGCCCTGCGTCAGGCAGGCGATGATGATCTGGCCGTCACTGGCCGGAAACGAACCGTACGGCACCACGCTGGGATGGCTGGTGCCGACCGGCTGCGGGTCGCGGCCGGTAAGGAAATACAGTTGCGACAGGTAACCCAGCATCGCCAGCATGCCGTCGTGCAGGCTGATGTCGACCATCCGGCCGCGGCCGGTCGCGTGACGTTCATGCAGTGCCGACAGGATGCCGATCGAGCCGAAAATGCCGCCGGTCAGGTCGCCCAGCGGCACCCCCAGCTTGACCGGCGTCGCCCCCGCCGCGCCGTTGACGCTCAACATGCCGCTCATCGCCTGGGTCACGATGTCGAACGACGGTTTGTCCCTGAGCGGCCCGGAGAGGCCGAAACCGCTGACCGCGCAATAAATCAGGCGCGGGTTGATCTGCGCGAGTGTTTCGTAGTCGAGCCCGAGGCGCTGCATCACCCCGGGGCGGAAATTCTCGACCAGCACATCGGATTTGGCCACCAGGTCGCGCAACAGTTGCGCGCCGCGCGGCGCCTGCAGGTCGATCACCAGGCTCTTCTTCTGCCGGTTCATCGCGATGAAGTAGTGGCTCTCGCCGCCGACGAACGGCGGAAAGGTGCGGGTGTCGTCGCCATGGCCGGGGGTTTCGATTTTCAGGATCTCGGCGCCGAGGTCGCCCAGCAACTGGGTGACGAAGGGCCCGGCCAGCACCCGCGACAGGTCGAGCACCTTGAGCCCGGCGAGCGGCCCGCCCCAGGCGGTTTCGGGGTTGGCACCGTTACTCATGGCGCAACAGGCTCAAGGCCGTTGCGGCCGGCAAAACCCATGTGTTGCTCTGCATCGATGACTTTCGCGCGCCCTGGCGTGACATTTCAACAATTCCGAGTATAGAATAGTTGTTCTGCTAACACAATAGTTGCGCTGCCCGGGGAATCGCCAATGTCACTGCCGATGAAAGGTATTCGCGTCCTTGAACTGGGCGACTTCCTGCCGACCGCGTTTTGCTGCATGCAACTGGGTGACTTCGGCGCCGAGGTGATTCGCGTCCAGGCCCCGGCCAAGGCCGCCGCCGGTCGCCGTGCCGAACAGGCGGCGAAGGTGCCGCCGGAGCAACGCTCGCCGTTCCAGGCCGACCCGCCCTTCGACAGCACCGGGCGCAACCGGCGCTCGATCGTGCTCGACCTCAAGACCGCCGCAGGCCAGGCCATCGGCCGCCGCCTGGCGGCGACCTGCGACGTATTGGTCGAGGGCTTTCGCCCCGGCGTGACGGATCGTCTCGGCCTCGGCTACCAGGCGCTGTCGGAACTGCATCCCGGCCTGGTCTATTGCTCGGTGTCGCTGTTCGGCCAGAGCGGCCCCTATCGCGACTGGCCCGGCCACGACCCGCTGGGCCTCGGTGTGGCCGGGTTGTTGCACCTCAACAGCGACCCGCGCGACAACGTGCCGCGGCTGATCGGTACGCCGGTCGGCGATGTCAGTGCCGGCCTGCATGCAAGCATCGGCATCCTGCTGGCGCTGCGCGCGCGTGACAGCAGCGGCCAAGGCCAGCACATCGACATCAGCATGACCGACGCCAGCCTGGATTTCTCGATCCTGGCCTCGGTGCAGGCGCTGCAGGGCACCACGGTGCCGCGCCTGAACCGCCCCAACCCGGTGTCCGGCATCTGGCAAACCGCCGACGGCAAGTACCTGTGCACCACCAACCTGGAGCCGCATCACTGGGCCAATTTCTGCCGCGCCATCGGCCTGCCTGAACTGATTCCGCTGCGCTACGACCGCGCCCGGCGCGACGAACTGTTCGAGGCGGTGCGCGCGCGCCTGCAAACCCGCACGCGCGACGCCTGGCTGGCGATTTTCCACGGCAATGAAGAGAGCCAGGCGGCGCCGGTCAACGACATCCACGAGGTATTCAGCGACCCGCATGTGGCGGCGCGCGCGATGGTCATCGATTGCGCCGACAGCGCCGGCAAGCGCGGTCGCCAGCTGGGATTTTCGATCAAGCTCGGTGCCACGCCGGCGCAACTGCGCAGCATCGCGCCGCTGCCGGGCGACGACACCCGCGGCCTGCTCGCCGAGATCGGCTGCGAAGAGGCCGAGATCGCCAAACTGTTCGCCGGCGGCATCGTCGCCGGCGCCGCGCCATGAGGCGGGCGGCGCCATGCTGATCGCAATCGCCTGCTTTCCCCGCGTGCGCACGCCGCCCGCCGTTGCAAAGGAGCCCGCATGAAGACAGCCCTGGTGGTCGGCGGCACCGGACCGACCGGCCCGTTCATTGTCAACGGCCTGATCGATCGCGGCTATGAGGTGACGATCCTGCACAGCGGCTTCCACGAGGTCGAATTCAAGCAGGAAATCGAGCATATCCACAACGACCCGCACTTTCGCGAGACCTTCGAGGCGGCGCTCGGCAAACGCAGCTGGGACCTGGTGATTTTCGGCTATGGTCGCCTGCAACTGGCCGCCGACGTGTTGCGCGGCCACACCGGGCGGCTGATCGCCCTGGGTGGCGCCACCGGGTCCGCCGCCGGTCCGGGCGACCCCGGCTGGGGCCCGCTGGGCCAGCATGTCAATGTGGATGAAGCCTCGACCGTGCTCGAAACCGATGCCGAACGCAACAAGTTCGGCTACCGGATGGCCCAGGCCGAGGCGGCGCTGTTCCAGGCCCATGCCGAAGGCCACTACAACGCCACCTACATCGGCTACCCGATCCTTTACGGCCCGCGCCAGCCCGGCCCGCATGACTGGTGCATCGTGCGCCGCGTGCTCGACGGCCGCCGCCGCCTGGTCATCGCCGACGGCGGCATCAAGCTCGAAAGCCGGGCCTTCGTCGAGAATGCCGCCCATGCCACCCTGCTGGCGGTGGACCAGCCGGAAGCCGCGCGCGGCCGCAAGTACGCGATGGCCGACGAGAAGCTCTACACCATGCGCCAGCGCATCGAGGCGATCGCCCGCCATCTCGGCCACAGCTTCGAATTCGTCGACATGCCGTATGACCTGGCACGTCCATGCCACGTGCTGTGGCGTCACTCGCGCCTGCACCGGGTGCGCGATACTCACCGCATTCGCGATGAACTGGGCTATCGCGATCCGGTGGCAGCCGACGTTGCGCTGGCGCGCAGTGTCGACTGGCTGGTCGCCAACCGGCCGCAGGCCGACAGCGAAGCCGAGGTGCAGTTGGGCGATCCTTTCGACTACGCCCGCGAGGACCGGCTGATCGATGACTGGCAGGCTTGGCAGGCGCGCCTGCCCGCGGTGGATTACCCGCTGCCGCCGCCGGCCCATATCTATCGCCACCCGACCCGGCCCAACGAGCCGTGGTCGCGCCCCGGCACGCAGCCGCGCGACGGCACTTACCGGCCCTATTGATGAGCGCCTTGACGGCAGGCTTGCCGCAGCCGGCACCCGCCGAGCGCCCGCCATCGGCACCTACCCGGCGCCCGGCATGAAGCGACTCGACGCCGCCGCGCTCGACCTGCGCGCCATCGTGCGCCCCGGCGACACCGTGGTGGTGGGCGAAGCGGCGGCCGAACCGCAGACCCTGAGCGAAGCGCTGGTCGCACAACGCGCCGGCTTCGGCCGCGTCAACTTGTTCCTCGGTGTCGGCATCAGCACTACGTTCATGCCGGCGCATCACGACCATCTCGACTTCAGCGGCTTTTGCGGCGTGGTCACCAACCGCCGCCTGCTGCGCGCCGGCTGCATGGATCTGATCCCCTGCCATTTCTCGCAGGTCGGCGAACTGTTCCGCGGCGGGCAGGTCAAGTGCGACGTCGCTCTGGTGCAGGTGAGCCCGCCCAACGAGCGCGGTGAATACAGCTTCGGGCTGGCCAACGACTACATGCGCGCGGCGATCGAACGCGCGCGGGTGGTGGTGGCCGAGGTCAACCACAACGTGCCGCAAACACCCTGCGAGCGGCCGCTGCTCGAACACGAGATCGACTTCATCGTCGAAACCGGGCGCCCGCTGCTCGAGGTTGCGCCGGCACTGGCCGGCGCGGTCGAGCAACAGATCGCGCGCAATGTCGAACCCTTCATCCCCGATCGCGCCACCCTGCAAATGGGCATCGGCGCGCTGCCGCAGGCTGTGCTGGCGCTGCTTGCATCGCGCCGCGATCTGGGCGTGCATTCCGGCATGCTCGGCGACGCGGTGGTCGACCTGATGGAATGCGGCGCGGTCAGCAATGCATACAAGGGCGTGGACGAAGGCGTGACCATCACCGGCGTGTTGATCGGCAGCAAGCGCCTGTACCGTTTCGTGCACCGCAACCCGGCGTTTCGCCTGTGCCCGATAGCGGTCACCCACGGCGCGGCGGCACTGGCGCGCGTCAAGCGTCTGACATCGATCAATTCGGCCCTCGAAGTCGATCTCTCCGGCCAGGTGAATTCCGAGGCTTTCGGCAACGACTACATCGGCGCCATCGGCGGCCAGGTCGACTATGTGCGCGCCGCCGGCCGCTCCGACGGCGGAGTGTCGATCATCGCCCTGCCCAGCACCGCCGGCGCGGGACGGGTGTCGCGCATCGTCGCAGCGCTGTCCGGCCCGGTGACCACCGCGCGCAGCGATGTCGATCTGATCGCCACCGAACACGGGGTCGCCCACCTGCGCGGCATGAGCCTCAGACAGCGTGCCCACGCATTGATCGCCATCGCCGCGCCCGAGCACCGCGACACCCTGGCAGCACAATCCGCCGCGCTGTTCGAGCGCCGCGCATAACCGCAACGAGGCCGGCGATCCATGGCAAAAACTTCCGATACCCCCGCCCCACCGGCCGCACCCACGCACCAGGCGCCGGCGGTGGCACGCGCCATCGGCGCGCTGAAGCTGCTGGCGCGGGTGCGCGAACCGATGGGGGTGAACGCCATCGCCCGCGGCCTCGACGTGGTGCCGAGTTCATGCCTGCATATCCTGCGCGCGCTGGCCGATGACGGCCTGGTGCAGGTCGACCCGCGCAGCAAGCAGTATTCGCTGGGCCTGGGCCTCCTGACCCTGGCGCACGACATGCTGGGGCGCAACCTGTTCGCGCAACTGGTGCAGCCCGAACTCGAAGCCATCGCCCGCAAGTACGGCGCCACCGCCACCGCGGTGGAACTCGACGGCCGCGAGCGCATGGTGGTGGTCGCGGTCGCCCAGGCCCCGACCTTCCTGCAGATCCAGGTCGGCGTCGGCAGCCGCTTTCCGGCCTACATCAGCGCCACCGGGCGCTGTGTGGCGGCGCACTCGGACCTCAACCCGGCGCAACTGAAGCAGCGCTTCGCGGCGCTCAAGTGGCAGTCGCCACCGACGTTCGAGGAATGGTTGCGCCAGGTCGAGGCGGCGCGCGGCAACGGCTATGCGGTCGATCACGGCAACTACATCGCCGGCTTCACCATCGTCGCCGCGCTGGTGGCGGGCGCCGACCAGACGCAGCGGGCGATTTCGATCGTCGCGGTGTCCGAACAACTGGCGCCGAAACAGCGCGCGGCGCTGGAGCGCGATACCCGCGAAATGGCGGAACGCGTGACCGCGCGGCTGCGTGGTTTGCGATGAGAAGGGGCTTCGCGCTCTTTGCGGTCACAACGTGTGACCGCAACCAGGGCTCGATTCTTACTGCGGCTTGATGTTCGCGGCCTTGATCAGGGTGCGCCACTTCACCGTTTCGGCCGCCTGAAACTCGGCCAGCGCTTCGGGCGAGCCGCCGCCGGCGGAACCGGCCTGCGCCTCGATCCAGGTCCTGACTTCGGACATCGCCAGCACCTTCGCGATATCCGCGTTGAGCCGCGCGATGATCGCCGCCGGCGTGCCGGCCGGCACATACATCGCATACCAGGAAGTCACCTCGTAGCCCGGAACCCCGGCCTCGTTCAGGGTGGGAATATCGGGCGCGGCGGCGTTGCGCTGCGCGCCGGTGATCGCAATGCCGCGCAATGCGCCGGAGCGCACATGCGGCAGCACCACCGGCGCGTTGTGGAACATCATCTCGATGTGGCCGCCGAGCAGGTCGGTGGTCATTTGCGAGCTGGCCTTGTACGGCACGCCGCTGATGGACAGCCCGGCCATCATGTTGAACTGCTCGGCCGACAGGTGATTCGAGGTGCCGGACCCGGGATGGCCGTAACGCACCTTGCCGGGGTTCTGCTTGGCATAGGCGATCAGTTCACGCAGGTTGGCAGCCGGCACTGACGGATGCACCGCCAGGATATTGGCCAGGCGGATCAGGAGCGTTACCGGCGCCAGATCCTTGACCGGGTCAAACGGCATCTTCTCGCCCAGGCTGGCGGTCACCGACATCGGCCCGATCAGGCCCATCAGCAGGGTGTAGCCGTCGGGCGCGGCCTTGGCGCCGCGATCGTGCCCGAGATTGCCGCCGGCGCCGACGATGTTGTCGACCACCACCGACTGCGCCCACATCTCGGTGAGCTTGGCCGCCAGGATGCGCCCGATGGCGTCCGGCCCGCTGCCCGGCGGCGCCGGCACGATCATGCGCACCGGTTTGTCGGGATAGCGGGGCTGTGCGTGGGCGTCGCCAGTACTTGCCACGCCTGCGCCGAGAACAGCCGCAATGCACGCCAGTGCCGCCAGTTTTCGAAACATCGTCTCGTTCTCCGTGTTTGCGCGGAATGCGCTTCCAGGCTTGCGCATGCCGCTGACGCAAATGACTGCGGCCGATGTTAGGTGGCGGGTTTTGGAATGTCAATCACGGATGCACGATGTGTCGACAACTGATGAGTTTTGCGGAGCCAAAGCACGCAACCCGTCCGGTCTTTGCCTCCAATTGTCGAAATTGCAGCAATTGTTGTTTTCACGACAATCAATGACAATCGCTCTCGGGGGCTGACCGGATCCGCACCGGATGCCGGAGACCTTCCATCCAAGCACACGGCCGCACATCTACAATAACCGCATGACATCGTTGCCAACCGAACCAGCGCCACCGGCGATTCCAGCCGGTTTCAAGCCACTCACCGCCGGCCCCGCCGACATGTTCATCGGCGTCAACGGCCCGCTGTATCGCAGGCGTGACGGCGACCAGCTTGTGCTCGGCCTGCATGTGGAGCGACGCCATTGCAACCCAGGGAACATCTGCCACGGCGGCATGCTGCTGACCTTCGTCGATATCGCGATGGTGATGGCGGCGCACTACCAGGCCAAGCTGAGGCGCTTCCTGCCAACCATCAATCTCACCGCCGACTTCCTGGCGGCGGCACCGCTGGGCGCCTGGATCGAGGCGCGCACCGATGTGCTGCGCGTGACCGGCAACATGGTGTTCGCGCAATGCATCGTACGCGCCGACGGCACGCCGGCGGTGCGCGCCTCAGGGGTGTTCAAGCTCGGGCCGGAACTCAAGCGCGCCGAAGACGACGCCGGCGGCTGAAAAGGTCGGACCGCATGCCTTCGTCAGCCGAGCGTATTACCTGCATCGCGGCGGGTCGATCCAGACGCGGGCGATGGCGCCTTCATTAAATCTATCAGCATGGCGAAGAAGCGGATTTCGCACTGATCGCGGCCCTGCGCGCTTGCCCATCGGGATACGATCGCATAGCAAGATTTCCTTACCACGAGACTTAACGTTTTGTAAAATATACTTTACTGTATTTAGAGGGCTTGTATATAGTCGTTTCTTCAAATCGTTTCGTCAAATCCAGAGCGACCTGTGAGATGCGGATCGCGGAAATCGGTGCAGTGATTCGTTGCAGGAGAGAGAAGCTTGGGCTCTCGCAGGAGCGGCTCGGCCATTTTTCCGGGCTGTCCCGGGTCACCATCAATCAACTTGAGTGCGGCACGATCAAGGATCTGGGAGTCGCAAAGCTGATCGCACTGACAGGTATTCTCGGGATCAGCCTTTCCGCGACGGCCAGACCTAGAAAAGGCAATGGGTTGTTCATGGCGTCGATCGCCTCCGGCGTTAGCCATCGCGACAAGATCGACGAAAAGAATCTCGCGGCGGCGCTCGGTACCGGGATTGTTCCTTCTGGCTTCCGGCCGCATATCGCTGCGTTGATCAACGAGACGTCGCTTGAAATTCTGGTCAAGGCAGTCGAGGAATCTGCACGGAAAGAGCACGTCGCCCCCAAGAAGATCTGGAAGCACATTCACCAGTGGGCGCATGACTTGCAATCGACCAGACGGGAATTGCGTGCATGACAGTGCTCAAGCGAATGGCGAAGCTGAATATTCGTCAGAGCAGCCCCGAGGTTGCTGATGCGACAGACTCGTTGCTTACTTCACCGCATCGGATCAATAGCAATCGAATTGAATTTCGCATCAAGTAGTCCACCTCACCGACTCTCGCTGCTTCCCGCCCAAGGCGCGGTCATCGGTCAGCGAGTTCCATGCCTGTGACTATTGCAAAACTCGCGCGCGGGTGTGGCGCGATCGTCGCCACTCGGCAGAAAATTGACGCGTCCTTGGCATTGTGGGAAAATCCCACCATGATCATGATTCTTGACGCCAAACGCCGACTCACCGTCCCGGCAACCCTCGCACCGACCGCGCCCGGGGATGCGTTTGAGGCACGCTTCGACGCGGAAGAGAACGAAATCGTATTCCGCCGCATTGCCGGTACCGGCGACTGGTTGGCGATATTGGGCGAATGTCCGGTGAGCATGGACGATGTGCCGCGTCGGCGAAAGGCAGCGCCTAAGCGTCGCCGATTGTGAACTGGCTGCTCGATACGGACGTGATCTGCCAGCCGGCAAAACGGCATGGCGATGCCCGCGTGATCCAATGGATGCAGCAGGAACGTGACCAGTGTTTCACCAGCGCCGTCGTGATTGCCCAGCTTGCCTATTGGGTACGCTCGAAAGAAGGACGTCCGCGTCAGGATCTGCAGGATTGGTTAAGGCGGCTGATTGATGCGCTCGGCGGGCGGATCCTGGGCTTCAATGTCTCCGTTGCGCATGTCTGGGCAGATCAGGAGATCCTGCTTGAGCAACACGGGCGGCGAATGCCTGTCGAAGACGGCTATATCGCTGCGACCGCCCGTCGTCACGGCCTCGTGATCGTGACCGGCAACGACAAGGACTTTCGCCGTCCAGGCCTGAAAGTGTTCAATCCGTTCAAGGAACTTCCTCGGGATTGATCGGGGATATCAGCGGGCCGCTCATCTCGTCGTGACCTGCACCGCAAAAGTTGGCGTGCGAACAAACGGGCCTCAAATTTCCGAAACGCCGACACCTACCGGCTCACAGTCGCCGAAATTACCCGCCTCGGCAGAACGAATGCGCTGGACGATTCGGGCACGTCCGATGTGATCGCGAAGACCGACAAGCCATGCGTTGAATTTGCCTGAGCGCAGACAAGTTCAAACAAAAGAAATTGTATTCAATTGGATACGAACAATTGTTGGCGCGGATGCCGTCGGCGTGCAAGCGGTGCGAGGTGATGGTCTCGTCCGGGCGGATGGTGATGGGCTTGACCCGCTCGATGTGCGCGCCGGCGTTGACCCCGCCGATGCCACCGCTTCCACTTCGACCCGCATTCCTCTGCAAGTGTCGAATCTGCCGGATCAGGGCGAGCAGCTCAGGGCGGGTAGTATGATTGGATGGGTCGAGCTGAATTCATGAAAGGAGTCTCTCCGTGCTCAAGAGCTACCGCGCACAACTCGATGGCGTCACCCTGCGCTGGCTGGATCGCGCACCTGCGCGCACGCCGCTCAAGCCCGTCATGGTGGTGGTGGACGAGTCTGATGGCGAAGCAGCAAGCGCGCCGTCATACCGGCTGCAAGACCTTGTCGGTCGCCTCACCTGGCGCGGCGATGCTGTAAGCGAACAACGCGCCCAACGCGATGCCTGGTAAGCGGCTGCTGCTTGACACCAACGCTGTCGTCGCGCTGTTGCAAGGGCACACCGGCCTTGCAATGCTGACTGACAGTGCCGAGTGGCTGGGGATTTCGGTGATCACGGCTCTCGAATTTTCCGGATTCGCCGGCTTGGCCGATGCTGACCGGCAACTGTTTGCCGAGTTCACTAAACGCGTCAGCGTCATTGACCTGACGTTCATGGACCATGTGCAGATCGATACGATCAACGCCTTGCGCCGTTCGCGCGCGCTAAAACTACCCGATGCGATCATCCTTGCCGCGGCTACCGTCAATCAGGCGGTACTTTTGAGCCGGGATGATCAACTGCTGCGGCTCAACGGCGCAGTAGCCGGTGCGGCGGTGCAAAGCTTTTGACTCTCCAGAGGCCACATCGCCGGTAGGCGCATCGATTGGGCTTCGCCAGCCGTGATGGGCTGCGACGCGCTTGTGCCAGGGGTTTTGGCGGGCTCGGCACATAGCGCAGCCCGCCGGCGTTGTGGGCGTGCAGGTAGTGCGAGGTGATGGTCTCGTCCGGGCGGGTGGTGATGAGCTTGACCCGCTCGTGGTCCGCGCCGTAGGTGTATTGGTAGGTGTGGCTGCTGCCGGCCTGGGTTTGATTGATCCGCGCCGGCAGGTTCAATCAAGCGTGTGGAGCTGCGATTCATGGCGAATGCCGCGGCGGCGCTGCCTGGCTACATGGGCGATAAACTCCCGGCAGGAACGCAAGCGTCCGAACAGCGACGTACCCGGCGAGCAAGCCGCCGGGTACGCCTCAAGCCTGCCGCGCTACACGCCCGCAATCAGCCGCGTCACCGACACCGTCGGCCCGAAGCTGGGCAACGCGCACGAGTGCTTCCCGGTACCGCCCGCCACCAGCACCAGAATGTCCTTCGGGCTTGGCACCACCGGCACCAGCTTGTCGGCCGGCCCTTCGCTGTACTCCGCCGGCCAGTCGCGCATGCCGTACATGCCGCCTGCCATCAGCTCGTCGCGCCGGCGGCTGATGGTGCGATAGAGGAACTCCTGCACCTGCTTGCGCGACCAGCCGGTGCTGGCCACGCTGGCAGCATGCTCCGGCCCGAGAATGAGCATCAACTCCTTTTGCCCGTGCCAGGCCAGGAACCAGGTGTTGTGACCCATCTCGCGCAGCGTGTCGGCGGCCACCCGCAGGATGCCTTCGGGGTCGCCGTGCTCGTGGTCGTTGATGTTGTGCGGCGGTTCGCTGCCGTACACCGTGACCGCGCTGGCGTCGACTGCGAAGCCGCGATCGGTGATGAACGAACCCCAGGGCGAGGCCTCGATATTCTCGGCGATACAGAAGCTGTATTTGCTGGGCGCCCCCTGGGTGGAGCGGTCGACATCGCCCGGCAGGGCGCCGCCGACGTTCCACAGGATCAGCCGGATCGCGCGGCCGATCACCGCATTGGCCAGCGAGTTCGGTCCAAAGGCACCGGCGCCGGAATTCATGCCGAGCTGCCTGGCGATCGGCCCATGCACGATCAGCAGCGGCGCCACCGGATGGGTGGTGGCCTGGATCGCGGCCAGATTGAATTGCGGCTCCAGCATCGCCTCCACCGCCGCGATCAGCACCGGCATGTGCTGCGGCCGGCAGCCGGCCATCACCGCGTTGACCGCGATCTGCTCGACGGTGGCCACACCGCCGCGCGGCGGGATGATGCCGACGAACTCCTCGCCACGGCGGCGCGATCCGGCGACCATTTTGGCGACTGCGTCGGGCACCGGCGCGATCACCGGAAAGCCGTCGCTCCAGCGGCGCTCGGCGTACCAGCCCTGCAACTCGGCCGGGTCGCCCGGGGCGGTGATGCGCTGTGCGGTGGCGGTGCGCGGCGGCGCCACCGGCGGCACCTCCATCGCCAGTGCCTCGGTCAGGCTGGCATACATGCTGTCGGCACGTTCGGCGACCTGCGCTTCGTTCAAGCCACCCAGCGGGTGCTTGAACTGCGCGATGCGCGGCTTCGGCACGCCCAGGCTGCGGCCGTCATACAGGGCCTTGGCATAGAAGGCTGACGAGGTCAGCACAATGGCGGGAACGCCGCGGCGTTCCATTTCAACCAGGTCGTGGACACTCCACGACGAACAGGACCCTCAGTCGGCCGAGCCGGTCAGCACCAGGTCGGCCGAGCGCGCGATGCGATCGAGCAGTTCCGGCACCGCACCGACGGCGGCGTTTTCCTTCTGGAAATGTTCAATGCTGGCCAGGCCGAATTCGGCCTTGAGCTTCTCGGCCGACAGCATCGCCAGCAGCTTGAAATTCGGCTTCACGTTGTCGAGAATCGCCAGCCGCTTGCCGGCCAGCGGCGGCACCGCGTTGAGTTGCAAGGGCGCGAGCTTCTGCACCTGGCCTTCGGGTTCGAGCACTTCGATCATGTTCATGATGCCTCCTGTTTGATTTGACGACTGCGAAACAATGATATTCCCCTGCAGCGGGCCTAGCAAGGGATGAGGTGCGCCGCAGAGTCGCCGGCGCGCGCGCGGCGCGGTCAGTTCAGCGATACACCAGCCCCGGCAACCAGAGGGAGAACGCCGGCACATAGGTGGTGAGCATCAGCACGACAAGCATCAGCACGATCATCGGCCAGATGGCGCGCGCCACCGCCGCCAGCGACAGGCCGGAGATCGCCATGCCGACAAACAGGCAATAGCCGATCGGCGGCGCTGCCATGCCGATGGCGACATTGGTGACGATGATCGCGCCGAAGTGGATCGGGTCGATGCCGAACTTGGTGGCCAGCGCGATGAACAGCGGCCCCAGGATCACCATCACCGCGATCTCGTCCATCACCGAGCAGATCACGAACAGGAACGCGTTGACCACCAGCAGCATGACCCAGCGCTCGGTGATGCTGGCCGACAGCCAGGTCGCCAGCTTGAGCGCCAGTTGCTCCTGCGCCACCAGCCAGCCGAAACCGGCGGAGGCGGCGATGATGAACATCACCATCGCGGTGATGCGCATGGCGCGCAGCACCAGGTCGGGCAGGTTCGACAGGCGCAATTTCTTTTCGATGAACATGCCGACCAGGAGGCTGTAGACGCAGGAAACGATCGCCGCTTCGGTCGGCGTGAACACGCCGCCATAGATGCCACCCAGCACCAGCACCGGCGCGGCCAATGCCCACACCCCTTCACGCAGCGCGGTGCCGACTTCGCCCGCCGAGGCACGTGGCTCGCGCGGAATGTCGTGCCGCCTGGCGTGCGACCAGGTAATCACCATCAGGCCAAACGCCAGCAGCAGGCCCGGCCCGACCCCGGCCATGAACAGGCGCGCGATCGACTGCTCGGCGATCACCCCCCAGATCACGCCGGCGATCGAGGGCGGAATCAGCGGGCCCAGCACGCCGGCGCTGACCGCCAGCGCGGTGGCGAAGCCGCGGTCATAGCCCTTGGCCACCATCGCCGGAATCATGATGGTGCCGATCGCCGCGGTGGTCGCCGGCGCCGAACCGGAAATCGCCGCGAAGATGCAGGCCGACACCACCGTCACATGCCCCATGCCCCCGGGCAGGTGGCGCACCAGTACGTCGGCCACCCGGATCAGCTTTTGCGACAGGCCGCCGGCCGACATGATCTCGCCCGCCAGCATGAAGAACGGGATCGCCAGCAGGCTGAACGACTGGGTCGACGCGATCAGGGTCTGCGCCAGCAACACCGACTCGATGTCCGCCACCAGCAGCACCGCCGCGGTGATCAACAACAGCGCAATGGCGAACGGAAATCCGGCAACCAGCAACACGGCGAATCCGGCCGACAGGAGCCAGGCGGTGGCCGACACTTCAGCCGCCCTGCTCTTCGTCCGGCGGAATCCGCCCTTCGAGCATCGCCTCGAGCGCGAACAGCGCGATCAGCACACCGCACACCAGCGCGGCGGCATGCAGCAGTTCGTTCGGGTAGCCGATCGCGGCCGAGGTGGTGCCGCGGGTTTCGGCGAAATAGCGCCAGCCCGACCAGGCGAGAAAACTGCCGGCCGCAGCGGTGGCCAGGCTGATCGCCTGCTCGGCGCGCAAACGCAAGCCGGCAGGCAGGCGCCGGATCAGGAGCGCCATGCGCACATGGAAGCCTTCCTTGACGCCCAATGCGGACATCAACAGCACCGTCCAGGTGGTCAGCGCCAGCGCCAGCTCCTCGCTCCAGCTAAGCGCGATGTTGAGCGCGTAGCGCAGCAGGATCTGCCCGGTCAACACACCGAGCATGACCAGCACCATCGCCACCACCAGCGCCTTGACGGCGCCGGCAGCCAGGTTGTTGAAGCGTGCCAGCGCCCGCATCTTCAGACGCAAACCATCGGCAGCCGGGCGGCGAAGGCCCGGTATCGCTCGCTACGCAGCGCCACTACTTGACCGCAAGCAGGGCTTCGTTCAACACGTCCGCGCCGATCGACGGCTTGAACTTCTCGTACATCGGCTTGACCGCGTTGCGGAACGGCGTGTTGTCGGCGATCGAATTGATCTTCATGCCCTTTTTCTCGAGGCCGACCAGCAGCAGCTTGGCGTTGGCGGCGGCGGCGATGCGTTGCGGACCGAGCGCCGACTTGCCGGCTTCACGCACCACCTCCTGCAGGTCCTTGGGCAACTTGTCGAACGACTTCTTCGATACCAGCAGCGCGATCATCGAGTAGGTATGGTTGGTCAGCGAAAGATACTTGGTGACCTCGTTGACCTTGAGCGAGTCGATCGGCCCGATCGGCAGTTCGAGCCCGTCGATGGTGCCCTGCTGCACCGCGGTGTAGGTCTCGCCCCAGGCCATCGGCACCGCATTGCCGCCGAGCGAGGTGAACATGTCGATGTAGACCGGATTCTGCATCACCCGGTACTTCACGCCCTTGATGTCCTCGGGACGATTCACCGGGCGCACGTTGTTGATCATGTGGCGAAAGCCGCCTTCCATGTAGGCCAGCGAGATGATGCCCTTGGCATCGAGCTTCTTCGACAGCAACTGCCCCATCCTGCCGTCGAGTGCCTTGTGCGCCTGCGCCTCGTTGCGATAGAGGAAGGGCAGGTCGTTGACCTGGAACGCCGGCTCGACCTGCGCCACCACCGCGTTGGTGATCACCGCGGCGTCGACGGTGCCGAAGCGCAGGCCTTCGAGCAGCGGCTTCTCGTCGCCGAGTTGGCGATTGGGGAAAAGTTGTACTTCGATGCGCCCGCCGGATTGGCGTTCGACCGTCTGCTTGAAAAAAATCGCGCCCGCGGCGTAGGGGTCCTGCGGGTTCTCTGGTGTGACCCAGCCCAGCTTGAAGGTGAACTTCTGCTGCGCCACGGCAGGGCCTGCGAACGCGAGGACGAGTGCTGCAACCAGCGCGGCGCGAAAGCCGGTTCTACGACTAGTCATGATGTCTCCTGTTGGTGTCTGGTCAATCCTGGGTCAGCGGCCGTATCCCGCCGCCCCTGACTTGGGTGAGCATGAACCCACAGCCATTGCGTGTCAACCCTGATTCTTTTGCAACGAGGTATGCGCTCGTGAAAAGGCCGAAACGAGTCAACGCAAACCGAGAACCGTCGGAATTATCAGCGTGAGTCGCGGCCAGAAGGCGATCAGCAGCACCGTCGCCATCATCGTGGCGAGATATGGCAGAAGCGGCCGCGACACCTCGGCGATCGACACCCGCGCAATCGCCGCCACCACGATCAGCCCGAGGCCGATCGGCGGCAGGAACAAGCCGATGCCGATGGTGGCGATCAGGACGATGCCGAAATGCATGGTGTCGACGCCGAACTGCTGCGCCATCGGCATCAACACCGGCACCAGCATGATCATCGCCGGCAGCCCGTCGAGCAAGGCGCCGAGCAGCAGCATCACGAGGATGGAAAGCAGCAGGAACAGGATCGGGCCCGACGCCACGCCCTGGATCGCGGCCGACAGGGCCTGCGGCACGCGCTGGCTCGACAGCAGCCACGCGAACAGCGAGGCGACGCCCACCAGCAGCATGATCTGCCCGGACACGCGCACCGTCTCGAGCAGGATCGCATAGAGCCTGGCCATGTCGATCACGCGATAGATCACCAGGCCGACGAACAGTCCGTAGACCACCGCCACCGCACCGGCCTCGGTGGCGGTGAAGACGCCGCTCAGGATGCCACCGAAAATGATGATCGGCATGAGCAGCGGCACCACGGCGCTGCCGGCAGCCGAAAGCGCCTCGCGCAGGGAGGGGCGCGCGTAAACCAGGATCGCGGGGTCACGTCGGGCCTGAAGGTAAAGCTGCAGCATCAGGAGCGCCGCCATCACCAGCGCCGGCAGGAAACCGGCCGCGAACAGCGCCGCGATCGAGACCTGCGCCATGATGCCGTACACCACCATGTTGATGCAGGGCGGAATCAGGATGCCCATGCCCGAGGCCGCCGACACGATGGCCGCGGCGCGCGGCGCGGAGTAGCCCGCCCGCTTCATCGCCGGGATCATGGTGGTACCCAGCGCCGAGGTATCGGCCACGGTCGAACCGGAGATGCCGGAGAAAAATACCTCGGTGACCACCACCGTCATGCCGAGCCCGCCGCGCAACCAGCCGACCAGCACCTGCGCAAGTTTCACCAGCCGCGCCGATATGCCGCTGTGCTCCATCAGTTCGCCGGCCAGGATGAACAGCGGGATGGCCAGGAGCGGAAATGAATCAATGCCAGTGAAGATGCGCTGCGGCACCACCAGCAGGGGGATGTTGCCCTCCCACAGCAGCGCCAGCACCGCCGCCGCGCCGAGCGTCAGCGCGATCGGCGTGTTGACCAGCAGGAATAGCAGGAACGCAAGGGCAAGAACCAGAGTCATTCGGCGGTTTCAGGCGCGGCGGCGCCGAGCGCGGCCAGAAAATGCAGGGCGACCAGGATGCCACCCACCGGCAGCGCCGCATAGGCGATCGCCATCGGCATGCCCATCGCCGGCGAGCTCTGGCTGAAAGTCCGCACGACCAAGCCGCTGCCGTCGACCACCAGCACCCAGAGGAAGGCGACCGCGGCCAGCACATTGAGGGCGGCGCACACGCGCTTGCCTGTGCGCGACATGCGCGCTACCAGCATTTCGAAACTGAACAGCCGGCGCGCTTCGACGCTGCTGGAGAAACCCAGCAGCGCAGCCCAGATGAAGAGGTAACGCGCGGCCTCCTCGCTCCAGCTCAGCGAACTCTCGAGCACATAACGGAAGAACACCTGCAGGACCACGATGATCACCGTCAGCGCGAGCAGTCCCACGGCGGCGCCGCGCTCCCAGCGCGCCACCACCCGATCCAGCGAACGCAGCCAGTCCATCACTGCGCCGCCTGCACCGCCTGGATAAGATCACGGCCGATCTTGCCTTCAAACTCGCGGTATACCACCTGCATCTTCTCCTGGAATGCACGCTTGTCGGGCACAGGCACGATCTCCATTTTCAGTGCGCGCAGTTTCTCGAGCAGGTCGTTGTTGGTTTCCAGCGCAATCTGCCGCTGCTGTGCGGTCACCTCCTGGGCGCTCCTGGTGACGATCTGCTGCAGTTCCGGCGACAGCGACTTGAACTTGGCGTTCGACATCAAGAGCACCACCGGTGTCAGCATGTGCTCGGTCATCGCCATGTACTTCGCCACCTCGTACATCTTGGCGCTGTGGACCACGTAGATCGGCAAGTCGAGACTGTCGATGGTGCCCTGGCGCAGCCCGGTGTAGACCTCGCCGAAATTCATCGGCGTGGCATTCACGCCCAGCGACTTGAAGGTGGCCACGTAGAGCGGGCTCTCAAGCACGCGGAAGCGGCTGCCCGGATAGTCCTCCGGCTTCACCAGCGGCTTCCTGGTCGACACCACGGTGCGCCAGCCGGCGTCGAAGTAGGCCAGGCCCTTGAGGTTCTGTGCCTCGAGGTAGCCGAACAGGCGTTTGCCGATTTCGCCGTCCATCACCTTGAAGGCGCCTTCGCGGGATTTGAAGATGAACGGCAGGTCCAGCACCATCATGCGCGGCTCGAAGCCGGCGATGGGCGCATTGGTGATCACGCCGGCGTCGATGGTGCCCAGGCGCATGCCCTCGATCAGGTCGCGCTCGAAACCGATGGTGCCGTTCGGGAAGATCTCGACCTTGATGCGCCCGCCACTGTTCTTCGCCACGGCCTCGGCGAACTTGGTGGCACTGACGTGGTAGAGCGAGGTCTCGTTGAGGATGTGCCCCAGGCGCAGCGTGACCGGCTGGCCTTGTGCAAGCGCCGCACCGGCGCCCAGCGCGAATACCGGGACCAGGCTGGCGATGGCAAGCAGCCGTGCGTACAAGCGGGATTTCATGGCGGTTCTCCTGGTTTTATTTGCTGCGGGTTGGTCGTGCGGCCGCACGCGGCTTGCGTGCGCGCCCCAGAACAGCGTCGTTGTGCTCGCCCAGGGTCGGCGGCGGCATGCGCACCCGGCCCGGGGTGGCGGACATGCGGATCGGAATCGCCGGGACGACCACCTTGCCGCAGGTCGGATGGGCCATGGCGACCAGCATGCCGGCCTCTTCCATGTAGCGGTCCTTGACAACCTCGTCGATGGTGTTGACCGGACCGGCAGGAACGTCACGTGCCAACAGGCGCTTGATCCAGCGATTGCGCGTGTCTTCCGCGAAACGCGCGGCCACCAGCGGAATCAGGACCGAGCGGTTGGCGATGCGCTTGGCATTGGTGGTGAAACGCGCGTCGTCGGTCCATTCGGGCCTGCCGAGGGCGGCGCAGAAAGACCCCCAGAACTTGTTGTTGGGCACGGTGACGTTCAGGTAGCGCCCATCCCTGGCCATGAAGGTGCCATACGGCACGATCTGCGGATGCAGGTCTTCGGGGGTGCGGCGCACCGGTACGGACCCGGTATTGAGATAGATCGCCGCCAGTTGCCCGAGAATTGCGAACGCGCCGTCCATCAGCGACACATCCACTTTCTGTCCGCGCCCGGTCGAATTGCGCGCGATCACCGCCATCAGGATGCCCAGCGCGGCATTGGTGCCCGCGGTCAGGTCAACCAGGTTGACGCCCGGCCGCAAGGGCGCGCGGCCCGGCTCGCCGGTCATGCTCTGCAGGCCGCTGACACCCGAAATCAGCAGGTCGTAGCCGGGCCGGCTGCCGTAGCTGGTCGCGGCATTGAACGCCGACACCGCGCAATAGACCAGGCGCGGATTGAGGCGGCGAAGGGCGGCATATCCCAGCCCCAGGCGGTCCATGACGCCGGGGCGGAAGTTCTCGACCACCACGTCCGCCTCGCGCACCATCTCGCGCACCTTGGCAATCGCCGCGGCCTCCTTCAGGTCGAGCGTCACACTGCGCTTGTTGCGGTTGACGCTCAGGAAGAAAACGCTTTCGTCGCCGATGAACGGCGGCCCGAGCGCACGCAACTCATCGCCGCCATGCGGCTCCTCGATCTTGATGATGTCAGCGCCGAAGTCGCCGAGCAGCATGGTGCAATACGGACCGGCCACCACCCGCGTGAAATCGAGCACGCGAATGCCGGCCAGGGGCCCGCGATTGACGGCCTTGCGTGTCATGCCGTCCCGCCCAAGGTGAGCGCGGCCACGATCGCCGCAAAGGCTTCGGTACCGCGCACCTTTGCCACGTCCGGCGGCAACGAGGCGAATGGAAAAGGTATGTCCACGATCGGCAGATCGGGGATTCCGAGCATCGACGCCTGCTTCATGCCGGCGTTCCTGAACCCGGTGGTACAAAGGGTCACTGTCGCAATACCCTTGCGTTCCAGTTCCCACATGTCGTGCACACTGCACGACACACAAGACCCTCAGTCGCCGATGGCGGTGACAACCGCGTCGCAGTCCTCAAGCGCGGCCAGCACATGCGCCTCGGCGTACTTGGTATAGGTCTTCTTCCTGACCAGCCGGACCTCGCAGTCATATTCCCGCGATAGCTGCTCGCCGACTTCGGTGAGCAGGTATTCGGCGTTGTGCTTGATGTTGTCCAGGAGCCCGATGCGCTTGCCCTTGAGGTCGTCCAGGCGCGCTGCGCCAATCTTTTTCTCGGCGTCCTCTTCGGCGCTGGGGTCTATGAGTACGAGTGGCATTTGCTTCTCCTAGTAGTTCTGAAGTTGATCAAACTGAGGGGGACCTCGCGCGGTTTGCGCCGCCCGCTCACTCCACCGCGACGGTTACCGATGGGGTGGCCCAGCCTGGCAGGAAGGCGCTGTGGCGCCCGGTGCCGCCGGCCACCACGATGGTGATCTCGCTGGCGCGCCGTACCAGCGGCACCATCTCGTCGTCATCGTCGCGATTTACCCAGCGCGGCCAGAAGTTGCGCTTGACCTCGCGCCCGTACAGGCCGCCGAGCTTCACCAGGCGCACCGGCTTGCGCGCCTTTTCGTACAGGTATTCCTTGAAATGCTGCTTGCTCCAGCCGTCGCGGGCGATGGTCTCGGCATGACTCGGGCAAACCACCACCATCACCTCGCCCTGCGCATAGAACATGTTCTTGCCGAGGGTGGCCATGGTGTCGGCGATGGTGAAAGCGAGATCGAAGGCGTTCTGGCTGGCCTGGTTGTTGACGTTGTGCGGCGCCTCGCAGCCGAACACGGTGACCGTGCTTTGCTCGCGCTTGAAGCCGCGCTCGACATGCAAGGGGTCCCACGGACTTTGCTCTTCGTTCTCGGCGATGCAGTAGGTGTACTTGCCGGGATGACCGAGCGTGGCCTTGTCGGTCACGCCGGGAATCGCGCGGCCGATGTTGGTGAGGATCAGCTTGACCGCGCGGCCGATGGTCGCGTTGGCGCGGTTGCCCTGGCCAAATACGTTCGAACCGCTGTTCATCCCCAAGGACAGGCGCGCCGGGCCGTTTACCACCACCAGCGGCGTTGAAAGATGGGTCGAGCACTGCATGCCGTTCAGGTTGAGCGCGGGATCGGTCATCGCCTTCACAGCCGCGATGACGACCGGCATGTGGTCCGGCAGGCAACCCGCCATCACGCAGTTCACGGCGATCTTCTCGACCGTCGCCTTGCCCCAGCCCGGCGCGATCTTCGCGACCAGTGTCGAAGGCGTGAGCGCGGTGCCGGCCAGCATGGCCGCCACCCGTTCCTCGGTGGGCGGAATCACCGGCAGCCCGTCGGTCCAGCCCTGGTCGTAGCAGAACTGGAAAGGATCTACCGACTCCGTCAGTGAATGTCGTGTCGCCACAGCCATGCTATTGGTCCTCGTGGATTCCGGGCCGTAATAATCGCGGCCGTATTCCGACGGCCTCCTGCCACGGCATGTTGCATCAAGCAGGCGGCGCGCAGTGGATAGACCGGAAGCGATGTTTTACAATGTAAAACATGTTGCGCAGCATCAATCCACTGTCGCGAAACTGACTGGTCCCTCGTTTCATGCAGGATTCCATTGTCCGCGGCACGCAAACTCTCTCGCGCTCGGTCGTGCTGCTCAAGGCGGTTGCCACCCGCCCGATGCAGGGTTGGCGCCTCAGCGACCTGGCTGCCTTTTGCGGTTTCGACAAGGGCAGCACGCATCGCATGCTGGCCGGACTGGTTCGCGAGCGCCTGATCGAGCAGCGTAGCGGTGACAGGCACTACCTGCCCGGCCCGCTGTTGTTCGAACTCGGCCTCGGCGTGCCGCGCCTGGCCGGCGTTGTAAGGCAATGCGCGCCCGGGCTGGCGCATCTGGCCCGCAATTCGCCCGGTGTGGCACTGCTTCTGATACCGAGCGGAGCCGATTTCGTTTGCGCCGACCGGGCCGGTGCCAACACCATCATGGGCCTGTCCATCGAAGTGGGCACGCGACGTCCGCTGCTGGCATCGGCCGGCGGCGTGGCCATGCTGCTTGCCTTGCCCGTAGCGGAGCAGGAACACATCGTGCGAGCCAACCTGCGGCACCTGCAGGGATTCAGCGCGGCGCGTCTTGCCGCGGTGCAAAAGATGCTGCGTCGCTCGCGCAAGTACGGGTTCGGCGTGAACCTGGGCGATCTGGTCCCGGGCATCCATGCCTTCGGCGTACCGCTGCTGGACACCGGCGGCAGACCGTTCGCGTCGCTCAGCATCGTCGGGCAGGCGCAGACCATGCCACGCGCACGCAGCGCCGAGTTCGAGGCCCTACTGCGCGCCGAAGCAGCGCGCCTTCAGCGTAACTCCCCGGCGCCCGCGTAGGACCGGGCTCCCTCTCCACCGCAATCACAATAGACGACCACGCCGGAAGCCACCCGCCAGCATCCAACCGCAGGGAACCCCAATGCGCACCGATACAACCCGCCATCCCTACGGTGAATTCGAACACGCCGGCTGGCAGCGTGCCGCCGCCGCCTATGCCGATACATTCGGGCGGGTCAGCAGCAGCTTCATCCCGGACCTGCTGGATTCGGTCGGCATCCATGCCGGTATCGACCTGCTCGACGTGGCCTGCGGCCCGGGATTGGTAAGCGCCGCGGCGGCCGCGCGCGGCGCCCGCGTCACCGGCGTGGATTTCGCCCCCAACATGGTGACGCAGGCGAGACACCGACATCCCGCGCTGACGTTTCAGGAAGGCGACGCCGAGGCCCTGCCCTTCGCCGACGCATCATTCGACGCGGTGGTCATCGGTTTCGGCCTGCATCACTTTCCGTCACCCGGGCGTGCCCTCGGCGAGGCCCGACGCGTGCTGCGCGGCGGCGGACGCCTGGGTTTCACCACCTGGGCGCCCCCGGAAGACCATGTGATGCACCGGATCGTGGTCGGCGCGGTGCGCGAGGCCGGCGACGCCGCAGCCGCATTGCCCGTGGCGCCGGGCGGCCCGGTCAATCAAACCGACATCTGCCTGCGGATGCTGAAGGAAGCCGGATTCGATGTCGCAAGTTGCGGAGCGCAAATACTCCGCACGCATCTCCGGCTCGAATCCGCCGCCGAACTCATCGGCATGCTCGAGGCCGGAACGGTGCGGCTTTCGACGACGCTGCGTTCGCAGCCTGCGGACAAGACGGCTGCGATCCATGCCGCGGTGGAGCGCAACATGGCGCCTTATCGCGATGCAAATGGATACCAGTTTCCGGTGGCCGCGATCCTCGGCAAGGCGGCGAAGTAACCCGCCGTCGAGCTCGCCCGGCGTCAATCGAGGCGAATTCCCGCCTGCCGGATCACCTTGCCCCAGCGCTCATACTCCGCCAGCGTGAAGGCGCTGAACTGCTCGGGCGTGTTGCCGCCGATCACCGCGCCGCTGGATTCGAATGCGTTCTTGATGTCCGGCATGTTGAGCACCTTGGCGGTTTCGGTGGCGATGCGTGCGATGATTTCCTTCGGCGTGCCCACTGGCGCGTAAAAGCCCTGCCACGAGGGCACATCGAGCCCGCCCGGATAGCCGCTTTCGGCAAAGGTGGGGACGTTGGGCATCGCGGAGAGCCGCTTGTCGCTGGCCACGCCCAGCGCCTTGACCCGGCCGCTGCTGATCAATTGCTGCAGGGTCACGGTCCAGTCGAAATACAGCTGGATCACATTGCCCACCACGTCGGTGGTGATCTGTCCGCCGGCCGCCTTGTAGGGCACGAAGGTGATGTTGGCGCCGGTGGACTGCTTCATCATCTCGGTGACCACATGCGCCACGGCGCCGGTGGTGCCGCCGATGTTGAGCTTGCCCGGATTGGCCTTGGCGTAAGCGATCATCTCGCCCACGGTATTGAATGGCATGCTCGGGTGCGCCACCAGCAGCGGCGGGCCGGCCGAGACCATGGTGATGCCGGTCAGCGTCTTGACCGGATCGAAATTCATTTTCAGCAAATGCGGGTTCCAGGTCATGTTGAACACATGACCCATCAGGATGGTGTAACCGTCGGCCGGAGCGCGCGCGACGAACTCGGCGGCGATGTTGCCGCTGGCGCCGGGCCGGTTCTCGACCACCACTGTACCGCCGAGCAGCGGCCCGAGTTTTTCGGCAATCTGCCGCGAGCGGGTGTCGCCGGTGTTGCCGGGATTGACCGTCACCACCAGCTTGATCGGTTTGGACGGAAAGGCCGGTTGCTGCGCAAGGACCGGGCCGACCAGCGATGCACCGAGCACCCAAGCCAGCACGCTGCGCCCGCGACGAAAGGAGGTCATTTATTTGTTTCCTCTGTTGTTGTCCGGGTGCCGCACTCGGCAGGCACTCCGCTCGCAAGGCACTCCGGGCGACCATGATTGCACGATGTGCAAGGGCAGCGCAATCCAGATCAACCCGGATGTCATGCTGTCATGCAGCAGCGAAACCGCGCCACGATGCACGAATTATCTGCAAAACTGGGCACGGCAGATTGGCTGCGTAATCTGCGTAATCAACTCCACCCACACCGGGAGACAGCAATGCATCATCCGACCCCGTTGCGCATGTCATGCTTGGTCCTCGCCGCCGCGCTGGCCGTCGCGGCGCCGCCCTGCGAAGCACAGCAAAAACCGCTGGCACTGCGCTACACCACCGGCGCGCCACAAAAAACGCCCTGGGTCACGCAACTCGAACGCCTGCAACAGGCGGTCGAGGAAGAAAGCCGCGGCAAGCTCAAGATCGACGGCTTCATCGGCGCGCAACTCGGCAACGAGCAGGACACCATGCAGCAAGTGGCGCGCGGCCGCATCGACATGGGCGGGTTTTCGACCAACGCGGTGGCGGTGGTGGTGCCGGAGATGACCATGCTGGTGATGCCGTTCTACTTCAGGAACGTGGCCGACTCGGACTGCACGATCGACGCCCTGACACGGCCGATCGCCGACCTGCTTGGCAAGCGCGGGCTGCAATTGCTGGGGTTCTCGGACGTCGGTGTCAGTGATCTGGTGGGCAAGCGCCCGTTCGTCTCGCCGGCCGATGTAAAGGGCATCAAGGCCGCCTCCTATGGCTCGAAAATGAGCACCCTCATGTGGAATGCGCTCGGCGCGAACTCTTCGCCAATGGGCATCACCGAGTGGGCGCCAGCGTTCCAGAGCGGCGCCATCGATGCTGCCAACTCGCCTTCGACCTTCTACGTACCTTCCGGCCTGAACAAGGTAGCCCCGGTGCTTTCGCGCCTGGAGATGTGGAGCAATCCGGCATTCATCCTGATCAACAAGGGCATTTACGACAAATTGCCGGCCGAACACAAGGATGCCCTGCAGCGCGCCTTCGCCCGCACCTCCTCAGCGGAGAACCGCAAGGAACTGCGCGCCTTCGAATCGATGATTCGCGGCATCCACGAGAAAGGCGGCGGGCAGGTGGCGCCGGTGAGCGCGGCGCAACGCGAAGAGTGGCGCGCCCTCATGGCGCCAGCCTGGCCGAAGATGGTGAGTGAAACCGGCGGTGAATCGGCGGGCTTTTTCGCGCGCATCGAAGCTGCGCGCAAGGTCTGCGAGGCGAAGTCCTGAAGTGCCTGCCAGGTGATTGCCTGCGACGGGCGGGGCAAGCGCACCTCAGCGCGCCTCATTCGCCGCAACGCAACATGAAAACCCGAATCGCGATTCCATTTCTCTGCAAAAATGCACCCCGACATGCCCCGGCAACGTACCGGACCCGCAGCCGGAAAAGTAAACAGGAGACAGCAATGAATTGTCGCTTCACTCTTTGCGCAGCCACCATGGTCACCGCCAGCCTTGGCCTGATTGCACCACCGGGCCACGCCCAGCAGAAGCCGACCTCGCTGCGCTACACCTCGGGCGCGCCGCCGAAGACGCCGTGGGTCGCACAACTCGAGCGTTTCCAGAAGGCGGTCGAAGAGGAGAGCAAAGGCGCGCTCAAGATCGATAGTTTCATCGGCGCGCAACTGGGCAACGAGCAGGACACCATCCAGCAAATGGCGCGCGGGCGCATCGACATGGGCGGCTTCGCCACCGGCGCGGTGGCGCTGATCGCGCCGGAAATGGCCAACCTGATCCTGCCCTTTTATTTCAGGAACCTGACCGAGTCCGACTGCACCGTGGACGCGATGACCAAATCGGTGTCCGACCTGCTGGCGAAAAAGGGCGTTCAATTCCTGGGCTTCAGCGACATCGGCACCATCGATCTGGTGGGCAAGAAGGCTTATGTCACGCCCAACGATGTCAAGGGCATCAAGGCAGCCGCCTACAGCAGCAAGATGTACACCATCATGTGGAACGCCCTGGGCGCCAACTCTTCGCCCATGGGTATCACCGAATGGGCGCCGGCGTTCCAGAGCGGCGCGATCGACACCGTCGGCACGCCGGCCACGTTTTATGTGCCCTCGGGCCTGAACAAGATCGCGCCGGTGTTGACGCGTGTGGAGATGTGGAATTCGCCGGGGTTCACGCTGATGAACAAGGGCATCTTCGACAAGCTGCCCGCCGACCAGCGCGATTCCCTGATGCGTGCCGCCGCGCGCGAGAAAGTGGCCGACGCGCGCAAGGAAATCCGTGGCTTTGAGACCATGATCCGCGGCCTGCATGAGAAAAGCGGCGGCCAGATCGTGCCGATCAGCGCCGCACAGCGCGAAGAATGGCGCAAGGTCATGGCGCCGGCATGGCCGCAGATGGTCAAGGACATCGGTGGTGAGTCGGAGGGTTTCTTCAAGCAGATGGACGCCGCGCGCAAGGTGTGCGAAGCGAAGTCCTGAGCCGATGACTTCCACCACCGCAACGCCGCCAGCGCCGGCGCCGGCCGGCGCGCGCGCCGTGATCGAAGGCTGGCACAAGGCCGAGTGCTGGATCGCGGTGGTCGCCTTTGCGTTCATCGCCATCGTGCTGTTGATCGATGTGATCGGGCGTGAACTGCTGGCGCCGCTGTTGCGCATGATGGATTTCAAGATCGGCGCCCTCGGCATCCAGGGCTCGCAGAAGCTCTCGGTCTACGCGCTGGTGATCGGCAGTTACGCCGGCGTGGGGATCGCGACGGCAACCGGCAGCCACCTGGTGCCGCGGGTCGCGTATGGCTGGGTGCCGGCGGCCTGGAACGACGGCATGAACCGGCTGGCCGACCTGATCGCCGCCGTCTTCCTCGTGGGCGTGGCCTGGGTGGCGCTCGAATTCGTGCAGTCGTCGATGAAAGCCGGGCTGCTCGTGCCGATCCTCAACTGGAAGGTGTGGCCGATCCAGTTGGCGATCCCGCTCGGCTTCCTGTCGGCGGCCGGACGCTACCTGTGCTTCGCCATCTGGCCGGCCTTGCGGCCGGTGCCGCCGGAGTACCAGGAATGATGGCCTTTGTGCTGGTGGCATTGATCCTGCTGTTGCTGGTGCTGCGGCAGTCGCTGCTGGTGGTGCTGCTGGCGGTGGCCGCCTTCGTGCACATCGTATGGGGCCGCGGCCAGCTCGACTACATCATCGAGGACATGTGGGTGGCGCTCGACAAGGAGGTGATCCTGTCGATCCCGATGTTCATCCTGTGCGGCGCGATCATGACCAAGGGTTCGACCGCCAAACGTTTGATCCGCATCATGGCCGCCATCACCCGGCCGCTGCCCGGCGGCCTCGGCGTCGCGTGTGTGCTCTCGTGCGCGCTGTTCGCGGCGATCTCCGGTTCGTCGATCGTCACCATGCTGGCGATCGGCACGGTGATGTATCCGGCGATGCGCGCGGCCAACTACGACAACAAGTTTTCCCTGGGCGCCATCATGTCCGGCGGCACGCTTGGCATCATCATCCCGCCGTCGATCCCGATGATCATCTATGGCCTGGTGACCGAGACCTCGGTCACCGACCTGTTCAAGGCCGGCGTCGGGCCGGGCCTGTTGCTGACGCTCCTGCTGTCGATCTACGCGATCTGGTTCAATCGCCACATGCCGGTGCAGCGCTTCGAGGCGAGCGAGTTGATCACCGCACTGCGCGAAGGCGTGTGGGCCGCGATGATGCCGGTGATCCTCCTGGGCGGCATCTACAGCGGCTTTTTCACCGCGACCGAGGCCGCCGCGGTGGCCCTTGGCTACGCCATCCTGATCGAGGTGTTCGTGCACCGCGAGATCAAGATGCGCGTGTTCTACGACGTGGTGCTCGAAACCTCCAAGCTGGGCGGCTCCTTGTTCCCGGTGCTGGCGGTGGCCCTGAGCCTGAACATCATCCTGATCGAGCACCGCGTGCCCTCGCACATGGTGGAATGGGTGCAGGGCTACATCACCAGCCCGCTCATGTTCATGCTGCTGGTCAACCTGTTGCTGCTGGCGGTCGGCTGCCTGATGACCACCGGCGAGGCGATCCTGGTGCTGGCGCCGCTGCTGGCGCCGATGGCGGCTTCCTACGGCTATGACAAGGTGGTATTCGGCCTGATCATGATATTGAACCTGGAGATCGGCTTCCTCACCCCGCCGGTGGGCTTGAACCTGATCGTGGCGATGAGCGCCTTCCGGCAGCCGTTCGGGCTGTTGTGCCAGGCCGCCGTGCCATTCATCCTGATCATGCTGTTCGGCCTGGCGATCGTGGTCTGGCAGCCGTGGATCGGCATGTACTGGGTCAACGGCAAGTTCTGAGCCGCGCCGGCGGGCGGCCGCGCCGCCGATCAACGCCGGATTGCGCAGCCCATCACCAGCCTGGCCTCACGTGCGTCTACGCATCGTTTGATCCATGTCAAAAATCCTGTCGCAGCTTGGATCAGGATGGGAGTCATCTCCATTTGCCAATCCGGCACATCAGGGTACCCCATGATTCGATCATTGCAGCACGTCGCGCTCAACGTCCCGGACCTCAAGCAGGCTCATGCGTTCTACACCAGGATGGGACTCGAATCCCATGTCGAGCACGGCAGCGTGACCATGCGCTGCCCGGGCCGGGCGCAAGACCAGGTGCGCCTGATTCACGGGCCGCGAAAGTCGCTGGCCTGGGTTTGCTGGGGTACCCGCGCCGGCGCCATGCCGGTCCTGATGGAGCACTTGCAGGCACACCGGATCGATCTCGAGGCTGCGCCTGCGCATGCGCCCGAAGGCGGGATCTGGCTGCGCGATCCGGACGGCATCCTGCTGAACATCCGGATCGCCGAAGCGGCTGAACAAACGCGACCGGCGGTGGAGATCAACAACCCCGGCACCCACTATCACCGGGTGGCACGACGCGGCGCCCCGCACCGCAACATCGAGGCGAAACCGCGCAAGCTTGGCCACCTCCTCAAGTTTTCCACCGATGTCAATCGCGATGTGCGCTTCTACACCGAAGTACTGGGCATGAAGCTATCGGACCGCATCGGCGAAAAAATGGTCGCCTTCCTGCGTTGCGGCGGCGACAGCGACCATCACACGCTGGCGCTGGCCGCCAGCGAAGCGCCCGGTCTGCACCACCTTTCATGGGAGATGGGCAATCTCGACCAGCTGCAGTTGTGTGCCGAGCGCATGATCGGCGCCGGCTACCAGGACGCATGGGGCATCGGCCGCCATATCTACGGCTCGAACTACTTTCACTACATTCGCGACCCGTGGATGGGCCTGAACGAATTGTTCTGGGACATCGATTTCATTCCCGAGCAATCGTCCTGGCAGGCGGAAGTCGCCGCCGAAGGGCCCGACTCGCTGTATCAATGGGCGACCATGCCACCGCCCGAGGACTTCCTCAGAAACTACGAGCGGCTGCAATAGACAGGCTAGGCAGGCTGGTCAATCTTCGTGGATGCTGTAGCGGTATTCCGGGTTGCGCGAATTGGCCGGCGCGCCGGCCTCGATGAGCATTTCGAAACGCTCGCCGCGGCGGCGGACGGCAATGCCGTAGTTGCGCCCGCCCATCCACGGTTTGTCGCGCGCGAAATCGGCGGCTGCCTGCCAGACGCCCGCAAGGTCGTCCAGCAGGATGGTGTCCGCAGCCGGAAACCCCTGCCCGTTGCCGCGCACGATATGGATATGCAGATGGGTTTGCGAACGCAGGGTCGGCGGATTGATCACGAGCGTGATCTGGTCAGCCGGCAAGCGCATGCGCGCCGCGTCCCACGCATCCTGCCACAGCGAGCCCGGGCCCGCGCCGGCGGCATAGAGTTGCGGGTCTTCGACCCCGCATAGCGGCGTCATCGGCAGCAACAGGCCATGCACGAATGCCGGATCCGGCGCCGACTTGCGACGCGACAGGCACATCTTGCGATCCCGGATCGCCACCGCGCGGTGATTCGCGTGCCACGACCAGACCTCGATCTGGTTGTCGCAACCGGGGCCCAGGTTTTCGCCCTCCACCACTGTGCGGCGGCGGCAGTCCTGGCCGGCCAGGCACTGCACGATCTGGCGCAGCGCGTCGGAATCGGGCGTGACCGGGCAGGATTGCGCATGTGACGGGCCCGCGAGCAGCAAGCCGCACAGCCCGGCCACCAGCATGCGAATCACGTTTCCCGGCATCGAACTTCCTCAATTTTCGTCGTGCGCAAGCAGACCCCACGGCGGTCGCGGCCGACCGCCCCGCCGCTCCGCTGGCGGCGAACAACCGGTTCGCCGTGCCCACGCGGGTCACCCAGAATATCGCATTCAGGTACAACCCCTACAATCCCGACTCAGGAAAACACAAAATCCGGAGACAGCATGCGCATCACCGAATTTCGACGACTGGCTAGCAGCCTTGCGGCTGCACTGTGCGTCCTGGGCGCCGGCCAGGCCGGCGCCCAGGCCTGGCCATCCAGGCCGCTCAAATGGATCGTGCCGTTCCCGCCCGGCGGCCCGACCGACACGCTGTCCCGCGCGGTGGCGCAGCAACTCTCCGAAGCGCTCGGGCAACCGGTGGTGATCGAGAACCGCGGCGGCGCCGGCGGCGGCCTCGGCATGGATGCGTTGGCCAAGTCGCTGCCTGACGGCTACACCATCGGCCTGCCGACCACCGGCACCCATGCCATCAACCCGGCACTCTACGGCAGCAAGCTGCCCTACGACCCGTTGCGCGACTTCACGCCACTCTCGCTGGCGGTGGTGTATGTGAATATCCTGGTGATCAACCCCGCGCATCCGGCGAACAACGTTGCCGAACTAATCGCGTATGCGAAGGCCAACCCGGGCCGCGTCACCTTCGGATCGGCCGGCAACGGCGCCTCCAACCATTTGTCCGGCGAGGTCCTCAAGTCGCTCGCCGGGGCGCCGATGCAGCATGTGCCCTACAAGGGCAGCGCGCAGGCGCTGACCGACGTGATGGCCGGCAACATCACCTTCATGTACGACATCCTCAACACCTCGCTGCCGCAGATTCGCGCCGGCCGGGTGCGCGCGCTGGCGGTGACCTCGGCCCGGCGCAGCCCCTACATTCCCGAGACGCCGACCATGGAGGAAGCCGGCGTGCCGGGCTACACCGCCGCCGGCAGCGACCTGTGGATGGGCGTGATGGGTCCGAAGGGGATTCCGAAACCGATTGTCGACAAACTCAATGCGCAATTGATCAAGGTGCTGCGCTCGCCGGCGATGCGCGAAAAGATCCGCGGCCAGTTTCTCGAACTGTGGACCTCGACCCCGGAGGAATTCACCGCGGTGATCAAGTCCGACCTGGCGAAGTGGGGCAAGATCGTCAGGGAGTCCGGCGCGCGGATTGACTGATGAAACCACCAGCCCCGCCCGCAACCCCGGTCGCCGACACCCGCGGCAGCAACCTCTACCGCGCCGACGCCGCGCTGCCCGAATTGCTCAGGTTGTGCATCGCGCCCGACCTGTTCGCGCATCTCGAGCCGCACCTCGACCGCCTGGGAGCGCTGGCCGGCGGCCGCCTTGACGAACTGGCCGGCAGCGCCGATCACAACCCGCCGAAATTGCATCATCGCGATCGTACCGGCACCGACCGCCAGTGGATCGAAAAGCATCCGGCCTATGAAGAGATGGAGCGCCTGGCCTTCGGCGAATTCGGCCTCGCCGCGATGTCGCACCGCGCCGGCGTGTTCGGCTGGCGGGCGCCGTTGCCGCCAGCGGCCAAGTACGCGCTGTCGTTCCTGTTCGTGCAGGCCGAGTTCGGCCTGTGCTGCCCGGTCAGCATGACCGACGCACTGGCGCGCACCCTCGCCAAGTTCGGCAGCCCGGAGTTGATCGGCCGCTACCTGCCGGGCCTCACCGCAACCGACATGGATGCGCACCTGCAGGGTTCGATGTTCATGACCGAGCAGGGCGCCGGCTCGGATGTCGGCGCCACCAACACCATCGCGCGGCGCGACGGCGAGCATTGGCTGCTCGAAGGCGACAAATGGTTTTGCTCGAATGCGGATGCCGAACTGTCGCTGGTGCTGGCGCGGCCCGAAGGCGGCGCACCCGGCACCCGCGGCCTCGGGCTGTTCCTGCTGCCGCGCACCTTGCCCGACGGCTCGCCCAACCGCTATCGCATCGTGCGCCTGAAGGACAAACTGGGCACCCGCTCGATGGCCTCGGGCGAGATCCGTCTCGAAGGCGCGACCGCCTACCTGGTGGGCGAGGAAGCGCGCGGCTTCGTGCAGATGGCCGACATGATCAACATGTCGCGCCTGTCGAACGGCATGCGCGCCGCCGGCCTGATGCGGCGCGCGTATTTCGAGGCGCTGCAGGTAGCGAAGACCCGCATCGCGTTCGGCAAGCCCTTGATCGAGATGCCGCTGGTGCGCCGGCAACTGATGAAGATCCTGCTGCCGGCCGAGGCGGCGCGTGCGCTGATGTTCGCCGCCGCGCGCGCCCTCGAAGCCGCTGACGGCGGTGACACGGCGGCGCAAAAGCGCGTGCGACTCCTGACCCCGCTCCTCAAGTTCCGCGCCTGCCGCGACGCCCGGCGCGCCACCGGCGACGCCATGGAAATGCGCGGCGGCACCGGCTACATCGAGGAGTGGCCGGACGCCCGCATCCTGCGCGACGCGCATCTGGGCTCGATCTGGGAAGGCACCAGCAACATCGTGGCGCAGGACGTGCTGCGCGCGATCCGACGCGAAGGCGCGCTCGATGCGCTCGATGCGGATCTCGATCGACTCGACCGCGAAGCCGGCGCGAACGAATATCGCTTTACCGCGCGCGAGCGCGCGCAAGCCTTTGCGCGCAGCGTGGCCGAGAGTGACGACACCGTGCATGCACGGCAGGCCGCCAGCGGCCTGTATTACTCGACCGCGGCGACGCTCCTGGCGTGGGAGGGCAAACGGATTGGCGGGGCGATCGGCGCGCAACGCGCGCTGCTATCGAAAATGGTGGTGCGGCACAAACTGAGTGAGCGCGATCCGCTGACAGCGGAGTCTGAAGAGGAATTCTTCGAGGCTTGAGCAATCGACGCGCCGCCGTTTCGGCCATGCACCACGCGACGTGGTCGAGGGGTTTCCGATTTGGCAGTTGCGGCGCCGGGTGGCGGTGATGCTGGCGGCAGGCCATGACGTGACGTGACGTTCGTCAGGCAGGCGGCCGAGTGCGGCACTCGGGTGATAGCGCAAGAGGCGCTAGAATTCTTCCCTACGCTGTTTGAAGCGAGGCCCCCATGAGCGAACTGGAAATCATCGAAAGCAAGGTCGAGCGGCTTGATGCCAAGTCGTTCGCCGCGTTTCGCGCGTGGTTCATCGAATACGAGCATGCCCGCTGGGACAAGCAGATAGAGGAAGACTCCAAGGTCGGCAAGCTCGATTCGCTCGTTAGCGAAGCAGTGGCCGAATACAATGCAGGTAAATCGACGCCGCTTTGAAACATTCGGCCTCGTCCAGATTCTGGACGCTTTATCGTGCTCTGCCTGCAGATGTCAGGGAGTTGGCCGACAAGAACTTCGAGTTGTTGCGCAAAGATGCACGCCATCCCTCATTGCACTTCAAGAACCTTGGCAAGGTCTGGTCGGCTCGCGTGGGCGGGCATTTCCGCGCACCGGCGGTCGAAGTGGACGGCGGGTATCACTGGATCTGGATTGGATCGCATGCCGATTACGACAAACTGGTCGGTTGACTGGTATTCGGTAGGATGATCTTAAGAATAGCTTCCACCAGAGCTTTCCTTCTTTTTCCTTCTGAAGCGGCCATGCGCCACGCGACACGGCGCGGCGCGGTCGAGGGGTTTTCAGTTTCGCAGTTGCGGCGCCGGGTAGCGGCGATACTGGCCGCAGGCCATGACGTGACGTTCGTCGGCCAGGCGGGCGAGAGCGGCACCCGGGTGACAGCGCGGCGACCGGTGGCACGCCGGGTCGCCGCCAGCAACTGACGTGACACCATGCGTGTACGCCTCGGACGCACAATGAACCATGTTCACAGTCGCCATAAACAATACAGCGATTTGAAAGCGACGCGGCTGCGATCTGGTCAGAGACCGAGCGCGAGAATCGATCTACGCAGGTTCATTCGATCACCATTTCCGCCCGGAACAGCAACTCCTTCGGCATCGTCAGGCCAATGGCCTTGGCGGTCTTGAGGTTGAGCACGAGCTCGATGCTGGTGCCCTGCTCGACCGGAAGCTCCGCAGGGTTGGCCCCTTTGATAATTTTGTCCACGTAATACGCGGCGCGATGGTAATGCCGGGCGTTGTCTTGTCCGTAACTCATCAGGCCGCCGGCCTCGACATGTTGGCGCGTCCAGAACATGGTGGCTATGCGGTCGGCGAGGGCGAGCTCCACTATCCTGGGTGAGTTGGTGGCCAGCAAAGCGTCACTACGCAAGTCGCAGAATGACTTGGTGGTGGTGATGAACCGCGACCGGCCGGACGCCCTGATGATTGGCCTGGCCTCGACCGGCGCGCTGGACCTCGCAGGCGTGCGCGCCGCACTGGCGACGGCGCTGTTTCGCGATGGCAATCTCTCACTTGCGCGCGCCGCGCGTGTCGCGCAAATGCCACTGCCCCGTTTCATGGCACACCTATCACGGCTGGGCATACCGGTCATCCAGATGAACGCTGAAGAAGTCGAACGCGACCTCGAGACGCTTGACCAGTGGCTCGCCTCGTCCTGACAGATGCCAGTCCACTGATCGGACTTTCCATCTTTCAGCGGCTGGGCTGGCTGCAATCGCTTTTCGGTGAGGTGTGGATGCCGATCGAGGTCGAGCACGAGGCGCTCGCGGAACCGGTGACGCGGGGACAGGAAGCCATCCGCGCTGCGCTCTCCGCCGGTTCGCTACGCACCTGGACAGGCCAGGCGCCCGAAGTGGCCCTCCCTGATCTGGACGAAGGCGAAGCCGCCTGCATCCGCATCGCTCTGGCGCACCAGTCCACATCCGGCAATGACGCGCTACTTCTGATGGACGAGCGCGCCGGACGTGCGGTGGCACAGGAGCATCAATTGCGCGTGGCCGGCACCGCCGCCGTGATCGGCATGGCGCAAACGTGCGGCCTGATCCCGAGCGCCCGCAATGTGTTCGAAACGCTGTTGCAATCCGACTTCCGGATTTCCGCAGAGGTCATCCGGACGGTGCTGGCGCGAATCGAATCCCGCTAGGGCTTGGCGCCGACCGTACACAAGCGCCCTCTACATGGCAATGAGCGAGCGCAATCCGCTGGCACCGCAATATGACGAGAAACTCTTCGAGGCTTGAGCGCGCGGCGCGCCGCCGTATCGCTGCCGCTACTTGCGCCGCGCGATCGCCTCGATCGCCAGCACGTAGCCGTCGACCCCGAAGCCGACGATGATGCCGGCGGCAGCCGGCGAAATCCAGGAATGATGGCGAAACGCCTCGCGCGCATGGACGTTGCTGATGTGCAGTTCGATCACCGGCACCGCCGCCCCCTTGATCGCATCGTGCAAGGCCACCGAGGTGTGGGTGTAGGCGCCGGCATTGAGGATCACGCCGGCATGGGTGCCGGCGGCATAGGCGCGGCCGGCTTCATGAATGGCGTCGAGCAGCACGCCCTCGTGATTCGATTGCCGGCAGTCGATCGCAAAGCCGAGCCTGGCGCCGGCCTCGCGGCACATGGTTTCGACGTCCGCCAGCGTAGCGGCGCCGTACACCGCCGGTTCGCGGGTGCCCAGCAAATTGAGGTTCGGGCCGTTGAGTATGAGGATGGTTTTCATCGAGATGGCTTTGGCAGGTTCAAGGGGGGCTGTGCAGGGCAATCTTGCAGGCGGGTCACTTGGCGGTCTTGGCGATGATGTCGGCTTCGACCAGTGCGCGCAGTTCGGGTGTCACCGTGGTGTTGGCGCCGAACCATTTCCGGAAACCGTAGCCGGCCTGCTGCAGCAGCATGCCGAGGCCGTCGACGGTGCGGTGGCCACGGCGCCTGGCCTGCGCCAGCAATTCGGTTTCCAGCGGCACATAGACCACGTCGTAGACCACCGCACTTTTCTTCAGCGGCAGAAGATCGATTTCCAGTGGCGGCTTGCCGACCATGCCGCACGAGGTGCAATTGACCAGCACATCGGCGGTCGCCAGCAGACCAGGCAGGTCTTTCTGGTCATGCCCGCTGACCAAGGTGCCGAAATGCGCCGCCATATCATCGGCGCGGGAACGGGTGCGATTGACCAGCGCGACCGCAATGCCGCGATTGCTCAACGCATAGGCGGCGGCGCGCGCAGAGCCTCCGGCGCCGAGAATGAGCGCACGGGCGTCGGCGACATCCCAACCGGGAGCGGTTTCATCGAGATTGGCGATGAAGCCATGGGCATCGGAGTTGCCGCCGACCAGCACACCGTTCTCCAGCCACAGGGTATTGACCGCGCCAATCGCCTCGGCCGCCGCGTCGCGCCGTGCCGCCGCGGCGAAGGCTGCCTCCTTGTGCGGCACGGTGACGTTGCCGCCGACAAAGCCGTTGCTGCCGAACCCTGCGATGAAGCCGGGAAACTGCTCCGGCGTCAGGTCCATCAGTTCGTAGCGGCCGCGGATGCCCAGTGCGTTCAGCCAGTGATTGTGAATCATCGGCGAGCGCGAATGCGCTACCGGATGGCCCATGACGCAGGCCTTTGGATCGGGTGTCGACATGATGTGAAAACGGTTTTCGGGTTTGAATGCAGGAATTGCGTGAATACGTTTGCGCCGACGCAGTCGGCCGCCGGCGGCCACCGGCCTGGCCAGCGGCAGCCGGCGGGTTCAGGTCTTGCGGGCCATCAGCAGGGGCACGATTTCGCGCACCGCCGCCTGCGCTTTCGCCAGCAACGCGGCGTCGTCGTCGTTGGATACCGGGTGACCGATGACCACAAACGGGTAACCAGGCAGGCCGTTGACCTCGCCCACCACCTCGGCACTGCGCACGAATCGGTCGGTGATCACGGCAACGGCCGGAATCCCGAGGCGTTCGGCTTCAATGGCGTCGTGCAGACTGCACGACGAACAGCTGCCTCAGTCGCCGATGGCCGACAGCATGGCGTCGGCGCCACTCAATTCGGCCAGCATCTTCGGCGGCACCGGGCGCGACGAGTCGGGCTTGCGGCGGCGAATGAATTCGCGCACGCCGTATTCGCTACGCAGAATCTGCTCGACGAAATCGAAAAAGCGCTGGGTGCCGATTTTCGCGTTGTCGATCATGCCGACCGTAGCGCCGTTCAAGGCGGGCAATGCCGGCGCCAGGCGCAGCGCTTCGCCATCGGCGGCCAGGCGCGGGTCGAGAAGTCTCAAGCTCATGGTTTGTTGCTCCTTCGGTGAAAAACAATCAGTCTTCGATGGCGCAGGTGACAGCCAGCGCCTTTTTTCCATACCAGGGGGGAATCACCGCACCGAAACCGCCGGCGGGGCCGCCCGCCGCGATCACCAGCAGGTCTTCCGGCGCGCGCAGCGCGCAATAGACGCGGTCTTCATCCTGGCGCCCCGCCACCGCGGCTTTGCCGACCGTGCGCCATTCGCTGCGTTTCACGCGCGCCGCCTCGAACACGTAGTCGCGGATCTGTTGCTTGACCCAGCCTGCCTCGGCGAAAATTTCACGATGCTGCTTGGGGATCACGATCGCGTAGTTGCCGGCCCAGATCGAATAGGTCAGCATGTTGCTGCGCATCGCCGCCGCGTAGGAGTCGAGGATCTCCTTCGGATCATGGGTCCACTCATTCATGATCTGGTGCGGCGACTCCACCGCCATCACCGTCACCGCCGAGGTGCCGGCCGGTACGCCACGCTCGACCGACAGCGGCAGCCAGGCGCTGTCCTCCTCGTCCTCCGCCACGCAAAAGGTGAACTTGCCCGGATGCCCCAGGGTCGAGCGATCGAGCTGGCCGGGCACGCCGCCCAGCACATTGAGCAGGAACAGGCGCACGCTGCGGCCGATGGTGGCGTTGGCGCGGCTGCCGTTGGCCAGCACGTTGTGGGTCGCATTCATTCCCAGCTTGGTGCGAATCGGCCCGTTGACCACGACGAAGGGCGCGCTGCCACCGGTGCTGGCGGTGGCGCCGTGCAGGCCGAATTCGGGCTGGCACATGGCCTTGATGATGGCCACCACCACCGGCATGTAGTCCGGCAGGCAGCCGGCCATCAAGGCGGCGATCGCCACCTTCTCGGCGGTGATGCGGCGCCGGCGCACCGGTTCGACGCCGATCACGTCGCCGGCCGCAAGCGCAGCAGCAGCCAGAAAGCGCGCCACCCCGGCCTCGGTCGGCGGCACAATCGGCAAACCGTCGGTCCAGCCGTTGGCCTGAAACAGTTCATTGGCTTCGAAGGCGTCAGCCGCTTCGAGGACCGTGCTGGCAAATTCGTTGGCGTTGGTCATGAATTCATTGATTTCGGCAATCCCGCAATGGTCTCATATCAGGTCTCATATCAGGCCACCGGCCCCGGGCCCGCACTCGCCACCGCCTTGGCCGCAATTGCACCGTGGCACAATCCGCCTGCATACCGAACGACGGAGACAATGCATGGCAACGCGTGGCGGCAGTTTCAGCGTGACTGGTCAGGGGGCGGCAGTCCTGACGCGACACGTCTTGCGGCGTGTCGGCTGCGTGCTGCCAGCGCCGCGTTCCGGCTGGCTTGCGATTCGCGCCAACGCGCCAGACCAATGACCACCACCAGCATCCCGACCGGCAATCGCGCGGCCCTGCCGTCGGTCGACCGACTGCTCGGTTCACCGGCCGGAGCGTCGCTGGTGGCACGCCACGGTCATCCGCTGGTGGTCGAGACCCTGCGGTCGGTGTTGGCCGAACAGCGTGCCCTGCTGGCCGCCAGCCCTGCCGCCATCGCCGTTGACGCGACGGCCCTGCTCGACCAGTGCGGCGCACGCGTCGAGACCCTGTTGCGTCCGTCGCTGCGCCCGGTGTTCAACCTGAGTGGCACGGTTCTGCACACCAACCTCGGCCGCGCTCTCTATCCGCAGGCGGCGATCGACGCTGCGGTCAATGCCATGGCGCGCCCGGTCAACCTCGAATACGACATCGACGGCGCGGCGCGCGGCGAGCGTGACAGCCATGTCGAATCCTGGCTCACGCGCCTGACCGGCGCCGAAGCGGCGCTGGTGGTCAACAACAATGCGGCGGCGGTCTACCTCGCGCTCAACACCCTGGCGCGCCGCCGCGAGGTGGTGGTATCACGCGGCGAACTGGTGGAGATCGGCGGCTCGTTTCGGATTCCGGACATCATGGCCAGCGCCGGCTGCAAGCTGCGCGAGGTCGGTACCACCAATCGCACCCACCCGCGCGATTTCGAAAGCGCGATCGGCAAGGCCACCGGTGCGCTGATGAAAGTGCACACCAGCAACTACACCATCCAGGGCTTCACCGCGATGGTGCCGGAGGCCGAACTGGCGGCGATCGCGGCGCGCCACGGCGTTCCCCTGATCAACGACCTCGGCTGCGGCATGCTGCTTGATCTGGAAGACTTTGGTTTGCCGCACGAGTCGACCGCACGTGAAGCGATCGCTGCCGGCGCCGATATCGTGACCTTCAGTGGCGACAAGTTGCTGGGCGGCCCGCAATGCGGCCTGATTGTCGGGCGCCGCGATTTGATCGCCCGCATCCGCAAGAATCCGATGAAGCGCGCACTGCGCCTTGACAAGGTGCGGCTGGCGGCGCTGGAAGCGGTGTTGCGCCTGTATGCGCGGCCCGACCAGTTGACCAGTGCCCTGCCGACCTTGCGCCTGTTGAGCCGCACCGCGCCCGACATCGCGGCGCTGGCCGCACGCATGCTGCCGCACATGAGCACGGCGGTGGCCGGGCGCGCCACCGCCCGCGTGATCGAATGCGCCAGCCAGATCGGCAGTGGCGCACTGCCGGTGGCATCCCTGCCGAGCGCCGGCATCGCCCTGTTGCCCGCGGGCAAGCGCAAGAGCGGCGCGGCCGACGCCCTGGCGGCCGCGTTTCGCGCCCTGCCGGTGCCGG
>JANPGJ010000087.1:0-10170 GCA_031423955.1 Burkholderiales bacterium
GGCGGCTCGTTTCCCGTACAGATGGGCTTGATGTAGAGAAGCCAGCCGTCGTCCTTCCTTTCGTTGCCATCGACGGCGGAGTAGCGGATGCGCGCCATCGCACAGCGCTTTTTCTGTTCGCGCAGTGGCCGCATCAGGCCCTCATCGAACTCGATCGGAATGCCGTGATCAATACGGATCTTGCGCACCGCATTGCCCAGATCGTCGTACGAAAATTCCGCGTCGCATCCGGCATCGAGTACAAGGATGAAGCGGCAGCGGCGCAGCACCATCTCGTAGAGGCCAAGATTTTCGAAATGGCCGCCGTCGGACAGATAAACGTAGGGATGCTGGTTCGAAGTCAGTCCGAATGCCTCGCTGACCAGCGAGCGAATCGCCGACCTTGGACCGGCCAGCTTCCATGTGTCGCGGCCGGCGGCGCCGGGATTGCCAAGCCAGGCCCCGAGCCGGGCGTTGAGCAGGGTCATGATGAATCCAACCACCGACGACGAGTGATAGCCCATGCTCGGGCTTGCCGCGGCGCCCGAGATCGCTATCGCGGTGCCCAGACTGATGCCGTTGCCCTGATCCGCCACCGCGGCGCCCAGGCTGATGCCCTTGCTCGCCGCCGCGGTGCCCAGACTGATGCCTTTGACGCCGCCGTAGTCCGCGGAGGGCCGATAGCCGACTTTCGAACTGCTGCCGCAATGCAGTGGGCTGATGGTGAACGATTGCGCCTTGCGCTGTTGCCAGGCAAGGCGGTTCGCCGCGACCAGGTTGAGCGTGACGTTGACCACATGAAAGGGCTTTCGCAACAGTTCGTGCATGGCGATGTCATCGTCTTTTGCGAAGCCGGTGAAGACGTTCGCCTTGCTCCGGACATTGGAGGCGCCCAGATACGCCCGCACCAGCCGGTCGCGATACATGCCGTGCAGCGAAAACGTGTTGACACTGATGAACAAGCCCATGAACCAACCCAGGAAGAACAGCACCGCGGTAAGCGCGAGCGCCAGTCCGAAATGGGTGCGTTCCAGAACGAGTTCATGTTCATGCCATTGCACCGGGCTGGTTTTACTGGCGGCGACCGGTTTGCGTACTTCATACCACCGCAGATCCGCAGGGTCGGCGTGGCTCACGTTCTTGGTTGCGCCGATAGCCACTTCCGGCGTTGACTGCACGGATGTCAGCAGCACGTTGCTGGCGATTGACAGCGCGATGGCCAGAATCACCAGGAAAACCGCAGGTGCGGCCTTGATGACAATCGCCGCGATGGCCTGCCCAATACCGGGTTTTGCCGCACCCCCCGCCGACCTTGCCGCCACCGACGACGCGCCGAACGTGCTGATCCACCCGCTGAGCGCGCCCAGAGCGGCGAGCGCATGGGGCACGCCGGTGTTCCAGTCGATCGCCAGCAGCCATGCGGGCGCGACCAGGACAGCACCGCAAACCACGGTCCAGACGGCGCAGAACATCATCATGATGCCGTTGCTGCGTGACATCCATTCGCGGTCTTCGTCAGCCAGTATGCGGCTGCTCATGCCGACGAAGAGAACAATCCCGGTCAGTACGCTCAAGACCATCAAGGGCGGAGTAAGGGTGACGTAGACCGACCAGGAAGGCGCCGCAGCGGGGTCCGGGCTGCCGACCAGATAGTTCACCGTCACCCATGATGCGGCGCCGGTGCCGATGGTGATCACCGCGAAGGCAGCGAGCAGCGGCACGGCGAGGCGCAGACGCTTTTGCAACGGATGATGGCTGAAAAACAGAAACCAGATCCAGGCCGGTACGCAGGCGAACAACCTGCCCAGAATCTCATGCCAGAGGCTGCTTGTGCCCTGGTAATGGCTGCCGAGGTAGTAGAACGCGCTGTACATCATGTAGGCAAACACCGAGCCGATCAGCGGTACCAGCACCATCCATACGTAGTCGCCGTGCGAATGGCCCTTGAGCCTGTCGTCCGCCGCGACTTCACTTGAGTCGCGGCCGCTGATTCCCGGCAGATAGCGCAGCAGATTGAGCAGCGCAAAGGTGAAAAGCAGTACGCTGACCAAGCCGATCCAGTCTGTGTGCCAGGGCGCGAGGTGTTCGTCGAGCGCGGGGGCCGCATAGTTGGCGTCCGGGCCGTTGGGGAAGATGATGCGGCTGAACAGCACCTCCGGAAGCACCACGACGGACATGATGAGGCGCGGCACCATCAAGGCGGCCATCAGAAGCGGGATCAGCACCATCCAGTTGAGCATCATGTTGCGCACGATGGTGGCGGCCAGGGTCCAGGTATCGGCCGACATCGCCCCCTGCTTTGGTGTCAGGTAGCTGTTGTAGTCGCGCAGGTGCTGGATCGGGTCGATCGGCGGCGCTTCGCCGGCCACAGGCAATTCGTGAGTTGCGGCTGCCGGCTGCGGGCGCTTCACACCCGGCTTCAGCCGTTCGACCACCGCAGCGAGACCACCTTTGCGCTTCGACCATGCGGAGAGCCAGCCGCCGATGTAGCCGCCGCCGGACACAGTCGAAAGGTAGTCGAACTTGTCGAGCAACCCGCGGCCGGCCAGACCCTGGATGACGCCCAGGCCAAAGGTGGCGCTGCGGATGCCGCCACCGGAGATGCACAGTGCGGAAAACGGTTCGGCCTGGCGGTGAACCTGGTCGAACAGTTCCTTCTCGTTGGCGGCCGTATAGTCGGTCGTCGGCCGCAACGCCTTGAATTCCTCCTTGAGCGCGTCGACCATGCCCAGCGGGCCCTGATCAACTGCCGGGTTCGTGCTCATGTTGGTTTCCTCGCTAGGCGGCCCTGAAGGGCCGTGTTGCATTGTTTGGCCAATTTTCGACCTGTTCACAAACGGCGCAATTGCATCGCGCGCGATCACATCGGGACCCGGATTCAAGAGCCTTGATGGTCACGACCCGGCGTGGCACCGTGGCGCGAGTGTAGCCGTTCCGTCCGACCCGCCCGATCGCCTGCAGGGCGTGGCAACGCGGCATCGCGGAAGCGCAGGTCAGACTTGGCCGGCCAGATTGAGATCGCGTTTGTCGCCCAGCAGTCGCTGCGTGCGGCCATGGGCGATGCTTCGCGCGTGCGCGGCTTGTTGCATGCGGTCAATTGAGCAGGGTGCGCGCTGCAACGATCGTGGCGTCGCCGGCGCGCCTGGTTGTCACGGGTCACCGTGCTCCCGGCGGCCTCGTTTTAGGCTACAGTCCGTGCCAATTCAGCACAATGGAAGCGTATGTCCGACCCGAATGAACAAATAAGCCGGCTGGAGGCGGCGATTGTCGCGCAGGAGTCGGTGCGCGCGGTGCTGGGCGACGCGATGGTCGATTCGGTGATCACGACCCTGCGCGACAAGATCGCGGCCCTGCGGACGCAGCCGGCCGCAGCCGCGATCGAACCTGCTGCCGAAGTCTCGACCTCGACCGAGCGGCTGACGCGATTCATGCCGCAGACCCTGGCGGAGAAGGCGCGCGCCGCGGCGCGCCGCAGCGAAGGCGAACGCAAGCAGGTGACCATCCTGTACGCCGACCTGTCCGGGTTCACCGCACTGGGCGAGCGGGTCGATGCGGAAACCGTACGCGCGTTCCAGAACGACCTGTTCGCCGAAATGGCGGGCGTGGTCTACCAGTACGAAGGCTTTGTCGAGAAGTTCGTGGGCGACGCCGTGATGTCGATCTTCGGCGCGCCGATCGCCCATGAAGACGACCCCGATCGCGCGCTGCGCGCCGCGCTCGCGATGCGCTCGCGCATGGAGCAGATCAACGCGCGCTGGGCCGAGCGCCTGGGCCAGGGGCTGTCGCTGCATATCGGGGTCAACACCGGCACGGTGGTCACCGGCGATCTGGCTGGCGCCTACGCGGTCACCGGCGACACCGTCAACACCACCGCGCGCCTGCAGGCCGCGGCCGCGCCCGACCAGATTCTGGTGAGTCGCGACACCTATCGCCTGACGCGCGAAGCGTTTTCCTATACCGAGCTCGAGCCGATCACCGTCAGGGGCAAGAAGGAGCCGCTGGCGGTCTATGAATTGCAGCGCGCAAAGCTGCTGCCGGAAAAATCGCGCGGACTTTCCGATCTCGGCTCTGCGTTTGCCGGGCGTGAGGAAGAACTGAAGGCGCTGCTCGAAGTCGGGGCCGCACTTGAGGCCGGCCGCGGGCGGATTGTCAGCATCAATGGCGAAGCGGGGATCGGCAAGTCGCGCCTGCTCGCGGAGTGGCGCAAGTCGCTCGACAGGAACATCCGGCTGGTCGAGGGGCGTGCCTTCGCGCACACCACCTCGCTCGCCTACGGCCCGTTCATCGACATGCTGCGGCGTTTCGCGCACATCAGCGACGACGACACCGAGGCGGCGGCGCGGGCCCGGCTCGATGCGGCGATCGACCAGCTGTTGCCGGAGGCGGGCGAGGCGCGTGCGGTGTTCGCCAGTCTCCTGGGCATGCACCTGAGCGCCGGCGACGACGAAGCACTGGCCGCGTTTCCGGCAGAAGTATTGCGCGGCCGGATTCATGCGCTGATCAAGATCATCTTCAAGCGGCTCGCGCGCGAGCGCCCGACCATGCTGATCATCGAAGACCTGCATTGGGCCGATGCCGCGTCGCTGGAGCTGATCGAAGCGATGCTGCCGATGGCCGGCCGGATGCCGCTGGCGTTCGTCGGCATGCGGCGCTCAAAGGCGGATGAACCGGCGGGCAAAACCAGGCTGCGCACCGCGATCGAGGAGAAATATTCGCACCTGCTTCTCGATGTGCCGCTGACGCGCCTGAGCGAAGCCTCCTGCATGCGCATGATCGAGCAACTGTTGTCCACCGCCGCGGTCCCCGCGGTGCTCAAGGACATCATCCTGCGCAAGGCGGAGGGCAATCCCTTCTTCGTTGAAGAGGTGATCCGCGTGCTGATCGAGCGCGGCGCATTGATCCGCACCGGGTCCGGCTGGGTGGCCACGCCGCTGTGCGAAACGGTGAGCGTGCCCGATACCGTGCAGGGCGTGCTGATGGCGCGGCTGGATGCACTGCCCGACGAGACCAAATGGCTGGTGCAGCAGGCGGCGGTGATCGGCCGCATGTTCCTCTACCGCGTGCTGCTGCACATCGCCGAGAACAACCCCAGCGTTGAAGCCGACCTGACCCACCTGTCGCGCGAGGAGTTGATCCGCGAACGCCTGCTGCAGCCGGAAACCGAGTTCACCTTCAAGCACGCGCTGACCCAGGAAGTGGCGTATCAAAGCCTGCTTTCGCCGCGCCGCCGCGACCTGCATCGCAGGGTCGGGGAGGCGATGCTGTCGATCTTCTCCGGGCGCTTGGGCGAGGTGCAGGGGATCATCGGCGAGCATTTCTTCAAGAGCGAGTCATGGGAACAGGCGCTTGACCACCTGGTCAACGCCGGTGACGCGGCGGCGCGCTTCTTCGCCTTCGCCGAGGCCGGCTCCTATTTCTCGAAGGCGCTTACGGCGCTTTCGAACCTGCCTGCGAGCGTGGAGCAGCGCGAGCGGCAGGTAGACGTCACCTGGCGGCTGGCGAGCGTGTCTTTCGCGGTGAACCCGGCGCGGACGCAGGAGCGCCTGAAAGAGGCTGAATCGATCGCCCGGCAACTGCTGGAAGCCGACAGCGCCACGGCCAATCGCCTGCGCCTGACGCGCGTGCAGTACTGGCTCGGGCGCATCCATTTCATGCGCGGTGAACACAAGGACGCGATCGGCTACTTCAGGCAGGTGCTGGCGGTGGCGCAGGAAATCGGCGACGCTGACTTGATGGCCCTGCCGTCGAGCGTGATCGGGCGCGCGCTGTCGATGCAGGGGCGCTGGGGCCAGGCCCAGCCACTGCTGGCACAGGCGGTCGCGCCCCTGCAAAAACTGGCCAACTGGTATGACTGGGTCGCAACGGTTGAATTCCTTGCGGCGGCGCGCGCGATTCGCGGCGACTATGCGCAGGGCATCGCCGAGGCGCAGGCCGGCCTGGCACGCGCCAGCAACCTGCACAGCGCCACCGCGGTCAGCGTGGCGCATTGCCTGCATGCGGCCATCTTCATCGCCAGCGGCGACGCACAGAGAATGCTCGAAGCCAGCGATGCCGTGGTGGAGGTCTCCGAAAGTGCCGGTGAACGGCTGTGGACCAGCCTGGGCTACGGCTTCAAGGCCTGGGCCGAGAGTCGCCTGGGCGAGCACGCAGCGGCGGCGGCCAGCATGGCAAAAGGCAAGGCCATCATTGCAGGCCTGGGTGGCCAGGTGGTCGCGGCCGACTGGCTGGCCGCCGCCGAAGCGGAAATGGCCCTGAATGCGGGTCAGGTTGAAGAGGCCTTGCGACTGGCGCCGATCGCGGTGGCGTTCGCCAAGAACGTCGGCGGCATCTATGGCGTGGCGCTGGCCGAGCGAACCTGGGCGCAGGCACTGACGCGGCTGGAACCGCCCTTGTGGGACGAGGCGCAGACCCATCTGGAGGAGGGCATGCGCTTGTTCGAGGAGGGCGACTCGCGGCTGGAAGTGGCGCGCACCCATTGCGTGTTCGGCGACCTCGGCCGCGCGCGTGGCGACTCTTCCGGTGCCGCAATGCACTACCAGAAAGCCCTCGCGCAGTTCGAATTGTCCGGGCTTACGGGCGACGCTGCGCGTGTGCGCGAATTGCTGCAGGTCGCGGCCTGAGCCCCGGCGCGGCTTGGCGTCAGCGGCAATGCCGCTGACGCAGTGCGCTACGCCGGTGGCGGTGGCGGTGGCAGCCCGGCGAGATATTTCAGCGCGGTCACGCTGGGCACGAAGCAGTAAGCGCTGCCGCGCGTCTTGACGAAGCGCGAAAATCCGCGCAACACGATCGGTTTTTCACCTGCGACCGGGATTACGAACTTGGAGTCCGCCGGGTTGTTGGCCCCGAGCACCGGATCCCGGGTTTGACCAACCCCGGCGAAACCGCCGTCGTTGGCCCAGTGCTTCATCAGAAATTCGAACTGGTTCTTCAGGCTCGCGCCGATGAACAGCCCCATCAAGCCGCGCGCCTTGCCGTCGTCCGGATCGGCCGGATCATAGGCCGGGCCGTACGGCAGGCCGCGGCGGACGATGCGGTGGGTCAGGCCGCTGTTGCCGGCCACCTTGGCATTGCGCGGATTCATGCGCCGGATGTGCGACCCGATCGGGCAGAGATTGCCGCGACTGTCGTCGTAATCCTCGCTCGGGCTGAAGTCGGCAGTCTTGACGTAGTCGAAACTGTTGTATCGGTTGATGCTCGCCGGGTCGTCGTGTTGCGGGTCGTCGGCGTTCGGAAACAGGGTCAGCGGCGCGCCGCTGCGCCAGCGGCCGCAGAGCTTCGCGGCGATCCATTCCGCCGGGCGACCGGTGTTCGCGGCCTGCTCTGTCAGAAAGGCTTCAAAGCCGTGGCAATCCTGCTCCAGGATGCGAAACGCGGCGTAGCTGCCGTTCTTGCAGAGTGCGTCCGGTACCGGCAGTGGATCGATCGTCGGGTTGCCGTAGCCGAGCAGGAACTCGCCGGGAGGCACCTTCGGCAGGATGTCGCTGACCACCGGCGGCGACCCGCCTTCGATCACCGGCTGCGCGAATCCGTCGCGGTAGCCGAAATGCGCGACATCGCCCGGAAGGGAGCGTGCGTCGCAGACTGATAGCTCCCTGCAGGCGCCACCGTCGCCGAACAGTGTGCGCAAGCGGGCGGAGATCGTATCGATGATCTGGTCGGTGTTTTTGCGGTCGGTGATGAACAGGAACAGCAGCACATGCACATCCGGGCCGGCAAACGGCGCCTGCCAATGCACCGGGGCGCTCTCCTCGGTGTCGCCAATGCGCGCCGCCGCGTCCAGCGGGCCGCCCGCGAATTCGGGCGGAAAGGCGCTCAGCGATCCTTGCGGAAGCTCCAGCGCCGTAAGGCCGGCATGGGTGATCCCTACATTGATGCGGTGGGTGAAATCCTGTGGCGACTGGTCGGCGGTCGCCAGTTGCGGCGCGGCCGCGTCGCCGCTGACCAGACTGCCGAGGAAACGTCGCGCGGCCCGGGGATCCTGCACCGCGAGCACGAAGGTGCGCAGCGCGCACGGACGGTAGGTGTGCATGATGAAGGCCTGGATATCGGCAAGCGGCAGTGCGTCCATTGAAGATTCTCCTGTTCAGGCCGAGCGTGACTTGCCGCGCCAAACGCGCGGTGCGCGTGGTCGCCGGCAGGCGCCGGCCAAGCCGGCGCGGCCGATCCGTGATGCCTCAAGCCTGTTCGAGCAGCGCCGCCTTGATGTCCGCTACCGTGGACTTCGGGTAGGCGCTGTAGAAAGGCGGCATGCCGCGCAGGTCATTGCGGCGAACGTAGTCGAGGAATTCCTTCGGGTTCTGCTGCACCGGCAGTGGCGGTGCGCCGTCCATGTGGGTCAGGAGCGCGTCGAATATGTGACCGATCTCCCGCGTGAAGTCGGCGATGTAGTCTTCGAAGGTGCCGTCGTAGGTGGTGATCACGGCCAGTTTCGTGTTGTTCTCCATGAACACGAAGCGCGCAAAATGGACATTGTTGAGCTTCTCCAGCGCAACCCATACCGGATTCTTGTCCGGTGGCGCCGCCTGAATGCCGTCGAGCAGTCCCTTGAGCTGCGCGTAATCGGCCGGCGACTTGATCGTCATGATCAGCGTCAGCGGGCTCTGTACCGCGACTTCGTGCCGATAGGGGGCTGCCGGCGTTGCCGCGGCGCTTGGCGTATCTGACATGTTCATTCCTCTTTGAAAATTTTTATTGATGACGTGACAACAGTGAACTAGGCTACGCTATCGTCAACTGGATGGCAAGCTTCGGGCAGGTGCTGCCTCTTGCGTGGTCAGTCGGTGGGCCGCCGGCCTGTCGGATGGGGGAGATACATGAGTTCCGTTACAGGCATCTCAAGCGAATTCGAGCGCTACGAAAACGGCAGCTCGGCCGAGGAGAAAATTCTAATCGACGCGCTGGTGACCAAGATCGGCCATCTGCAGCACATCAACCGCGACCAGAAGTCCGGCAAACTGCATCGCGGCACCCATGCCAAGGGTCTCACCTGCATGAACGCCGAGTTCGAGGTGTTCGATGTCGCCGCCAGGAATCCCGATGCCTCGCCCGAGATGATCGCCAGGCTCAAGAAGGGCATGTACGGCACGCCGGGCCGCTACCCGGCGCGCGCGCGCTACGCCAACGGCCTGTCCGAGCCCGGCAGCGACACCAAGGCCGACGAGCGCGCCTTGTCCTTTTCGGTCGACCTGGGAAGCCGCGGGCGCCAGGACTTCTCGATGAACAGCGCCACCATCTTTCCGATCCCTTCGCTCAAGGCATTCAATTTCGTGTTCACCCTGTCGTTGATCAAGGGCGTGCGCGCCGGCCGTGCGAGCGACGAAGCGCGGAAATACAAGAACTCACGCCTGTTGAAGGCCATCAGCGTGCGCACCCTGTTGCGCATTCCCGAGTCGGTCCACACGTTGCGCCAGGCGATCAAGGTGACGCGCAGACCGGTCAATAACCTGCGCCAGACGGGCTATTGGAGCGGCACCGCTTTCCGCCATGGCGAGCATGACGCGATCAAGTACATCGCGCTGCCCTGCGGCGGCGAGAAACTCGGGCCGCCGCCGGCGAACGCCGGCGCCGATTACCTGCAGGACGATGTGAAGCGCTGGGTCAACGAGCAGGCGCAGCCGGTGACCTTCGATTTCAGGCTGCAATTCCTCGACGCCGCGACGATGCAACTTGGCGGGAAAAAGTACCCGGCCTGGAAGTGGGTGGAAGATTGCACGCTCGACTGGGATGCCGCCGGCGCCCGCGACTACCTGGTGGGGCGCCTGACGATTCCGCCGCGTTCGATCGCGGGCGATTGCAATGACCCGGAGATCTTTCCAGCCTTCGATGTCACCGGCAATTCGCTCCCTGAACACAAGCCGCTGGGCCGCATCAATCGCGGCCGCGCCGTGGTCGAGATGAAGAGTCGTGACAATCGCAGGTGACCTTGCATGCCCGCAAGTGGAACACGGGTGCGCGCATTCGTACAAGCGTGCGTGCAACTGATCATGCCGGCGGCCGGGCCGTGATGTTGTTGCGAACGATCACCCGGCAGGCTGCCGCATGTTGAGCCCGGCCGTGGCAGCACGCCTGCCGATCGCCGTCATCGGCGCCGGCGGCATCGGCCGCGCGCACATCGAGTGCGCCATGCAGAGCGACGCGGTGACGATCGCGGCGGTCGCCGACCCGAGTGCGGCGGCGCGCGAATTCGCAGGC
>JANPGJ010000088.1:0-25683 GCA_031423955.1 Burkholderiales bacterium
GCGCTGCACTCGGCCGGCAACCACGCGACGGTCGAAGCGCGGGATGAACAGCGCTTCCCCTCGCAGTTCAAGTGGGGCATGCACCCGCAGGCCCAATCGCTCTGCGATGCGCATGTAGGGCGCCTCGTGCCGGAGGATCGCGGCCAGGCGCTTGTCGGCGCCGCGGCCGAACTTGACGATGAAGTGTTCGACGGCGTCGGCGTCGTCCACCGTATGGTCGAGGTAGAGCAGGCCGTCGCGCGCACGGGTAAGCAGCAGTTTCGGCCATTCGCCTTGCACGCCGGAAGAGCCGGCGACGAAAAGCCCGTGCATGCCCAAGTGGTCGATGAAGCCGGTGGCCCGCTCCGCCACCTCCGCATCGGTGAAGCCCCGCTTCGGCCCGGCGCGTTCCGCAAGCCATTGCGCCGCCTCCTTGATGCGCAGGTGGCCGACCGTATTGCCGGCGCCGGTAAGCAGCAGGCGCCAATCCGCACTCGCGGCCATACCCTCCGGCAAATTCAGTTGGCGCAGCAACTCTGCGCGGCCATAGCCATGCGGCAGCATGTCGATGAGTGCCACCGGCCAGTGCGGCAAGGACTGGCCGTCCGCCACCACCGGCATCTGGCTGGCGATGGCCCATGCGTCCCTGGCGCCGCCATGCGCCAGCACCCAATCAAGGGCATAGCCGCTGTAGGTTTGGGTGAGGCAACCCTGCTCTTCAGGCCCGAGTTGCAGCACCGTGGCGACGTCGTGCCACGTATCGCCGGCGAACATCTGAACAGTGCATTGCGGTTCCATTTACACGGAAAAATATCATTTTTATAACCAATATTCAAATCATGATTGATAATTTTCTGTTTAATTAGCTCTCATTCCTTATTTGATTTGCCGGCTAGGTGCTCACCTTCGCCCCTAATGGCTTTTCCGTGCCGGGGTGTGGAGACTTTGATTTTCTCGCTGTTCGAACCATTGGGTTATCAGGTTGAAGCGCGTCGCCCTGCGCTTAATGAGCGGTTTCCGAGCTGGGGCGGCAGCCGCTGGTCCTACGTAAAGAACGAGTCGAAATCCGGCACCCTCGCAACAACGCTTCCCGCCGGCATTATCCAGACCCAAAAGCGCGATGCCTGGCTCACCTGGCGCGACTCGGGTGTTGGCGTCAGTTGAGCGTCGGCGTCGCGTGTAACCGCGTAGTGCCCCATCGAGTCGCGCCGCATTGGGTACGCGGCAGCAAGCCGCGGCGCTGCTCACGGAATCCTGCAGGCCTGGCCAAGCGCAATGCGAGTCCGCGCCAACCGGCGGCGGCGACCACCGGTTACTTGCGATCTACCCAATATCCGGGCCGCCGGCGATGATGCGCGACCGCGACGATTCGAAGTTCCGTTGGCGTGACTTGATAAATAACACCGTAGGGAAATCGACGCATGGAGAACCGACGCCGGGTGCCACGAAAGATTGCGCCGGTGAAAGGATTCGCCAAAATGAGGTTGGCAGTTCTGTCAAATTCCGCAAGGAATGTGAGCCCGAGCTCGACATTCGCTTTCGCCGTATAGAACGCTGCCGCCTCATTCAGCTCGGCTAAGGGCTAGCGGAACGACAACCAGTTTCACTTCAACTTCGCACGGGCCTGGGCGAGGGCATCCGCGATGGGAATGACCTGAACCGAGCCGGCTTCGACTTCGGCGATCCGGCGTTCGACTTCGATAGCCCAAGCGTCCTCGATCTCGGCATCCTCATCCAGGCTGGCCAGCAGCAGTTGCGCGAACGCGGCACGTTCGCCGGGCGTGAGCTTCAACGCTTCAGCTTCCAGAACTTCGAGTCGATTGCCCATAGCCAAGTCCCCGTGAATCGAAGCCCAATGTTACCGCGATGGAGAATCGTGTGCCCAAGCGGCCCGATGACTGAATTCGGCGTCTGCAGTTTTCCAGTGTTGCTGCCTGCGCCACCAGCAATCGGTCGAACGGGTCGCGGTGAATCGGGGCAAGTCGCTCGACCCGCAGCGCGTGGCGAGGCTTGATGTCCAACAGGCTATATCCGGCGTTCTCGAAGGCGTGCAGCGCCTGGGCCGAGGTGACTGGCATATCGCCGCGGCCAAGCGAGTGCTTGATGGCGATCTCCCACAGCGAGGCGGTACTGACAAATACTTAGTCAGCGGCAAGAATGGCCAGCACCGCTTCCGGTGCCAATTGCGCACTTCCGGTGACCGCCCACAGGGCAATGTGGGTATCCAGAAGAATTCTCACCCGCTAGCGGGTTTCGAACAGGTGCCGCACTTCTTCGTTGGCGGCGTCGATGTTGTCCGGCACTTCGAACTGACCCTTTGCCGCACCGATGCGTCGGCTGCGATCGACCTGCATTGGCGCCATTGGAACCAGGCGGGCCGCAGGGCGGCCATTGCGGGCGATGATGAACTCCTGCGCGGTACCGGCTTCAAGTTCATGCACCAGCCTGGAAAGCGTGGTCTTGGCATCGAGCATGTTGATGACAGTGGCCATTTCGTAACTTTGGGCAGAGATCAGTCAGGATTAGTCAAGTATAGCGCCGCGCAACATGGGTTGGACGCCTTGCACAGCGTCCATCGGCTACCGCGCGCCCGCTGCGAGCCGCATGCGCTACTCTATGCCCTCAAATGCGCGCGCCGCGCCACGTTGATCTCTTACCGGCACCCGCACACAACACAAACCGATGGAGCAGACACGATGAATCGCAGACACGCACTCGCCGCCACGCTTGCCGCCGCCGGCACCATGCTTGCAGCCTCGCTTGGCGCCCCGTCCGCAATGGCGCAAGGCGCTTATCCGAACAAGCCGATCAAGATCATCGTGCCGTATGCGGCCGGTGTATCGCCCGACGTGGTGGCGCGCCTGATTGGCGACCGTTTGGGTCAAGCGCTCGGCCAGGCGGTGGTGATCGATAACCGGCCCGGTGCCGGCGGCATGATCGGCGCCGAAGCCGCCGCCACCATGCCGCCCGACGGCTACAACCTGCTGTTCACGGTCAAAGGGGTGATGGCGATCGTGCCGCACGTCTACCCGAACGCCAAGTTCAATGCGCTGAAAGACTTCAAGGCAGTCAGCGAAATTCTCAAGGTGCCGCACATCATCACCGCCACGCCATCGGCACCATACAACACCATGAAGGAGTTCATCACCTACGCCCGTGCCAACCCCGGCAAGATCGATTACGCCTCGGCCGGCACCGGCTCGCACCCGCATGTCGGCATGGAGACCATCGCGCAGCGCCTGGGCATCAAGTTGAGCCACGTGCCTTACAAGACCAACCCCGGCCCCGACGTGATGGCGGGTGTCGTGAGCCTTTATCTCGAAGCCTCGACCACCGCGATTCCGTCGATCAAAGGCGGCAAGATCAAGGCGCTGGCGACCTCCGGCGCCGAGCGCATCCCCGCGCTGCCCGATGTGCCGACCTTAACCGAGATCAGCGCCGATCTGGACCCGAACGGCGCCACTGGTGATTCCTGGCACGGCATCTTCGCGCCGGCCGGCACGCCGGACGACATCATCAACAAGCTCAATGTCGAACTCGTCAAGATCGTCAAGAGCGCGGACATTCAGAACCGCCTGCGCACGCTCGGCCTGACGCCCACCGGCACCTCGCCCGCCGTGCTCACCGCCGGCATGGCGTCGGACTACGCCTACTGGGGCAAGCTGATCCGCGACATGGGGATCAAGCTGGAGTAAGCCGCATGACGACAGCGTGGACACTACCGCTCGCAAGCGCACTGCGGATGCTGCGCACCATGCGCATCATTCGCGAGCTTGAAGACGCCGCCGGCGCCGCGTTGTTTACACTTTCCTGTTGACACCATGACCGCAATTCTCGAACAGCACCGGCAAGTCAAAGCCCGGTCCATGGCCGTCCGGGCGCCGGCTTTCGATCCGGGCCAGCCGGCATCAAACGTAATTCCCGCAACGAGGCAACGTCAGGATTGACATGGAAGATCTTTGGGTAGGATGCGCCGCCGGCGGCTCCGGCGACCGGGTCGACGCGGCGCAGCCGATCGTTGCCGCCATGGTCAGGGCGGGCAAGCGCGGCGTGCTGATTTTCGAAAACCTTGCGGAGCGGACCCTGGCCTTCGCCCAGCTCGCCAGGCGCGCCAACCCGGATGCCGGCTACGAGCCGCTGCTCGATGAGGAAGTACGCCCTGTCCTGGCCGACTGCATGCGGCACGGCATCACCATCGTCAGCAACTTCGGTGGCGCCAATCCGCGCGGCGCGGCCGCGCATATCCTGCGCATCGCCGAAGAGCTCGGTTTGCCACGGCCGCGTATCGCGGTGATCGAAGGCGATGATCTGTCGGATGCGCGCGGCCAGGCGCTGCTGCGGCCGTTTCTGCCGCCTGGCAGCACCGGACGGCAATTCGTCAGCGCCAACGTCTATCAAGGCGCGTTCGAAATCGCCGACGCGCTCAAGGCCGGTGCCCAGGTGGTGGTGACCGGACGGGTCGCCGACCCCTCCCTGACGCTCGGACCGGCGCTCGCCCACTTCAATTGGGCCCGGGACGACTGGGACCGCCTCGCCGGCGCCACCATGGCGGGCCACCTGCTGGAATGCGGTGCCCAGGTGACCGTCGGCTACTTCGCCGACCCCGGATTCAAGAACGTGCCCGACTTTGCCGATTTCGGTTATCCGATCGCCGAGATCGCCGCCGACGGCTCGTGCATCATCACCAAGCCGCCGACGACCGGCGGCCTGGTGGACCTGCGCAATGTCAAGGAACAGTTGCTCTACGAATTGCATGACCCGGCGGCCTACCTCACCCCGGACGTCGTCGCCGACATCACCGGCGTGGAACTCGACTACGCCGGGCCCGATCGTGTGCGCATGACCGGCGTGCGCGGCCACCCGCGTCCTGCCACCCTGAAGGCGCTGGCCTATTTCGAAGGCGGCTGGCTAGGCGAAGCCGAGATCTCGTATGCCGGGCCCAACGCCGAAGCGCGGGCAAGGCTGGCGATGGACATCGTGGCCAGGCGAATGGGGCCGCAATTCCACATTCGCTTCGACCTGATCGGCAGTTGCAGCATCCTGGGTGACGACGCCGGCGAGATGCGCGCGGCGACCGGCAATCGCGGCCTGGAAGATGTGCGGCTGCGGGCGGCGGGAAAGCACGACAGCCAGGCCGAGATCGAGCGCCTGTTGCGCGAGGTGTATTCGCTCTGGCTGTGCGGCCCCGCCGGTGGCGGCGGCGTACGCGTGGCCCGGCGCCAGCGCTTGTCCAACGTCGCATGCCTGGTGCCGCGCGAGCTGGTGCCGGCGACCTGTCATTTCGTGAGCTGAACCATGAACCAGTCCGCTGCCAAAGCCATTCGCCTGCATGCCATCGCCCACGCCCGCGCCGGCGACAAGGGCAACCATTCCAACATCTCCCTGTTCGCGTATCGCGCCGCCGACTATGACCTGCTGGTCCGCCAGGTGACCGAAGAACGCGTCGGCGCCTGGTTCGCGACCCGCCACCCGACCGCGGTGAAGCGCTATCTGCTGCCGCGCCTCTTCGGCCTCAATTTCGTGCTGGAGGACGTGCTTGACGGCGGGGTCAACGATTCGCTCAATCTGGATACCCACGGCAAGGCGCTTTCGTATCACCTGCTGACGCTGGAAATCGATGTTCCATCGCAGTTCACAGCGCCACCCATTGACGGCCCGATAGCGCCATGATCGTACGCACCGCCGTGTGGATTGGCGTCGCCTGCCTGTTGCCGTTGGCGTCGATGGTCGCCCCCCATGTGTTCGCCCAATCCGACTTCCCCGTCAAGCCGCTGCGCATCATCGTCGCCAATACGCCGGGTTCCACGGTGGACCTGGTGGCCCGCCATCTCGGTGAGCGCATGCAAGCCACACTCGGGCAACCGGTGGTCATCGTCAACCAGCCAGGCGCCGGCGGGATCGTCGGCGCGCAGACGATTGCCCAGTCACCCAGGGACGGTTACACGCTCGGTTTCTACGGCAACACCGCGGTCATCGTGCCGCACCTGCAAAAGTCGCTTTCGTTCGACCCGATCAAGGACATCAGCACCGTGGCGATCGTCGGCAACATCCCGTTCGTCGCGGTGGTGCCGCGCGACTCGCCGCACCGCGACCTGGCAGCCTTGGTCGCCGCCGCGAAACGCGGCACCGGCGCGGTGAAGATGGGGTCCGCCGGCAACGGCACGGCGATCCACCTGGCGGCAATGCAGTTCCAGGCCATGGCCGGCATCGACATGCTGCATGTGCCCTACAAGGGCGTCGCGCCGATGCAAACCGCGCTACTGGCCGGCGAAGTCGACGTCGCATTTCCAACCGTGGGCAGCGTGGCGGCGCTGGTCAAGGACGGCCGCCTGCGCTCGCTCGGCAGCACCGGCCGCGAACGCTCGCCGCTGTTGCCGCAGGTGCCTACGGTGGCCGAATCCGGCTATCCCGGTTACCAGTTCGAAAGCTGGCTGGCGTTAGTCGCGCCGGCAGGCGTGCCTGCCGGCATCATGAAGAGGCTGGGCGACGAGGTGCGCGGCATCGTTGCCGGCGAAGCCATGCAGCGCATGTTCGCCGACAACGCGATCACCACCGACCTCATCCTGGGCGACGCCGCGCAAGCGGTGGTGCGACGCGACTTCGACGCCATGGGCGTGCTGGTCCGCAAATCCGGCGCGACGGCCAACTGATTCGCGCCGGGCAAAACTGCCGCGCCCGTGCCTTGCATTAAAAAGGAAAAATCGATGATCGCTCGCAACTGGTTCGCTGATGCCGCCCTGGCCGTGCTTGCCACGCTGCTCGCAAGTCAAGTTGCCCACGCGCAGGCCTGGCCAAGCCAGCAGGTAAAGCTGGTGGTGCCGTTCCCCGCCGGCAGCGCCACCGACAACATCGCGCGCATTCTCGGCCGCGAACTGCAGGACGACCTGGGCCAGCCCTTCGTGATTGAAAACCGGCCCGGTGCACAAGGCATCGTGGGCAGCGAGGTGGTGGCCAAAAGCGCCGCCGACGGCTACACGCTGCTGGTGACGGCGGTGTCGTTCGCAGGCGCCGCCAGCCTGTTCCGCAAGGTCCCGTTCGATCCGGTAACCGACTTCACGCCGGTGAGCCGGATGGCAACCACGCCCCTGGCCCTGATGGTCAAGGCCGATTTTCCGGCGCGCAGCACGCGCGACTTCGTCGAATACGCCAGGGCACGCCCCGGCAAGCTCTCCGCCGGCCACGGCTCCTCCAGTTCGCAGGTTTGCATCGCGCAACTGGCAAAGCTGGCGAACATCGATGTGCTGCAGGTGCCCTACAAGGGCATCCCGCTCGCGGTCACCGACGTGCTGGGCGGCAACCTGCACTTCACCTTCGTCGACCTCGGCAATGCCATCGCCCAGGCCCGTGGCGGCAACCTGCGCGCCATCGGTGTCACCTCCGCCAGGCGCAGCACACTGGCACCCGACTGGCCGGCGCTCGCCGAGACGCTGCCCGGATTCGACATCGACGCCTGGCTGGCCACGCTGGGCCCCAAAGGCCTGCCGGAGGCGATCGCCCGCCGCCTGCACGAGGCCACCGTGCGCGCCATGACCAGGCCGGAGGTGCAATCCAGGCTGGCCACGCTCGGCTTCACGCCGGCACTCATGGGGCCGGCGGACACGGCGCCTTTCATCAAGGCGGAAGTCGCCAAATGGGCGGCCCTGGTGAAGCAGGCCGGCATCGTGGCGGAATAGCCATGCGCCTTCGATCGACTCTTGCAAGGGGTGCGCGGTGAAAGTGTGTATCTATGGCGCCGGCGCGGTCGGCGGCGCGCTGGCCGTACGCTTGCACGAAGCGGGCATCGAGGCAAGTGTCATCGCGCGCGGCGCCCATGGCCGGGCCATCCGCGAGCGCGGGCTCACGCTACTCGCCGGCGGCGCCAGCCGCACCGCACGGGTCCATTGCGTTGAAGACCCGGAAGACCTCGGTGCGCAGGAGGTGGTGTTCGTCACCGTCAAGCAGACCCACCTGCCGGCGATGGCCGGTGCCTTGTCGCGCATGCAGGACCGCGGCGCGCGCCTGGTGTTCGCCATGAACGGCATCCCCTGGTGGTTCGCCGACGAGTTGCCGATTCCGCACAAGGCCGCATTTGTCGACCAACTCGATCCCGGCGGCGTGTTGCGCGGCGCGATCGACAACACGCGCGCCATCGGCGCGGTGGTGATGTCATCCAACGAGGTGGTGGAACCCGGGGTCGTGGTCAGCACCACGCCGGCGCGCAACCGCATCATCATGGGCAACGTGGTCGCGCAGTCCGACAACCGGATTGCCGAACTGGCCGCGCTTCTCGGGCGCGCCGGCTACGGATCGTGGGAAACGCCGCGCATCCGGCAGGAACTATGGAACAAGATGGTGTTGTATCTGGCGGTGTCACCGATTTCCGCACTGACCGGCCTGGCGCTCGACAAGCTGGTCGCGGATCCGGCCGGCTATGCGATGATGACTGCGACGATGCGCGAAGCGCTCGCCCTCGGCCGCCGGCTCGGCTTCGACCTGGCTGACGAGACCGATGAACGAATCGCCTTCTACCACGACAAGCCGACGCGCCCTTCCTTGCTGAAGGACTTTGAAATGGGCCGCGAGCCGGAACTTGCCAGCGGGGTGCTGGTGTTCGACATGATCGCCAAAGCGCTGGACCAGCCGGCGCCGCACATCGCCATGATCGCGGCGCTGGCGCGGCTCAGGTTCGAGGGCATTCGGCTATATTCGTCTGCCGGCAGGCAAGGGCAACAAGGGTGACGCGAACCAGGCGCATGCCGCTGCCGGATGCGTGCGCCTCTTTCAATCCAGGCGGATGCCGGCTTCCTTGATGATTTTGGCCCATTTGGCAATGTCGGTCCGGATCGCATTGGCAAAGTGCTCGGGGGTGCCGCCGACCACGTAAACTCCGAGCTCATTGCGGTACCTTGCAAGACTTGGATGCAAGCGCAACGACTGCAGGTCGATCTTGATCAGTGTACCCAGGCGTTGCAGGTTCAACCCCTCGTTGGGATGTGAATCGCGGCACATCGGCGGCGGCCGAAACCTTGGTCGAAGAGCGTTTCAATCAAACTTTCACCAGGGATACAGATGGCCAGGCAGGTAATCGGCATTGATTTCGGCACTTCAAACTCGGCCGTCAGTCATTACACGCCTTCAGGCCCGAAACTGGTCGAGCTTCTGCCCGGCCAGACCAGCATTCCAAGCGCCATTTTTGCGGAGGCGGAAAGCGGCGTATTCCAGTTCGGGAAAACCGCGATCGATTCCTACATCTCCGGCGCCGAAGGGCGGCTGTTGCGCTCGTTGAAAAGCATTCTCGGCTCCTCGCTCTATGAGTCCCGCACCGAGCTTGCCAACGGGCAGGTCGAGTTCAGGAAGATTCTTGAGCACTTTTTCGGCTATCTCAAAGCGCGCGCAGAGGCTCTGCTCGATACCGACATTGGTGCGGCCGTGATTGGTCGGCCGGTATGGTTCGTCGATGACTCGCCCGCGCGCGACGCGCTGGCCCAGAGGCAGCTCGCGGAAGTGGCTCGCGCATGTGGCTTCGACGAGATCCATTTTCAATACGAACCGATTGCCGCCGGCCTCAACTACGAAACCGGGTTGCAAGATGAAGAGCTGGCGCTGGTGGCGGACATCGGCGGTGGCACCGCGGACTTTTCGATCGTCAAGCTATCGCACGCCCGGCACCTTGCGGATGACCGCTCGCGGGACATCCTCGCCAATACCGGGGTGCATGTCGGCGGCACCGATTTCGATCGTGCCTTGAGTCTCTATTCGGTGATGCCGCATTTCGGCTACCGCTCGCGGATGAAAAGGCGACCTGAACTGTTCATGCCGAATGGCCCGTTTGTCGATCTGGCCACCTGGCATCGGATCCAGATGCTGTATTCGAAGCGCTCGATCAGCCAGCTTGCCGAACTTGCGATGGATGCCGAGCAGCCGGCGGCGCTGCAACGCCTGGTCAACCTGGCGACCGATCGCAGCGGTCACCGGCTTGCCAGCGATGTGGAACGGGCGAAGATCGATCTGGCGCAGGGATCGAGCGTGACGCTGAATCCGGATTACCTCGAACCCGCGCTTTGCATTTCAATCAACCCGCAGGCCCTGGAAACGATCGCCATTGATCTTTGCGACAGCATCAGGCGCAGCATTCGCGAGTGCATCGCCCAAGCGGGTGTTGATGCCGACCGGATTCAAACCCTGCTTCTCACCGGCGGCACGACGGCGATCCCGTTTGTGCGAGACCTGTGCTCACGCGAAGTGCCTTACGCCACCATCGTCCTGCAGGACCTTTTCGGAAGTGTCGCCCTGGGCCTGGCGGTTGAAGCTCAGGTGATCAGCAGACGGGCAGCCCCGGTTTCACCAGTGTGACCCGTGACCGCGGTCGCCTTGAAAAACGTATAGCAGAACACGCCATCGGGCCCGGCCGTGCGCACCAGATCGGCGATGCCCTGGTCGAAATCGGCCGCGCTCATGAGGCCGGCTTCGATCGCTGGCTTTCTGACCCCTTCGATCATCGCGGTAAAGGTTCTCAGCGTGAATCCCTCGACCAGCGCCGGCTTGCTTGCATCGACATAGACCATGCGCGGCGACACCCGAACATCATCGAAGCCGGCTGCGCGCAGCAGCGGGTAGAGTGTTCGGCCGATCAGGGCATTGCCGCCGGCACGCGCCTGCAAGTCCACCAGGCAGGCCACCGCCCGCTGCGCGAGATTGCTGTGCGGGTGAAAGTAGGTGGAGCCATGGTCACCCTCGATCACGGTGACGCTGCCCCCCGGCCTCAGCATCTTCTTGAGCGCATGCAGCGCCGCCACCGGTTCTGCCAGATGTTCCAGCACGAAGCACACGAACACATGATCGAATGACTCGGGCGCAAACGGCAGATTGAAAATATCCGCCTGTTGCAACGTGACATTGCGAACACCCGCCGCAGCGACCGCGCACCGTGCCTCCGCGAGCGATACCGGCGAGATGTCGATCGAGGTGATCAGTGCACCTGGACTCTGGCGTGCCAGCGTGACGGTTTGCGCGCCGACGCCGCAACCGGCTTCGAGCACACGGCTGCCGGCCGGGTAGGTGGTATCGGCATGCAGCAATTCGACCAGGGTCGACGCCTGATCCTGCAGGCGTAGGGTTTCGCGCGCGTCGTAGCCGTGAACGTAGGTGTCGTTCATCATGCTCGCAAACTGCGGCACCAGCAGGTCCGGAGGTTTCTCACTGCTGTTTCCCGCGAACCATTTTCAGGCGTTCCTGCAGCCAACTCCTGCTCTCCACCGGCGCGCCGCCACCGCACTTCACGAGGTAGGGTTTGCCGCTTGAACTGCTGGCCGATGCGCCCAGTTCGATGAATTGCTCGGTGCTGCTGATGGCGTTCCTGCCGCTCAGATGATCGAGCTTTCGTGTCAGATGCACGCGCGCCTCGGCGCCGGAATGCCAGGTGCCATTGCGGTTGAACTCGCAACCCGCTGTCGCAAGCGCGGCAAGCAGCGTGTCGATCTCGGTGCGCACACCTGGCTGCACGGCGGCAGTGGCTGCGAAGGCCGCGCACAGAATGGCGGCGGCGAATGGCGGAAAGGTGATGTGGCGCATGGTGGCGCTGCCGGTCAATAGCGGCAGGAAATTCGGCGAGAACGCGAGATTACACATGTTGGCTAGTTCCCACTCTTGTCCAGAGACCACTGCGAGCAATCCGCGCCCCTCTGCTTGCGAACCAGAGACAGAATATTCAATCACCGCAGGCCGCCTGAAGCACAAGCGCGATTCGTACGGCTCGTGCGCCGCAAGGTTCAGGGCCGCGGCCACATCCTTTCACTCAACGCCGCCGCCATGGCCGAGGTCGCCGGGTGGATGGAGCACTACCGCCAATTCTGGGAAGACCGGTTGGCGTCGCTTGAAAAATTCGTCCTCAACCAGCGCACCAGCGCAAACAAAGGAAAACGCACATGACCGCAGTTGCCAACATACCCGCCATCACCGTCAAACGCCGGATCGCTGCGCCCGCACGACAGTTGTTCGACGCCTGGCTGAATCCGGCTTCACTGGCCGAATGGTTGCGCCCCTGCTCCAGCAGCACCACGCGCTCCATCGTGAAGGTCGATGCGCGCGAAGGCGGCGCCTTCGAGATCGTGATGCACGTTCCCTCCGGGCCGGTGCGCCACACCGGCATCTACCAGACCATCGACGCGCCGCACCGTCTCGTCTTCACCTGGAATTCGCCGCATGCCGGGGACAACGATTCGCTGGTGACGGTCGATTTCCTGCCGGAAGGCAAGGCCACCGAGGTCGTGATCACCCACGAACGCCTGCCCGCAACCGCGCAGGCCGGGCACATCGCCGGCTGGACCGAGATTCTCGGGCAGTTGGTGCAGATGATGGAGGACAAGGCGGCCTGACCGGATGGCCGCGGGCAACCCGAGGCCATTTGTTCCGGCCGGGCGCGAGTGGAATTGCAGAGGCGCGCAGCCGACCCGGCCGCATGAATTCTTTGCGGTCTTGGCTGCATCATGCTTTCCCCTCACGCGCGGTCCACGATGGCCGCGCCTTCGACGGAATGAAGTCATGCGTTCTGACCCACTGATTGAATACAGGCAGCAATTCAGGCGGCAGTTCCATCACAAAATCGGAATCCATCGGATAGGTGGCCGCCATGCGCTGCGCGACAGCAAGCAGTAACAGATCACCCTGCCGGGCATCCTTGCCTTTCTTGAGCGGATTGCGTTCCGGCTTGGCACTCAACCACAACTTGTGCAAACCCATCCAGCGCGGATCCGGCACCACCAGCGGAACGGGCGCACCGGCATAGTCGGAGATTACATGCCGCACCGGGCGGCCCAACAGCAGCCATTCCTGCTCGATCAGGGGAATCGGCTTGAAATCGCCCAGCGCATGCAGCGACGGTATCACTGACGGGGCGGCCAGCAATTCGACTTCATACCCCTTGCGGTTGATCGCTTGAAAGGGCCTGCGCAGGTTGATATCGAAGCTGGCGTCCACCGCGCGTAGTGCCGCAAGCAGCGGTTGGCGCGTGCCACCCTGGAGCATCGGCTCCGGATGCCCAAGCCAGGCCATATCAAAGTCTTCGGTTTCGTCGAGGCCGGCAGCAAAACGCTGGCCCGCTTCGATCTCGTAGGCAGCGAAGGCGTTGGTGCCCACGACGAGCAGGCTCACGCCCAACCAGCCGCGCAGATCAAGCTCGCGCAGGATTTCACCCGGCAGCGCCAACAGCCGTGGCAGCCGCAGCGCCTTGTGCTGCGCCATGCATTCGGCAAGGCTTGTCTCGACCCCTTGCAGTTTGGCTTCCGTGTCGAGCATCGCGGCGTTCAACGCCGCATATTGACCCTCGGAATCCGCGTTGCGCGGGCCCTTGCTTTTTGGTTCACGCTCGCCGGCAAGCTGAATGTAGAGGTAGTCGCGTCCAGCAACCTGCTTCCAGACCACCTTCCTGGGAAGTGACTGGCGCAGACGGCGCAGGGTCACCCACTGCTCATAATACTGTTCGGTGTTGGCCAGAATGCGCAGGCTTTCCGGCGAGAGCTGGTCATCGGAAGGGGCCGTGAAATACTGAGCCATCCGGAATTATGTCATTGTTTTTAAAACGTTTACCAGAAATTGATAAAATTTTCCATTTTTTGGTAAATTTCATCTGGCGGGATCTTCAATGCGCGCAATCCCAGGTCAACATGCGTGGACGGCATCCCCTCATTCCCGCAGACCCAACTCCCTGACCAGCTTTTCATAGCGCGCACTATCGCCGCGGATCTGCGCGGCGAACTCCTCGCCAGATGCGATCACGACTTCGGCGCCGGTACGCACGATGCGCTCGCGCACCTCGGCCACTTCGAGCGCCTTGAAGGTCTCGGCCTGCAGTCGGCTGGCGATCTCCCTGGGCAGGCCGGCGGGCCCGAGCAGACCGTACCAGGTGATGACTTCGAGCCCCGCGATCCCGGTTTCTTCGGCGACGGTGGGCACCTCGGGCGCCAGCGCCGAGCGCCGGACCGAACCCACGGCCAGGCCACGGGCTTTGCCGGCCTTGACTTGCGGCGCGGCGCCGGTGATGCCCGGAAAGTAGAACGACACCTGGCCGCCGATCACGTCGGTGGTCGCCTGCCCGATGTTCTTGTAGGGCACGTCGCGCACATCGATGCCGGTGGCCTTCCTGATCATCTCCACACCGAGATGGCTCGGCGACCCCTTGCCGGATGTCGCGTAGTTGAGCTTGCCCGGATTCTTTTTGGCGTAGGCGATCAGTTCCTTGAGCGACTTGTACGGCGCGTCGTTGCCGGTGATCATCAGGAGCGCCAGTTCGGCCACCTTGACGATCGGCACGAAATCCTTCACCGGGTCGAACGCCGGGACGGCCTGCAGATGCGGGCTCACCGTCATCGACGTCACGCCGAAGTGCAGGGTGTAGCCGTCGGTCGGCGCCTTGGCGACCATCGACGCGCCGATCAACCCGCCGGCGCCCTCGCGGTTCTCGACCGTCACGCCGGTCTTGAGTTGCAACGCCAGGCGCTCGGCGATCACGCGCGCCATCGCATCGGCACCGCTGCCCGGGCCGAAGGCCACGATCAGGCGAATCGGCTGCTGCGGATAGGGCTGGGCTTGCGCCGTCGTGCTGGCGGCCAGCGCCGCGAGCAACAGCATCCACATGATTGCCGGAATGCGTTTCATCTTTACTGTCTCCTGATCGGTCTTCTTTGGATGCGGGTCGAGGGTTGCCCGCGGAACCTAGTTTGGCGATTGCTATATCACGCCGCGCGCCCGCAAGTCTTCCATCTCAGCCACACTCATGCCCAGCATGTCGCGGTACACGAGGTCGTTCGATTCGCCCAGGCGCTGGCCGGCGTGGCGCACCGCGCCCGGGCTTTTCGAAAGCTTGGGGACGATGCCCTGCATGCGAATGGTGCCCAGGTCCTTGTCCGCCACCGAGATCACCATCTCGCGCGCCTGCACATGCGGGTCGGCGACCAGGTCGGCGGCGTTCATCACCCGGCTGCCGGGCGCGTCGCAGGCGACGAACGCCGCCTCGACTTCGGCCAGGGTGCGCGCCGCCATCCAGTCGCCGATGGCCATGGCAAACGCATCGCGATGGCGCACGCATTCGGTGAAGCTGTTGAAGCGTGCGTCGCCGGCCATGCCGACCGCGCGCAGGATGGCGCCGGCGCTGCTTTCGGTGACGGCGGAGAAGGAATAGTAGCCACCGTCCCTGCAGCGGAACAGGCCCGTATACGGCACGTCGCGATGATTGCTGCCGCTGCGCGTGAGTATCTTGCCCAGCTGATCGAAGATCACCACCTGCTGCTCGATCTGGCGAAACAGCCCCTCATAGAGCGCCATGTCGACCACCTGGCCGACGCCGCCGTCGCGCGCGTCGCGCCAGTACAGCGCCATCATCACGCCCATCGCGGCCCAGGTGCCGGCCACTGTGTCGCCGACCGACATGTGTGAATGCGAGGGCGGGCCATCGGGCTCGCCGGTGATGTGGGCGAAGCCGGCGAAGGCCTCGGAAATGCGCCCGTAGGCACGGCGGTCCTTGTACGGCCCGGTCTGCCCGAAGCCCGAGAGCCGACACATGATCAGGCGCGGATTGAGCGCAGACAGCACCTCCCAGCCGCAGCCCAGGCGCTCCATCACGCCGGGACGAAAGTTTTCGACCACCACGCCGGCATCAGCGGCAAGCCGGTGGAAGATCGCCTGACCTTCGGGCTTTTTGAGATCAAGGGTGATCGATTTCTTGTTGCGGCCCTGCATCTTGTAGAACAGGCCGACATCGCCCTTCGGATAGATCCAGCGCAGCGGATCACCCTTGCCGGGCGGCTCGATCTTGATCACGTCGGCGCCGAAATCGGCCAGCACCGAGGCGACAAACGGTCCGGCCACGATGTGCCCGAGGTCGAGCACCCTGATGCCTTCAAACACGCTTGCGCTCATGCTTTTCCCCTGCCCCATGGCTCAGACATCGATGCCAAGCTCGCGAAACACCGCCTGATTGTGTTCGCCCAGTGCCGGCGCGCGCGTCACAACATCGGCCTTGCCGCGATGCGCCTCTGCCAACCCGCCGTCGCGCTCAAGCGCCGCCGCCGCCGCCGTGATCGACACCGGAGTCGCCGGCACGCGCACCTGATGGCCATTGCACGCGTAGCCCGCCATTGCGCCGTTGGCCTGCGCATGCGGGCTGTCGATCACTTCGCGCCAGTCCAGCACCGGGGCGACCGGTACCTGCGCATGGCCGAGGATGGCGATCCATGCCGCGCGCGGCCTGCCGCGCAGGGCGGCGGCGATCGCCTGGCGTTCGCCCAGCGCAACGTAGTCCTTTCCCATGTCGACGCCGCTGTGCCAGTCACCGCGCGCCCTGAGTTCTGCGGAAAGACCCAGCGCATCGCAAAACCGTTCCCAGAAATGGCGCTCGATCGGACACACCAGCAGGGCCTGCTCGTCCTCGGCCGCATAGACGTCGTAGCGCGGCCCGAGGTCGCGGTATGCCGGCCACGGCTCGCCGGTATTGGCGAAGGTCGCGACATCGCGCCACAGGGTGGCGAATGCCGATTCCCAGATCGATACGTGGACCACCTGGCCGCCGCCGCCCTGGCTGCGACGGTGCAGCGCCGCGTAGATGCCGAGCGCCGCCTCGATGCCGGCGACCGTGGTGCCGACCGAGCGATAGTGTTCCGGCACCCTGGGCTCACCATCCACCCATTCAAGCGGCAGGGTGCCGGCCAGTGCGTCCATGTTGAGGCCATGTGCCGGCAGATCGGCCCACTCGCCGGCGACACCGTAACCGGTGATCAGGCAGTACACCAAATCCGGATTGATGCTGATCAGGCTGGCGGCGTCAATGCCAAGTTTGCGCGCCGCGCCCGGCTGCTTGCCGACAATCACCACGTCGGCCCAGCGGGCGATCGCCGCGACCGCGCGCGGCCATGCTGGCGACTTCGGGTCGAGTGCGACACTGCGGGCGCCGGCGTTCAGATGCAGATGGTGGATGCCCTCGTCGTGGAACAGCGGCGGGAATCGCCGATTGCCGTCGCCATGCAGCGGATGCTCGATCTTCAGGACATCGGCACCCAACTGCAGCATGCGCCGGCTCGCCACCGGTCCGGAGAAATGGGTGGAAAAGTCCGCGACTTTCGGGCCCTTGCTCATCAAATGGCCGGCCGCGGCATGTCGATGGTCTTGCCGTCGGCCAGGCGCCCGATCTCGGTGGGCGAGTAGCCGAGTTCGGCGAGCACCTCGGCGGTATGCTCACCATAAGCGGGCGGCGGGCGATCCAGTCGCCCCGGCGTGTCCGACATCAGGATCGGCGCGCCAAGTTGCGGGATCGGCCCCAACTTGGGATGGTCGATCGATTGCACCATGCCCAATGCTTCCATCTGCGGGTGCTTGAGCACTTGCGGAATGGTGAGCACCGGGCCAAACAAGGCATTGGCGGCACGGAATTCCTGCTCCCACTCGTGCACCGGTCGCTTCGCAAAGGCCGCCGACAGCAGGCTGTTGAGCGCGGCACGGTTTTCCATGCGCAGCTGGTTGCTGGCGAAGTGCACATCATCGGCGAGCTCAGGCAAACCCAGCGCGGCGCAAAAGCGCGGCCAGGTGTCGCGGGTCCAGGCACCGGCGACGACATCGCCGTCACTGGCCTTGTACAACTGGTAAGGCGCGACCGAGCTGTGGGCACTGCCTTCGCGTTGCGGCTCCTTGCCGCCCCACCAGTAGTTCGCCAGCCGGGTGGTGAGGCCAAAGGCGAGCGCGCCGAGCATCGGAATATCGACCCGCTGGCCGCGCCCGCTGCGTTCACGTGCAAAGAGCGCCAGCAACGCGCCCTGCACCGCAACCATCGCGGAGGTGTAGTCGGCCACCGGCAAGCCGACCAACACCGGGTCGCCGCCGCGCTCGCCGGTGACCGACATCACCCCCGACATCGCCTGCACCACCGGGTCGGTGCCTGGCGACTGTGCATAGGGTCCGCTGCGCCCGAATGCGGTGATCGACAGGTAGATCAGGCGCGGATTGAGCGCACTGACCGCCTCATAGCCGATACCCATCGCTTCGGCCACGCCGGGGCGAAAGTTTTCCACCAGCATGTCGGCGCCGCTGACCAGGCGGCGCAGGATTTCGCCGGCGTCGGGCTTGCGGGTATCGATGGCGATGCTGCGCTTGCTGCGGTTCCAGATCAGGAACATGCCGGATTCGCCGTCGACGAAGGCGGTGCCCATCGTGCGCGTCGGATCGCCGTGCGGCATCGATTCGATCTTGATCACATCGGCGCCGAAATCGCCCATCAGGAGCGTCGCATAGGGCCCCGACATGTGGCGCGTGAAATCGAGAATGCGGATGCCTTCGAGTGCTTGCATGGTTGCGCAGGTCGGGTCGGACAAGCGGCAAGGTTATCGGCAATGCGCGGCCGGCGCAATGCGTCGACGCGGGCGCACCCGCCGGCGCCGCATGTGCGGTGAGTCGGGCGGCATGCACGTAGAATCAAGCCATGCCTTCACGCCAGTCCAAACAATCGATCACCCGTCGCGCCGCGATTGGCGCCTTCGGCCTGGGGCTTTTGCTGCCAGGACTTGCGGCGCGCAGCCAGCAGCGGCCTGCCCGGCTGGGCTGGCTGGTCGGCGGCACCAATGGTCGTACCGCTTCATTCAATGCCGCCTTCGAGCGTCGACTCAAGGAGAGCGGGTTCGTTGATGGCAAGAACCTGACCATCGATATCGTCTTCGCCGAGGGCAAGGCGGAGCGGCTCGCGCCGCTGGCCCGTGAATTGGTGGCGCGCAAACCGGATGTGCTGTTTACCGGCGGGACTGAACCGTATTTGAGGGCGCTCAGCGAGGCGACCGACAGTATTCCGATCGTGGTGTGCGCGACGGACTTCGATCCGCAGGCGAAGGGCTATGTCGTAAGCCTCGCACGGCCGGGAAAAAATATCACCGGAGTCTATCCACAGCAGATCGAGACCACGGGGAAACGGCTCGAGTTGCTGCGTGACCTGCTGCCGGCGGCGCGTCGCATTTCGGTTTTTGCAGATAACGGCACCGAAGACCAACTCGCGGCCGCGCAACAAGCCGCGCAGGTACTGAAACTGGATTTGCACGTCGTGAAGCTGCGCGGCCTGCCCTACGATTACATGGCGGCCATGAACCTCGCGCGCGCCGCACGATCCGAGGGGCTGCTGGTTCTCATGTCGCCGTACTTTTTTGTTGGCCGAGAGAATCTGGCGGCCGAAGCCAGGAAGCAAAAGCTGCCTGCCGTTTTCGGGCTGCGGCAATTCGTCGAGGCTGGCGGGCTGGCGTCGTATGGTGCGCCCATCGATCCGTTGTTTGAGCGTGCCGCGGACTTCGTGGTCAAGATCATCAAGGGCGCAAGTCCATCGACCCTGCCAATGGAGCAACCGACAAGATTCGATCTCGCGCTCAATTTCAAAACCGCGAAAGAGCTCGGGCTGAAGCTACCGCAATCCGTTCTGGTGAGGGTGACCAATCCGGTCGAGTAGCGGTCGGCAGTATCGGCTTAGAACGGACGCTTGGCGGTCAGGATTTCCCACCATAGCCGCCAGTCGCCCATCAGGCTATACCCCGGGTACTTGAAGGTCGCCGGCCGGTTGCGCTCGAAGAAGAAATGCCCGACCCACGCAAACGCGTAACCCTGAATCAGCGCCGCCACCAACAGCCACCACACCTGCGTGACCACTGCTGTCACCAGGATGATGAGCGCGATGCTGGTGCCGACGAAATGCAGGCGGCGCGACACCAGATTTTTGTGCTCGTCGAGGTAGAAGGGGTAGAAATCGGCGAAGGTCTTGTAGCGCGCTTCGTTGCTCATGACGATTCTCCTGGTTCGACGGTGGGTTGATGCGGCGACGTCCGGCGCCGGCCCTGAAACTTCACCTGGGTCCCGCGAACAGCAAGTCGAAAGCTGGCCCTGGGAAAGGTCATTGCGGCTTCTTCTCCGGAAGCGCCGGATACTGCGGAAGCGCATCGGTGATATCAAACCACGGCGCCTTGTTGGCAACAAACACATGGAATTTCGGCTTCACCCCGGGATCGACATCAAGCGCACCAAGTGGCAGGCCATATTGCGCAGGATAGTCATCGAAACGGCTAAGCAGGGGTGACCCGCAGACCCGGCAAAATCCGCGGTGCGTGCCGGGCGACGATTCGTAATAAGTCACGAGTTCTTCGCCCTGTACCCAGCGGAAGTCGGCGGCGTTCACCCGGGCGCGGCTGCGGAAGGCTGCGCCGTGCGCCTTGCGGCACATGGTGCAATGGCAGTTGAGCGCGCCCGAAAGGGTGCCCGCGATCTCGTATCGGACACCACCACATAGACAGCTGCCGCTCAGCATGATGTTCCTCCCGGGTTGTCGTCAACGGCAGGCGAAGCGCGCAGTCGGTCGACGGTCGGTCCGTTGCAGGGGCAATGCGACAGGTCTGCGCTACCACTTCGGTGCGATGCGCTCGCCAGGCAGAATATCGTACGGATTCGCCCAACCCGGAATCGCCTGGACTCGACCCAGCCATGCGCTGATATGCGGATAGCGAACCGCGATCTCGTATCCGCTTTCTTCAAGCGGGAAAAAGAGGTACCCGCACAGGGAAAGGTCGGCGATCGTCGGCGCATGTCCCACCATGAATTGGCGATGTTCAAGATGCTTGTCGACGATTGCGAACGAATTGTCGAGACGCCCGCGAAGCCATGCCATCACCGCCGGATCGGGCGCGGTGGCGCCGAATGCCTTCATGAAGCGATAGGTCGCAAAGTAGCTGGTGAACTTGTGATTGTCGAAGAACAGCCAGCGCAGGACCTCCTGCTGTTCTTCCTCGCTGGCGCCGCCGAATGCGCCGTGCTTCCTGGCCAGGTGGGTGAGGATCACACCAGACTGGGTCAGGCGGCGCGCGCCGTCGATCAGCACCGGCACCTCGCCCATTTCGTTGGCGGTCTCCCGCCAGCGCGCATCGCGCGTGGCACCGTTCATGTAATCGACGAAGACCGGTTGCCACGGCTGCGCCAGGGCGCGCAGCAGGAACGCCACTTTGAAAGTGTTGCCCGACTGGCAGAAACCGTGCAGCGAATACATGACGAAATCCCGGTGCGGAAACAGGTTCCAAGTATCGCGCGAATCATATTGGGAAGACAGACGCCGGAGTTCACCAGTGCGCCGGCAACACCCTGCGATCAAGCACCGACACTTGCCTTTCGCACTATCGCCGCGACCGCCAATCCAGATCTCATAAACCGCGGCAAGGACTATGCAGCCCCTGCGTGGAGCGCGCTTTCATAAACCGCAAGATCGTCGCTTGAAAAGCAGCAGAAGATGGCCTCGCGGATTGTCGGAAACTCCGCCAGAACGGCGCGCACGGTGCGCACCGCGACGTTTGCGGCACGCTCGATCGGGTACCCGTAGATGCCGGTGCTGATACTGGGGAAAGCGAGCGACGCGAGGTCGTTTTCGCCCGCAAGCCAAATGGCGCGGCGGTAGCACGACGCCAGAAGTTCGGGCTCGCCATGGGTGCCGCCACGCCAGACCGGCCCGACGGTGTGAATGATGTACTTGGCTGGCAAGCGGTAGCCGCGGGTGAGCTTGGCGTCGCCGGTCTTGCATCCGCCCAGAAGACGGCATTCGTGCAGCAACTCCGGCCCGGCCGCACGATGAATTGCGCCGTCAACACCGCCGCCACCCAGCAATGACGAATTCGCGGCATTCACTATCGCGTCGATCTGGAGAGTGGTGATGTCTGCGCGCAAGGCGCGAAGGGTGGCGGTCATTGGTCAGCGGCTTGATGCAAGGGAAACCGACGAGCAGCTTGGGCGCATCTTCTTTGGGCGGTGGATTCCGGAAAGACGTTCCGAAAAAGTACCAGGCAAACCGCTACAGCACTATATTGAAACGCGTGGACGGCATGAAAATCCAGTCCCACAACTTGACGCTGTAATTTGCCCGGTTAAACATCAGTCCGCAGTCGCGCAGCCCAATAGTCCGGGTTGCGCGAGAGATGTGCCACTGCGTAAATCATGACCTCGTGCGCCGATTCAAGATAAACGACCGCGAACGGGAATCCCTTGACCAACATCCGGCGAGTTCCCCCAACGCCAGGCTTTCCATGTTCTGGGCTCGTTCCGGCCTTGACGAAAGTTGCCTCGGCTGCGCGACGGAAGCGCTTGCCCAACCCCTGGCGCTCCGCTTCGTAATACGTTATCTCTCTAAGAAACTCCCGCCGCGCATCCGCAAGCAGACGTACCTTTTTCACGGCGCCAAGCGCCGTGCTTCAGCAAGTACTTCTTCAAGATCGTAGGCTTCAATTTCACCGGCCTTGTAGGCGGCGATGCGGCGCTCAATCTCGCGGTCCCAGGCGTCGGACGCCGCGGTGGCTGGCGCATCATCCAGTGTCGCAAGTAGAAGATCAACCAGACGACCCCGCTCCTCCGGCGTCAAGGCGCGGCTGCGTTCAGCAAGTTCCAGGACCGGATCAGGCATGTCAACTCCTTATCAGTGCGACAAATGTTACCGGGAGTGTAGCGGGAAGGCAAAACAGTTCTCATTGATGGCTGCCTTTCCCGTAACAAGCAACAGTCAACCCAGCGCAACCAGGTTGCGCCCAATCAATCGCCAATCCGGGCCACCCCGCCCGCTGCCCGCACCCGCCGATCCATCACCCGAAACCAAAGCGGCGGCAGCAGCGCCAGCAGAATCATCCCGGCATACCCGGTCGGCAACTGCGGTGCCGCATCGATCGAGCGCAAGGCTTCGTAGGGGCGGGACGAATCGGCGTGGTGGTCGGAGTGGCGCTGCAGGTTGATCAAAATGGCATTGCCGAACCAGGTGTCGGAATTCCATGAGTGATGCGGCTGCACCGCCTCGTAGCGACCGTCGGCCTTGCGCTGGCGCGTCAGGCCGTAGTGCTCGACATAGTTCACCAGTTCGAGCAGGGTGAAGGCGACTACGCTCTGGAACAGAAAGAACACGACGCCTTCGAGCCCGGCCACGGCCCAGGCAATGGCGCACAGCGCGAGTTCGGCGGCGATGTATGCGAGGTTGCGATTGGTGGGTGACCAGGCGCTGCGGCCTTGCGCTTCGAGGCGCATGGCTTCCAGGCGCCAGGCGTGGGCAAAGCTACCGATTACGGTGCGCAGGTAGAAGGCGTAGAACGATTCGCCCAGGCGTGCGCTGGCAGGGTCATTCGGGGTGCCGACGCGTGCATGGTGGCCGCGGTTGTGTTCGATGTAGAAGTGGCCGTAGCACACCGTGACCAGCAGCACCTGCGAGAGGAAACGGTCGAAGCGGCCGGGGCGGTGACCGAGTTCGTGGGCAATCGTGATGCCGAAGCCGCCGGTGATGAAGCCGATCGAGACGCCGAACCAGAGGGCTGCTTCGATACTCGGCCTGGCAGCGATCACACTGAGCGTCCAGACCATCAGCGTGATTTGCAGCGCGGTGTAGGCGTAAAGGAAGGCGCTGAACCACACATGCCGCGCGACGGGCCAAGGATGTGGTCTGGCCGCGCCCGGCCGGTTGCCGATGAGCGCGTCGACGATGGCGATGACCACCAGAAACAAAAGCGAGAGTTTGCCGGAGGATCCGGTGAGGTAGCCGATCACCGGCAGCGCCAGCATGGCGATCAACAGGAGGTGGCGGGTGTCTTGCCAGGCCAGGCGGCCGGGCTTGGTGAGGGTGGCTGACATTGGCGGTAGTTTGGCAGTTGGCGGCGGCGCCGGCAAGCGCGCCGGAGATCGCGTGGTCGATCGCGGCGATCGCCAAGTCTGGATGCCGCCCCTGCAATCCACCGGCCGGTCCGCGACACCCGAGTAGCGGCGCGGCCTTCTTTCAGGCAATCTCGGGAATGGCTTCCAAACCGCCCGACCTGCTGGCCGGCCCGATCATCCCGACCCTGGTGCGCTTGGCCAGCCCGAATGTGCTGGGCTTGTTCGCGCAAACCCTGACCATCGCCTATGACGGTTACATCGTCGCGCGCCTGGGCACCGATGCGCTGGCCGCGGTGGCGCTGGTGTTCCCGCTGTCGATGCTGATGGTGCAGTTGTCGCGCGCGGCGATGGGCGGCGGGGTGGCGTCGGCGGTGGCGCGCATGCTCGGCGCCGGCAACCGCGAGCGCGCCACCGCGGTGGCCTGGCACGGGCTGTTAATCGAGGTCGCACTGGGGCTCTCGTTCGGCCTGGGCCTGTTTTTCGCGGGCCCGCTGCTGTATCGCGCGATGGGCGGCAGCGGGCAGATCCTCGTGCTGGCGCAAAGCTACGCCTTGCCGATTTTCGCCGGCGCCGTCGCCACCTGGATCAACAACGCGCTGGCCAGCATGCATACCGGTTCCGGCAGCATGCGCGCGCCGGCCGCCTGCCTGACAGGGAGCGCGCTGCTGCATGCGGGGCTGTGCCCGCTGCTGGTGTTCGGCGCCGGTCCGCTGCCGGCGCTCGGGGTGGCCGGTGCCGGGTTGTCGTTTGTCGCGCTCAATGCGCTGTCGGCCTGCCTCCTGGCCTGGCCTCTGGTGCGCGGCGAGGCCAGCCTCTTGCTGCGCCCGGTGCCCTTGTCGCGCGCCGATTTCCATGAAGTGTTGCGGGTGGGTCTGCCGGCTTCGATTAGCCCGTTCATTTCCAATGGCAACGTGATCGTGCTGACCGGTTATGCCGGCAATTTCGGCATCGCCACCCTGGCCGGTTATGGCGTCGGCGCGCGCCTTGAATACATCCTGATTCCGCTGGTGTTCGGTTTCGGCGCCGCGATGGTCTCGATGGTCGGCCGCAATGTCGGCGCCGCGCAGCACGTGCGCGCCGCACGCATCGCCTGGGTCGGCTCGCTGTTGATGGGTGGCGCCACCGGCGCGGCGGGTGCACTGCTGGCGGTGTTTCCGCACCTGTGGACGCAATGGTTCATTCCGGATGCCACCAGCGCGACACGGGCGGCGGCCGATGCCTACCTGCAGATCGCCGGTGTGTTTTACGCGCCATTCGGCTTCGGCCTGGCGTTCTTCTTCGCCTCGCAGGGCGCGGGGCGCCTGAAATGGTCGCTGATCGGCAGCCTGGTGCGGCTGGTGGTGGCGGTCGTCGGCGGCGCGGTCGCGGTGGCGCTGCATTCGGTGTCCGCCTTGTATGCGGTGGTTGGCATCTCGTTTCTGGTGTACGCGGTGATTCCCGCGGTTGCGTTCAAGCTTGGCAGCTGGAACAGCGATCAGCGCGCACCGCAGGGCCGCTCCTGAGTTCTGCCATGCCCTGGCCGATGCGAGTTGCCTGCCGATCGCGCGACCACCCGGACCGTTTTGCCATCGTGCTTTGCCATTGAACCCCGAGTACACCCTCGCGCATCAGCCCTCGGGTATGCTTGCTTGAACACACTTCCGGATCGCCCCGCCATGTTTTCCCCAACCTGCTTCTCCATCCTGGGCGCGGCGCGCCTGCTCGCCGCTCTGGTCACCTGCGGCCTGCTCGCCACCCACACCTGGGCGCAGGCACCGACCCCGGCACAGTTGCAGTTGCGCGAGCTTTACAGGGAATTGGTCGAAATCAACACCACCGATTCGGCCGGCAGTTGCACGGTGGCAGCCGAGGCGATGCAAAAACGGCTGATCGCCGGCGGCCTGCCGGCAGCCGACATCCAGATCATCGTGCCACCGGGCGCGCCGAAAAAGGGCAACCTGGTGGCGCGCCTGCGCGGCGATGGTGCGAAAAAGCCGATCCTGCTGCTCGGCCATCTCGATGTGGTGGAAGCCCGGCGCGAAGACTGGACGCGCGACCCGTTCAAGCTGATCGAGG
>JANPGJ010000089.1:0-1805 GCA_031423955.1 Burkholderiales bacterium
CACGCGGCCGAGGTACATCATGTTGGCCTTCTTGTTCCATACCTCGTTGATCGCCGCGAAAGCGCCGTTCTTGCGCTGCTCGGCGATGCCGATCTGCGTGAGCTTCAGGAAGTCGGCTTCCGGCATCACGTTGGTGTAGAACGCGCCGGTCGAAAATCCGAGATCGACCACGCCGGTCTTGACCGCGTTGCCCACCTCGAAGGTCGGGATCGCTTTCGGGCCGCCGATGAAATTGATCTGCAGGTTCCCTTTACCCTCGGCATTGACCTTGGTGATCCATTTCTCGAGGTGCTTGACGTAATGGCTGTTTTCGGCGAACGCGCTCACCATTCGCAGCGTGATTTCCTGCGCCATCGCATTCATGCATGACGCGGCGAGAATCACGCCGGCAGCCAGTTTCCAGGGTTTCAACATTTGCTTTTTCTCCGGTGATGCTTGGGTGGGGGTTTTCATCTACTCAAGCAGGCATCTTGCATTGGCTGACGAACGAATCCTGATGATCGGTCAGGATCTTGCCCATCAGGCGGTTGGTGATGCGGCCTTTATCATCCTTGCGCACCACCCGCAGGTAGTAATCCTGGATCGGGAACTGGTTCTTGTTGAACTTGAACGAACCGCGCACCGACTTGAAATCCGCCGCCTGCAGTGCGCGGCGGAACGCTTCCTTGTCTTCGACCCGGCCCTTGACCTTTTTCACCGCCGAATCGATCAGCATGGCCGTGTCGTAACCCTGCGCCGCGTACATCGTGGGCAGGCGTCCGTAGGCTTTCTCGAAGTCGGCGACGAAGCGCTTGTTCGCCGGATTGTCCATGTCATGCGCCCAGAATGAGGTATTGACCGTGCCCAGCAGCGACTCACCCACCGCCTTGATGGTGTCTTCGTCGGCCGAATAGCCGGGCACGAACAACTGGATGCTCTTGCCCAGGCCGGCGGCGGAAAACTGCTTGATGAAATTAATCCCCATGCCACCGGGCAGGAAGATGAACACCGCCTCGGGCTTTTTGGCCTGCATGTTGGCGAGGTCGACCGAGAAGTCAAGCTGGTTCATCGGTGTGTAGATCTCGTCGACCACGTTGCCTTTGTAGAAGCGCTTGAAGCCGGAGATGTTTTCGCGCCCGCCCGGATAGTTGGCGCCGATCAGGTAGATGCTCTTGACTCCGCGCTCGCTGACAAACTTGCCCATGGCACCGGGAATATCCTCGCTTTGCCAGGATGAGACGAAAAAATAGGGGTTGCACTTGGCGCCGGCGTAATCGTTGGGCCCGGTGTTGGGGCTGATGTAGAAGGTCTTGCTTTCCAGGATGGTCGGCGCCACCGGCAACAGCACGTTGGTGAACACCATGCCGGTCATGATGTGCGGCTTCTGCTGCTGCAGAAGGCGGTCGACCGCCTGCTTGGCCACGTCCGGCTTCAACTGGTCGTCGACGATCTGCAGGTCGAGGCCGATCCCGCCCAGCTTGCCACCGTTACTCTTGACGGCCAGGTTGAAGCCGTCGCGAATGTCGATGCCGATGGCGCCGCCCGGTCCCGACAGGGTCGACAGGAAGCCGATGCGCAATTGGTCGGCGGCGCCGGCGTGCGGCGCGAATGCCGCCAGCCCGAAGACGGCGGCGGCGAGTGAACTGGCGAACTGGCGCTTCATGGTCTATCCCTTCGACAAGGCCGGCGGGGCAGGGGTGGCCCGGGCGTGACGCGGACTTTAACAAAGTTCCGGCCCGAAACACCGGCTTGCACGCAAATACGAGGTGCCCGCGTACACTTATGCGATGTCCGCAAACCCACGCGCCATCGCGATGACCGCAGCA
>JANPGJ010000090.1:0-21602 GCA_031423955.1 Burkholderiales bacterium
CGGCGCGCGATTCGCGCAGCACCTCGTTGAAGTTGCTGGGCGGCTACCAGTTCACGCCCAACTGGGGCCTTGAGATGCAGTTCGCCGACCTCGGCCGCTTCGGCTACAGCGCCTGCAGCGGCGCCGTATGTGGCAGCGGCAATGCGGCGCTGCGGCAATGGAGCCTGGCGGCGGTCGGCACTCTGCCGCTATCCAACAACTACTATCTGATGGCGAAGCTGGGCGCAACGCGCAACCAGGTGCGAGGCGGCGATTTTTGCGCCGGCGCGGTGTGCGCCGCTGGCGCCGGCGGCAGCCGCAGTGACCTGATCTCCGGTATCGGCCTCGGCTACAACTTCAACCCGCGCGTCTCGCTGCGTGTTGAGTATGAGAATTTCGGCAAGCTGGTCGCCGGCAACGGCTTTGCCGCCAGGGGCGACAACTGGGCTGCGACCCTGCGTTATTCCTTCTGAATTCTGCCGACGGCATCGGAGCCGGCAGCCGTGATGGCTGCCCTACAATAGTCGGGTGAACACCCAGTCGCGGGATATCGACAGCATCAATCACGTCGGCATGGCCGTGCGTGATCTCGGCATGGCGAGCCGCTGCCTTGAAGCCATGGGTTTCATGTTGACACCGTATTCCCCGCACTCGGCGGCCTGGAAGCCGGGCGAGGCGGTCAAGCCGCAGGGCTCGGGAAACCGCTGCGTGATGTTGCCGCACAACTATCTCGAAATCCTCGCCAGCGAAGACACCGCCGCGCCGGCCGCGCGAATCGAGACGTTTCTGGCGCGCCATCAGGGCGCACATATCATCTGCTTCAATTCCGAGTCACCCGAGGCGATCGACGCGCGCCTCAACAGCGCCGGCGTGCGCACCTCCGGCGTGATTCCGCTGCAACGCGAGATCGACACGCCGGCGGGAGCGCGCACGGCGAAGTTCCAGCGCCTGCAATTCGCACCGGACGATTCGCCCGAAGGCTATATCCAGGTGGCGCGCCACCTGACGCCGCAATACATCTACCAGCCACGCTACACCGCCCATGCCAACGGCTGCACCCTGCTGTCGGACACCATCGTGGTGGCTGATGAGGTGGACCATTTCGCCGCCAAGTACGCGCGCTATCTCGCAGCCACGCCTGCGCGCGATGGCGAGGCCTGGCGCTTCAACTTCGCCCTGGGTGACTGCTTGACGCTGGTGTCCTGGCGCCACATCAGTCGCTGGCTGCCGGGGACCCTGCTGCCGCCGCTGCCGGGGATCGCCGGCGTGACCTTTCGCGTGCCCGACCTGGCTGCGCAACGTGCGCGCCTGCGAGATGCCGGTTTCACCGTGCGCGATGCCGGCATGCGGTTGTTGGTACCCGCCGAGGAAGCCTGCGGTGTCGCTGTGCTGTTCGAATCATGACCGCCGTACCGTCATTGCCTGAACTGGAATTGATCGCGGTCGATCCGCAGGTTGCCGGCATGGAAGGCGCGCGCATGAGCTTCATGCAGGCCGGCAGCGGGCCTGCGACCGTGCTGTTGCTGCACGGCATCGGGTCGAACAGCGGTGGCTGGCGTTTCATCCTCGATGCCTTGCGTGCCGACTATCGGGTGATCGCCTGGAATGCGCCGGGCTACTACCTGAGCGACCATTTGCATGCTGCGGCGCCTACCAACTGGCAATACACCGATGCATTGGCCGCACTGATGGATGCACTTGGCATCGCAGCCGCACATGTCGCCGGCAGTTCCTTCGGCTCGATGGTCGGCGCGTCGTTCGCGGCACGGCATCCGCAACGGGTGCGCCGCCTGGCGCTGCTCGGCGCCTCGCGCGGGCAGAAGTGGCTGCCGGCGGACGAGCGTGCGCGCCGCCTGGCGATGCGCGACGCCACTGCGGCCGAAGGCGCGGTGGCGATGAGCGAGAAGCGCTGGCGGGTATTGCTGGGGCCGGGCGCCGACGCCACCGCGATCCGCCTGACCCGGGAGGTGCTGATGGCGACTCATCCGCGCGGCCTGATGCAGGCTGCACGGGCGAGCGACACCACAGATGTGTGCGAATTCGCCGCCGGCATCGCCGCACCGACACTGGTGATCACCGGCGGCTGCGACCAGGTCAACCCGCCGGCGCTCGGGCAGGCGATCGCGGCGGCGATTCCCGCCAGCCGGATCGAGATCCTGCCCGGCATCGGTCATTTGCCCAAGGTCGAAGCACCGGCGCTGACCGCGCGCCTGCTGCGCGATCATTTCCGCGCATGAAGCCGGCGCGGTTTGCGCACCAAGGAGAACTTCGATGAATGCCCTCATGCGAATCGTTGCGGCCTTGATGGTCATGCTCGTCGCTGCGGAGCCGGCCCCGGCGCAGGAGTTTCCCGCCCGCAATGTGCGCATCGTCGTGCCATATCCGCCCGGCGGCGGCGTCGACGGACTGGCACGACCGCTGGCCGAACGCCTGTCGCGAATCTGGGCGCAGCCGGTGCTGATCGAGAACAAGGCAGGCGCCGCCACCATGATCGGCGGTGACGCGGTGGCCAAGGCGGCGCCCGATGGCCACACCCTGCTTCTGACCAGCGACTCGTCGATCACCAGCAATCCGCATTTGTATCCGAAGATGCCGTTCGATCCGATCCGTGATCTGGCGCCGGTAACGCAACTGATCGACCTGCACCAGATGGTGGTGGCGCATCCGTCGGTCAGCGCCAATACCCTGCAGGAACTGGTGGCACTGGCACGCAGCAAGCCGGGCGCGCTCAACTACGGCTCGTACGGCGGCGGCAGCCAGCCGCACCTGTTGTTCGAAGCGCTCAAGGCGCAAAGCGGGGTGCAGATCGCGCATATTCCCTACAAGGGCATCGCGCCGGCACTCACCGCGGCGATCGCCGGCGAGGTGCAACTCACCCTCGGCGGCGCGGCCACCACCCGCGGCCATTTCCAGAGCGGGCGCCTGAAACCGCTGGCAATCGCGCGCCAGGAACGCCTGGCCCTCTATCCCGAGGTACCGACACTGCGCGAAGCAGGCTTTCCGGAGATCGACCCGCGACCGTGGTTCGGCGTGTTCGCGCCGGCATCGACGCCGCGCCCACTGGTGGAGCGGATCGGGCGCGACATCGCCAGGGTGCTGGCCGAACCCGAATTTCGCGAACGCGAAATCACCGGCAAGGGCTACACCGCGGTCGGCAGCACGCCTGACGAGTTCGCGGCGTTCGTGCGCAGCGATCTCGACTACAAGGGCAAGCTGATCCGGGTGTCCGGCGCCAGGGCGGAGTAGTTCGGCACACAGGGTCGCATCTGTCGAGGCACCGCGCTGGCGCACGCCGCCGATATCAGGCCAGGCCGCGCGCAATCAACGAGACGCCGCTGCCGACCAGCATTACCGCGATGGCGCGCATCAGCATGTCGCGCGACAAATGGCGAAACGCCTTGCCGGCCACCCACAGGCCGGCGAACGAAGCCGGCAGTGCGGCCAGCGCCCACAGCCATGGCTTGAACGACATCAGCATGCCGGCGATCGTGAACACCACCACGCGCAGCGTGATGCTGAAAATGGTGCAGATGCCGAGCGTGGCGCGATATTGTTCCTTCGACAGGCCGCGGCGCGAGAGGTAGATGGCGTAGGGCGGGCCGCCGGCGCCAAACAAGGTGCTGGTAATGCCGCCCGCGCCGCCCGCCAACCAGGCCCAGCGCGGCCCGACGGTGCGCACCGATTCGCCCTGCACCAGGTTGATGATGGCCACCGCGAGCACGAATCCGCCCAGCGCCACCATCGCCGCGGCACGCGGCAGATTGACCAGCAGCGTCATGCCGATCACGGTGCCGACCACCACCATCGGCAGGATGCGCCGCCACTCGCTCTTGATCGCGTTCTCCGGATGCTCCAGGCCGACGCGCCAGGCGTTGGTGCAATCGAGCAGCGAAAACATGGCCAGCGCGAACGGCAGCGACACCAAGTGGGTGGCCAGCGGAATGGTCAGCAGCGCGGAACCGAAACCGGTGACGCCGAAAATGAACGCGCCACCGAACGCGATCAGTGCGAGGGTGGCGAGAGTGGCATAGTCGGCAGTGGTCAATTCGGCTGCGGCCCGTCGTAGCCCTCGATGATCACCACATCCCCGGTCGACACCGGCGTGCGCAACTTGATCGCCGCCTGATATTCGGGCGATCGGTAGCAATCAAGCGCCGCCTGGTAGGACGGGAACTCGATCACCACATTGCGCGAACGGCTGGAACCTTCAGGATTTTCCATTCTGCCGGCGCGCACCAGGAACACCGCGCCATGTTTCGCAAGCGGTGCGGCGTTGGCCGCGACATAAGTCTTGTATTTTTCGAGGTCGTCGATGTCGACGCGTGCGATCCAGTAGCCTTTGGGCATTTTGTTTTCCGGTGATAAGTGAGGAAAGAGGGCCGCGCTGCCGCTTCATTTGAGGTCGGCTAACCGGCGCAGCCCAGGCCAAGCTTTTCCAGTTGCGCGACTTGTTCTGTTGCAAATCCCCAATCGGCGAGCGCCTGCCGACCGTTTTCGCCGCGTTCCGGTGCGGCACTGCTGATTGCACCCGGGGTGCGCGAGAAGCGTGGTGCGGGGGCAGGTTGCATCATGCCGTTCGCATCGACGAACGTACCGCGCGCCTTGTTGTGCGGAAACTCGCGTGCTTCGCTGAAGGTAAGCACCGGCGCCACGCAGGCATCGGCGTTCGCGAACACCCGCGCCCAGTGATCGCGCGTATTCGACTTGAAGGCGGCGCCAATGCGCAGGCGCAGTTCGGGCCAGCCGCTGCGATCATTCTGCTTCGGCAGCCCGGCATCCGCGAGCCCGAGCCCGGCCAGCAGCTCCGCATAGAATTTCGGTTCGATCGCCCCCACCGACATGTGCTTGCCGTCGCTGGTCTCATACGTGTCGTACCACGGGCAGCCAGTGTCGAGGATGTTCTCGCCGCGCGCCTCTGACCAGTGGCCGCTGGCCATCATGCCGGAGAACATGGCGGCCAGCACCGAGGCGCCGTCGACCATCGCGGCATCGACCACCTGGCCCTTGCCCGAGCGTTGCGCCTCGATGATGCCGCAGGCAATGCCGAAGGCGAGGAACATGCCGCCGCCGCCGAAGTCACCCACCAGGTTGAGCGGCGGCACCGGCGCCTCCCCTTTGCGGCCGATGGCGTGCAGCACGCCGGAGAGCGCGATGTAGTTGATGTCATGGCCGGCGCGCGGCGCCATCGGGCCTTCCTGGCCCCAGCCGGTCATGCGGCCGTACACCAGTTTCCGATTGGCCGCCAGCAACACATCGGGACCAAGCCCGAGGCGCTCCATCACGCCGGGACGAAAGCCTTCAATGATGGCATCGGCCCTGGTTGCCAGCTGGATCGCGGCGGTAACGCCGTCCTTTGACTTCAGGTCCAGGGTCACCGAGCGGCGACCGCGCAGCATCACGTCAAATTTGCGTCCGCGTGCGATGCCGAGTCCGGATTCACCTGGCCTGTCCACCACCAGCACGTCGGCGCCCATGTCGGCCAGCATCATGCCGCAGAATGGACCGGGGCCGATGGCTTCGAATTCGAGGATCTTGAGGCCGGAGAGGGGACCGGACTTCTTGCTCATGGCGTGTCTTCCCTGGTTTTGGCGTTGTTCCGGAATTCCGGACCGATGTCGCGGGCGAAAGTGTAGTCCTTCCGGCGCGGCCTCAGGTCCCGGTGAACCTGGGCTTGCGTTTCTCCATGAATGCACGCACTGCTTCCTTGTGGTCGGCGGTGGTGCTGGCGCGCACCATGCGCTCGGCTTCGCGGTCGAGCGCCTCAGCAAAATCGATCTGCGGCGCTTCGTCGAGGTTGTCCTTCATCGCCGCCAGCGCCAGGCGCGGGCCGTCGGCCAGTGATTTGGCCAGCGCGAATGCTTCTTCCATGAGATTGGCATCCGGCACCACGCGGTTGAACATGCCGATCCGTTCAGCGCGCACCGCGTCGATGCGCTCACCGGTGAACATCAGTTCGCGCGCGCGCGCCGGGCCGACAGTGCGCGTCATCAGCCACGCAATGCCGTAGTCGCCGGGCAGGCCGACCCTGGCATAGCCGGTGGCGATGAATGCGCTCTCGGCGGCGATGCGGATGTCGCAGGCCAGGGCCAACGCAAGGCCGGCGCCGGCGGCAGCGCCCGGCAGCGCCGCAATGGTCGGCTTGCGCACGCTGGTGAGCGCGCCCACCAGCAGGCGCTGGCGCAGGCGCAGGTCGGCGATGCGTTCTTCCAGCGACATGTCGAGGTTGCTGCGTTTGTCGCCCATGCCCTTGACGTCACCGCCCGAACAAAAAGCCGTGCCGGCGCCGGTGATCAGCAGCGCGCCGACGTCGGGGTCGTCGCCGCGCTCCTTGATCATGCGCCGCAGTGCCGGGGTCAGGTCGGGCGACAATGCGTTGCGCGCGTCCGGCCGATTGAGGGTGATGATGGCAACGCCGTCGGTGACGCTGCACAGCAACTGGCTGGTTCCGGTATCGATGTCACGCGTGGTCATTGCGGGTTTTCCTTTTGGTCCTCAGGCCGCATCGTCGTTGGACAGTTGTTCAATCTCGGCGGCGGACAGCCCCAGCCAGTCGCCGAAAACGGCATCATTCTGCGCTCCGAGACGCCCGCTGGGCTCGAGCGGAAGCAGGGCCGTGCCCTCATAGCGGATCGGGCTGTGGGTCAGCGGTACGCGGCCGAATTCCGGATGCTCGATCCATTGCAGGCTGCCACGCGCATGCATGTTGGGGTCGTTGACTACCTCTTCGAGGTCGCGCACCGGCGCATGCGGCACCCGGTGTTCGCGCAACAGGTCGGTCAGGTGTTCACGCTGGATGCCGGCGGTCCATGCGCCGACCAGCGCATCGACTTCCTCCATGTGGGCGATGCGCGACTTGAGGTCGCGAAAGCGCGGGTCTTCCTTCAGGTCTTCGCGCTGCATCGCCGCCAGCAGCGCGTGAAAGTGGCGATTGTTGTTGCAGATGATGGCGACGAAACCGTCGGCCGCCGGGTAGACGTTGTACGGCGCTTCGGCCATGCCGCCGTGGCGGTTGCCGGTGCGCGGCGGCACCTTGTTGCCGCGGCCGTGATACATGCCGAGATTGGAACTCAAGGACGGGTAGACCGATTCCTGCATCGAGACTTCCACCGTGCGCCCGCGGCCGGTCTTTTCGCGCTGGTAGAGGGCGGTCATGATGCCACCATACAGGTGGACGCCGGCGAAGAAGTCGCACAACGCCGGCCCGGCCTTGACCGGCGGGCGGTCCGGAAAGCCGGTGATGCTCATCACCCCCGCGATCGCCTGTACCGTCAGGTCCATCGCCGGGTAGTCGCGATACGGGCCGGAGCGCCCGAAGCCGGAACTCGAGGCGTAGATCAGGCGCGGATTGGCCGCCTGCAGGGTTGCGGCGCCAAGCCCGAGGCGTTCGGTGACACCGGGCGCGAAGTTCTCCACCACCACGTCGGCCTTCCTGATCATCTCCATGAAGACCGAACGGCCGCGTTCGCTTTTCAGGTTCAAGGTCACCATCTTCTTGTTGCTGTTCAACATCGCGAACGGCAGGGCCGCACCGCCCAGGTTGGCGCGAATCCGCAGGTGCTCGCCGCCGCGTGGTTCGATCTTGATCACCGTCGCACCGGCCATCGCCATCAGGAAGGTGGCATAGGGCCCGTTGTAAATATGCGAAAGGTCGATCACCACCACGCCCGCGAGGGGCTGGCCTTCTGTAGCGGTCTTGGTCAAGGCTTGGTCTCCCGGATCAGAATGTTTTCATGCCAAGGAAGCCGTCGACTTCGCTGAAGTCGGCGAACAGCTTGCGCCCGACCAGGTCCTTCAGGGTCTCGGTGGTGCCGCCGCCGAGCGTGCCGTAGCGCGCACCACGGTAGAAGCGGGACACCGGGAACTCCTCGGTGAAGCCGTAGCCGCCATGCACCTGGATCGCCTCGCTGGTGATGCGCAGCGACATTTCGTTGCAATACATCTTGGCGATCGCCGCCTCGTGCGGGTCGGGGAACGGGTTGGCGGTCATGCAGGCGCGGTACAGCAAGCTGCGCCCGGCCTCGATGTCGCGGTACATGTCGGCGAATTTCCAGCGCATGCCCTGGAATTCGGAGATCGAATGGCCGAAGGCGTGGCGTTCGCGCGCATACTTGATCGCCTCCTCGAAGGCGCCTTCGGCCAAACCCAGCGAGATGCTCGGGTTCAGGCAGCGCTGGGTGTTGAAGGCGTTGAGCAGCTTGCGAAAGCCGTCCTCCTGGACGATCACGTTCTCCAGCGGCAATTCGCAGTTCTCGAAACGGATCTCGGCCAGGTTCTCGCCGCCCATGGTGTGGTAGCGGCTGGTCACCGAAAAGCCCGGCGTACCCTTTTCGATCAGCACGCAGCCGATGCCTTCGCGCCCGGGGCGCTTGTCGATACGCGAAAAAACCACGAAGGCCTGCGCCTCGTCGACCCGGCTGATCAGGGTCTTGACGCCATTGAGAACCGCGCGGTCGCCCTTGATATCGGTGTTGGTGCGGTAGCGCGCGACATCGGTGCCGGCATGCGGCTCGGTCATGCACACCGCCAGAATGTGTTCGCCGGTGCACACGCCGGGCAGGATGCGCCGCTTCACATGCTCGGGCGCGAAGGTCGAGATGATGCGGGTCTGCACGCCCACCTCGCCCATCACCGCCATCGCCGTCACATAGCAGGTCTTGGCGATCTCTTCGAGCACCAGGGCGGTATCGATCACGTTCAGGTTGGTGCCGCCGTATTCCTCCGGCACCGACATGCCCAGCACGCCCATTTTCGCCAGGGCGTGGATGTTTTCCCAGGGGAAGGTGCCATCCATGTAGCGCGCCGCACGGCCGCGAAACTCAGCCCTGGCCAGCTCACGCACCGCGCCCACCATGCTGCGCTGCTCATCGGACAATCTGAAATCCATCACCATCTCCTGTTGGTCGTTTTCAATAGCACCGCGGCCTGGTCACCGGCATCGATCGCCTGCGCAACATGTATTTCCCGCTACTCACCGCGCAGTCCCTGCGCCTTGACCATCTTCGCCCATTTGTCGACTTCGGCGCGCAGGTAGCGCGCGAATTCTTCCGGCGTGTTGCCGACCGCTTCCGCGCCCTGGGCGCGCAGCGCCTCGCGGCCCTCGGCCGATTGCAGGACGCGCGCCAGATCGCCCGACAGCCGCTCGACAATCGCGCGCGGCGTACCGGCCGGCGCCAATACGCCGTACCAGGCCTCCACCGCATAGCCCGGCAGGCCGGCCTCGGCCACCGTCGGCAACTCCGGCGCCACGATCGATCGCCTGGTTCCGGTGGTGGCGAGGGCGCGCAGGCGCCCGCTTTTCACCAGGTCATGGGTCGAGGTCACCGTGCTGATGAGCAGGCCCACATGCCCGCCCAGCAGGTCGGCCAGCGCCGGGCCCCCACCCTTGTAGGGCACATGGGTGATCTGCACACCGGCCATGCTCTTGAACAGTTCGCCGGCCACATGATTGGCCGAACCCAGCCCGCCGGAGGCGTAGTTGAGCGCGCCGGGTCTGGCTTTGGCGGTTGCGATCAGGTCGGCGATCGATTGCGCGGGAGACGAAGGAGGCACCACCACCATCAACGGCACCGTCGCCAAAAGTGACACCGGTTCGAAATCCTTCAACACATTGAACGACAGCTTCGGAAACAGGCTGGCATTGACCGAGGTCGAGAGCGAGCCCAGCAGCAAGGTATATCCATCCGGTGCGGCGCGCGCGACCGCCTCGGAGCCGATGTTGCTGGCGCCGCCGGCACGATTTTCCACAACCACCTGTTTGCCCAGCAGATCGGGCAGGCGTTGCGAGACCAGTCGCGAGGTGAGATCGGCGCCGCCGCCGGGCGCGAACGGCACGATCAGGCGCACCGGCCGCTCGGGGTACTGCGCGAGCGCGGCGCTGCCGGTGGCCAGCCATAGCGCGGCGATTGCGCAGGCGACACGCAGGCGCTGCTTCACGCCGCGAACTCCACCACCTTGCGCGCTGCGAGGTCGGCGCATTCCGCCGCGCCCAGGCCCAGCAGCGACTCCAGCACTGCGCGCGTATCGGCGCCCAGGCGGGGTGAGGCGGCGGCGGGTGCTGCCGTCCACTGGCCGGCCTTGATCGGGCAGGCGGCAAGTTGCACCGGGTGCCCGCCGTGATCGACCGCGCCAATCGAATGGTTGTGCTTCACCTGTTCGGTATGTATCGCGTCGTGCAGTTCGAGCACCGGGCTGTTGGGCACGTCGGCGGCGTCCAGAACGGCAAGCCAGTGGGCGCGCGGCTCTGTGGCGAAGATGCGTTCGAGTTCGCCCACCAGGATTGCGCGATTGGCCAGGCGCGCCGGATTGGACTTGAAGCGCGGGTCGGTGATCCATTCGTCGTGGCCGAGGGCGCGACACAGGTTGTGCCAGAAGCCGCGGGTGAAGGCGCCGACCATCACATATTCGCCGTCGGCGCAGGCGAACGCCTGGTAGGGCACGATCTGCGCATGGCCACGACCCAGGCGCTCGATCCTGTGGCCGAGGGTGGCGACCGCTGGAATGTAGTTGCACATCATGTTGAGCGAGGCCTCCTGCATCGCCACCTTGATGTGCTGGCCTGCGGGAAAGCGTTCGCGTGCGAACAGTGCCGCCAGCACGCCGGAGAGGCCGAACAGGCCGCTGGAGAAATCCGCGATCGGGGCGCCGATGCGCACCGGGCCGCCGCCGACCTCACCGGTGACCCCCATCAGGCCGGTCACGCTTTGCATGATGATGTCGTTGGCCGGCCGCTCGCACCAGGGGCCGCTGTCGCCGAAGGCGGAAATCGAGCAATAGACCAGGCCAGGCCGGAGCGTGCGCAGGTCCGCGAACCCGAGGCCCAGGCGCGCCATCACCTGCGGCCGGAAATTTTCGATCACCACATCGCACTGCGCAGCCATCCGCCGCGCCAGTGCCGCGCCCTCTGCCTGCGCCAGGTCGAGCACGACGCCCTTCTTGTTGCGGTTCAGGCTTACGAAGTAGTCGGAATCCTTCGGCCCCAGCATCGGCATCGGCACGCCCATCGATCGACTGCCGTCACCCTGCCCGGGCTTCTCGATCTTGATCACCTCGGCCCCGAGGTCGCCCATGAACATGCTGGCAAACGGCGCCGCCGCCGCGTGGCTGAAATCGAGCACGCGGATGCCGTCGAGCGGTCTGCCGCCTGCCTGCGCCGCAGCCATCTCAGGCCGCCCGCCCATCGGCCTCGTGGTCGATCGGCGCCGCCGGCAGGGGCACACCTTTCGACGGCAGGGCCACCACCGCTGTGCCGGGCATGATGTTTTCGCCTCGCTGGTTGACACCCTCGATCTCGCAGGCGACATAGCCGATGCCGGATTTGGCGCCGCGCCAGCGGTCGACCACGCGGCCGCGGATCCATACCGTGTCGCCCAGGAAATTCATGCCGCGGAACTTGGCGAACACCTCCGCCACCCAGCCGTCGTCGCCTGCCCAGTTGGTGATCAGGTGGGTGGCCCAGGCGCCGCGCTGCGAGCCGTAGTCGTAGGGCGCGGGCATGCCGATCTCGGCCGCCATGTAGGAATCCCAGTGCACCCGCTCGACCGCCTGCGGAATGCCGGTCTCGGGATCCTTGACCGCGATTTTCGGCGACTGCCGGCGATAGTCGAGCCAGTACTGGCCGGAACGGATGTGCGGTGAGCCCACTCCCATCATCCAGGCAATCATGTCGGCCACCGTCAGCGGCCCGCGCACCACCGGCTGGATGGCGTCGCCGACGGCGACATCCTCCCAGTAGCGGGGCGCGGCGCCACGCACCACCTCGGCGCCGGTGTCGGCATCGATGGCGCGAATTTCCTCATCGCTGTATCTGGCCCTCGGAATCGACATGTACTTGCCGACTTCCTTGCCGGCGTGGCGTTCAGTGCGCACCGCCGACATGATGCAGCGCGCCACCAGTTCATCGCGCTGGTTGTAGTACTTGAATTCGCGCACCTGCATCATCGAGCGGCCGGCATACTTGCCGGTGCGCTCGTCCAGCGCGGTCATGACCTTGGTGGCGCGCACCTCGTCGCCCTCGAGCAGTGGCAGGTAGTAGGTCCAGCGGTCGTGTGCATGCAGGCCGTGCACCCCGGGCAGGCCCTCGCCACGGCGCATGTCCCAGCTGCCCCAGGTAACCGCATACAGCAGCGCCGGCGGCGCCATTCGCCTGCCGTGGCGGCTGGCCTTCGCATGCGCGGCATCGATCCACAAGGGGTTGGCGTCGCCGATCGCACGCGCGGCATGGCGGATGCTGTCGGAATTGACGTAACGCACAAACGGCTCCTCGATCGGGAACTCGCGGCCGATGCGCCGCCGCACTTCGTCGACCGCTTCATCGCTGATGCGGCCGTAGGTGGTTGGCTTGTCGCTGCTCATTTGTGTCTTCCTTTGGTGAATGTCAGGCGGCATTGGGAGGTGAATGTCAGACCGTCATCAGGAAATCGCGCGCCTCGAGCAGGTGCGATTCCATCAGGCGCCTGACTTCCTTCGGCTTGCCGGCGCGAAACGCGCGCGCGATGCTGCGATGGAAATCCAGCGAAACCTTTTGTCGTTCCGGCGAGCGCCAGTTGTACAGGCGGTAGGCGAAGGGCATGCGCAGCGAGTCGAGGACACGCTGGGTGGTCGCGCTGCCGGCGGCGGCGAGTATGCGTTCGTGAAATTGCAGATTGAGTTCGACCAGCACCTGGATGGCGGCGAGTTCGCCGGCGCGGGCGCGTGCGATCGCCTTCTCCAGGCGGTCGCAGTTGGCTTCGAGGTCGGCGGCGACGCCTTCGGCATCGGCCTCGCAGGCAAGCTGGCCGGCATGGCCCTCGAGCAGCGCGCGAATCGAATAGCGGTCGAACAGTTCGTCCTTCTCGAATCGCTGCACCACCGCACCTCGGTGCGGGTACATGCGCACGATGCCGTCGGTTTCCAGCGCCTTCAGGGCCTCGCGCACCGGCGTGCGGCTGATGCCGAAGTCGGCTGCGAGACGTTCGATGGTCAGGCGCTCTTCAGGCTGGATCTTGCCTTCGTAGATCGCCTGGCGAATCAGGTCGCGCGCCTGGTCGGCCAGTGACTGGTTGCTGATGGTGCCGAGCTTGGGCGATTTCATGAGGGGCGATGAAGAATCTGTTTTGCATATTACATGTAATATGTGATTACTGTCGAGTCAGGTATGCTGCGCGACATGCACGGCGTTGCGCCGGTGCGCGCTTGCCGCGCCTGCAACCCGCCCTTGAACCCAAGCCGCACCTCCTTCTGCAACCATTCCGGAACGCGTCATGCCGCTGCCACCCCCAGAACCCCGTGACGAATTGCACCTGCGCCGCATCGAGGCGCGCGGCTTTCGCCGCCACGACGGCTTGTTCGAGGTCGAGGGGCGGGTGGTGGATACCAAGACCGCGTCCTTCAAGCTGGCGCACGGTGAAAAGCGGCTGGCGGCCGGCGAGCATTTGCACGAAATGACCGTGCGCATCACTTTTGACCAGGATTTCGTGGTGTGCGACGCGATTGCCGTCACCGACGCCTCGCCACACAGCATCTGCCCGGAGGTCACGCCCGCACTGGCCGGCCTGAAGGGCCTTGTGATCGGCGCCGGCTGGAACCGCGGCGTGCGCGAGCGGCTGGGCGGGGCGCTGGGATGCCAGCACATCAATGAATTGCTGGCGCAAATGGCGACTGTCGCGTTCCAGTCGCTGGCGCCGTTGCGCCAGGCCCTGCCGCTGAAACTCGACCCGAACGGCAGGCCGGTGAAAATCGATTCCTGCTATGCATATGGCAGCACACGCGAAGTGGTGCGCATGCGCTGGCCCGAGCACTACGACGGCCCGCGCGGCGGCTGACCGGCGCGGCCTCGCCGCGCGCCAGGGGCTGCCCGATCGGCGCGGGCAAGGTGCGCCCCGATTGCCGTCATCGCGCTATGCTGCGCCGATGACCAAACCGCACACCGATTCCACCGATCACCCCGGGCCGCTGGCTGGCCTGTCGATCATCGATATCTCGTCGGTGGTGGCCGGCCCGTTCGCCGCCGGCTTGATGGCCGACCTGGGGGCGGATGTGATCAAGATCGAGATCCCCGGCATCGGCGACGCCCTGCGTGCGCTGGCGCCGCACAAGGACGGCGTTTCGCTGTGGTGGAAGGTGACCAATCGCAACAAGCGTGGCGTCACCCTCGACCTGCGACGCAGCGAAGGGCGCGAATTGCTCGGCCGGCTGATCGGCGGGGCCGATGTACTGGTCGAGAATTTCCGGCCCGGCACGCTCGATACCTGGGGCATCACCAGCGCATGGTTGCATGAACTCAATCCGCACCTGACGATTCTGCGCATGACCGGCTTCGGCCAGACCGGCCCCTATCGCGACCGACCGGGCTTCGCCCGCGTGTTCGAGGCGCTGTCGGGCTTCACCAGTATTTGCGGAGAGGAAGATGGCATGCCGCTGCATCTGGGCTACCCGATTTCGGACGCCATCGGCGGCCTGTTCGGCGCGCTCGGCGTGCTGGCGGCACTGTATCGGCTGCGCCAGGACCCTGCCCTGGCCGGGCAGGAGATCGACTGCTCGATCACCGAAGCGATGCTGCGCGTGCTCGAATTCCTGCCGATCGAGTATGACCAGCTTGGCATGGTGCGCACCCGCTCCGGCAACCGCAGCCAGTACGCCGCGCCGGGCAACGTGTATCGCACCAGCGATGGCCGCTGGGCCTCGATCGCTGCTTCCACCCAGAGCATTTTCCTGCGCCTGGCGAAGGCGCTCGATCTCGGCGATTTGCCGACCGACCCGCGTTTCGCCACCAACCCGGCGCGGGTGGCCAACCGCGACGCGATCGATGCCCGCGTGTCCGCCGCGATCGGCCAGCTTACCCTGGAAGAGCTGCGTGCGCGCCTGGAAGCGGCGGAGGTCGGCTTCTCCGCCATCAACGACATCGCCGACGTGTTTGCCGACCCGCAAATGATCGCGCGCGAGGCGATCGTCAAGGTTGACGATAGCGAGCTTGGCGAGGTGCGCATGCAGGGCGTGGTGCCGCGCTTCTCCGACACGCCGGGCGCGGTGCGCAGTGCCGGGCCGGCGATCGGGCAGCACAACGAGGAAGTCTGGCGCGCCTACGGCCTTACCACCGAAGAGATCGCCGACCTGCGGCGCAACAGCATCATCTGAGCAAGCGGAGACCAGCGATGAACGCAACCAGGAGGAGCCTGTTGGGCGCCGGCGGCATGGCGCTCGCAGCGCCGCATGCGTTTGGCCAGGCCGGCAAGACCACGCGCATTCTGGTCGGCTTTCCGCCCGGCCAGGCTACTGACCTGGTGGCGCGCATGCTGGCCGAGCGCCTGACCGCGGCTTTGGGATACCCGGTGCTGGTCGACAACCTGCCCGGTCAGGGCGGCAGCATTGCGCTCACGCGCCTGGCGAAGGCGCCGGCCGACGGCAGCCTGCTGTCGCTCTCGGCGCTGGCGGCTTACGTGGTCAATCCGTATCTCTACAAGAATGTGCTGTACGACAGCCTGCGCGACTTCGACCCGGTGATCCTCGCCGCCGAGGTGCCGCTGGCGCTGGTGGTGCATCCGTCGGTGCCGGTATCGACACTCAGGGAGTTGATCGATTACGCCCGTGCCAATCCGGAAAAACTGTCGCACTGCTCGTCCGGCAACGGCACGCTGTCGCATCTGTTGATGGAGGATTTGAAGCAACGCGCCGCGGTGCGCATCCTGCACGTGCCCTACCAGGGCAGCCCGCGTGCGGTGGCCGATCTGGTGGCCGGCACCGTCCAGGTCGGCCTCGATACGGTCACCGTGCTGGCGCCGCAGGTGCGTGCCGGCAAACTGAAGCTGATCGCGGTCGGCAGCCGTGCGCGCTTGGCGGCCTTTGCCGATGCGCCAACCGTCGCCGAATCCGGCTACGCCGGATTCGAGGCCGTCGCCTGGCTGGCGCTCACCGCGCCGGTCGGCACGCCAAGGGAGTGGCGCGAACGCGTCAATGCCGAAGTCAACAAGGCTTTGCGTGATGCCGCCTTCAGCGAGAAGCTGGTGGCGATCGGCGCGGTGACGCGCGGCGGCAGCGTCGACGACCTCACCGCGTTTATGCGTGGCGAGCAGCGGCGCTGGAAGGAAATGGTCGAGCGCTCCGGCATCAAGGCCGAATGAAACCGCGCTGACGTAAAGCGTGCGAGGGCCTGCCGCGACCTCACGCTGACGCCTACTCGGCGCTCCCGCGCAGGCGGGAACCTCCGGAAGCCGATCGAAATGGAACCCCGCTCAGGCGAGCAAGATTGCCGCCGCAAGTGACGCCGAAATATGCTTGAACGTCCACAGGACTACAAGGTGCGTTAGAATGTACACGTTCGAACACAACCGGATTTTCACATGTCCACGACCATGACCGTCCGCCTGGACGACGATATCAAGGACAGGCTTGACGTCCTGGCTGAAGCGACTCAGCGCAGCAAATCGTTTCTCGCCGCTGAAGCGATCCGCGAATACGTCAATCTCAACGAATGGCAACTGCGCGAAACACGCGCGGCCCTGCGCGAAGCCGACGCTGGAGATTTCGCAAGCGACGACGAAGTTGACGCCCTCGCGACGAAGTGGAACCTGAATGAAGCTTAGGTGGCTTCGCAAGGCCCTCAAAAATCTTGACGAGGAGGCGGATTTCATCGCTGTCGATGACCCGGAAGCGGCGCGCCTTGTCGTCAAACGGGTTCTGGATGCGGTCGCGATGTTGGTCGACCAGCCCGCAAGCGGACGGCCCGGCCGAGTGCCGGGAACGCGGGAGTTGGTGGTTCTGAAGACTCGATACCTGGTGCCGTACCGCGTGCGCGGATCGACCGTCGAAATCCTCCGCGTATTTCACACGTCCCGGTTGCCGCCGGATCGCTGGTAGTACCTGCGGGCGCCCGCTGGTTTGAGCATGATGTGGACCACCGTCAATTAGCGCGTGCGCTGCCGCGCCGACCTTCAGTGAAAGTACGCGCCGCCGTCGATCACCAGGGTCTGGCCGGTGATGAAGCCGCAATCCGGGCCGGCGAAGAACACCGCAGCCCCCACCAGGTCGGCCGGGTACATGTCGCGCGCCAGGGCACGGCCGGCGATCGAGGGACCGCGCACCATGCTCATCAGCGCGTCGTTGCTCTCGACGTTTTCAGATAGCGTGAAGCCGGGCGCGATGGCGTTGACCAGAATGTTGTGCGGCCCCAGTTCGCGCGCCAGGGCGCGGGTCATCGACAGGATCGCGCCCTTGCTGGCCACATAGTGCAGATACAGGGCATTGCCCTTGAAGGCGACCCCGGAACACAGGTTGATGATGCGCGGCGCCGGCGATTGCTTGAGCAACGGCAACGCTGCCTTGGTCACCAGAAAAACCCCGAGCGTGTTCACATCCATCACCTGGCGCCATTCGGTCGCGCTGATTTGCTCCAGTGGTTTGGGCATCAGGGTTGAAAAGATGGCGGCGTTGTTGACCACGATGTCGAGACCGCCGAAGCGCTCGGCGGCGACCCCGGCCATGCGGGTGACATCCTCCTCGCTGGTGACGTTCACGATGACGCCGTGGGCATCGATGCCGGCGGCCGTCAGTTCGGCGGCAGCCGCCTCGGCGTTGTGCATATCGGCGATCAGGATGCGCGCGCCTTCGCGCCCCAGTGCGGTGGCAATCGCGCGGCCGATGCCGTTGCCGGCGCCGGTGACCAATGCGGTTCGTTGGGCGAGTTTCATGTGGGCGGGCTCGGGGCTGGTGGATAATCGGGATTGAAGCGAAGGCCGCATGACCGCTTGCAGCACGGTGCCGAACCGGCAGCTGGCAATCTTCGCGGCGCGCTGCTGCGGCGGGCTCGCTTCGCAATTTTCCAAAGTGTACCTGTGCGGATCGGCGCGCCGGCCCTGCGTCGACCGCGCCCGTTCGCAAACCCCTGTTCCGGAGTCAACCCCATGCCTGTGTCGTTGTCCGACCGCATCCTCAAGGAGAACGCCGAGCTTGAGGCCCTGTGCGCCACCCTGGTGACCATCCCCAGCGAGAATCCGCCGGGCGACACGCAGGCACTGGCCGCCCATGTCGAGAGTTTCCTTGCGTCGATTCCCGGTATGCAGGTCAAGCGTGTCATCGGCCGCGCGCCGGCGGTCAACATCATCGCGCGTCTCGCCGGCGCCAGGCCGGGCCGCCGCCTGTTGTTCAATGGCCACCTCGACACCTTTCCGGCCGGCGACGCGGCCGCCTGGAACGGTTCGCCGTTTTCCGCGCGCATCGAAGACGGCCGTCTGTACGGCCGCGGCGCCTGCGACATGAAGGCCGGCCTGGCCGCGGCGATGATGACTGCCAAACTGCTGGCGGAGGAACGCGCCTCGCTTTGTGGTGAACTGGTGCTCACCTTTGTAAGCGACGAGGAAACCGGCGGCACCTGGGGCACGCAATACGTGCTGGCCAACGTGCCCGAGGCGCGTGGCGACGCCATGATCTCGGCCGACGCCGGCAGCCCGCGAGTGGTGCGCTTCGGTGAAAAGGGCCAGCTATGGGTCGAACTCAGCGCGCGTGGCCGCTCCAACCATGGCGCCCATGTGCACCTCGGTGACAACGCAATCGTTCACCTGATCGAGGCGCTGTCCGACATGAAGGCGATGGCGGCGCTGCCCTGCCCGGTGCCGGCCGATGTGATGGCGGCGATGCGTGACGCACAGCCGGTATCGGAGCCGATCTCAGGCAGTGGAGAATTCAATACCTTGTCAACGCTTACGGTCAACATCGGCACGATTGAAGGCGGCATCGCGGTCAACATCATTCCCGATCGGGCGACTGCGCGCCTGGATTTCCGCTTTCCGCCCGGACTTACCCTGGCCGTGGTCAAAGCCGAGATCGGCCGTCGCATGCAGGCGCACCGCCAGGTCGAATGGCAGGTGTTGAGTTCGCATGAGCCCAACGTCACTGTGCCCGGCAGCGAGATCGTGCAGACGGTGTTGCGCCATGCGCAGAGCGGCAGCGAAGGCCCGGTGGTGGCCAACATGCGGCCCGGGTTTTCTGATTCGCGCTTTTACCGCGCCGCCGGCATTCCGGCAGTGGTCTACGGGCCGGCGCCCAACAACATGGGCGGCGCCGATGAATATGTGCTGCTTGAAGACCTGCGCGCGGTATTCCGCGTGCATGTGCTGGCGGCCGCGCAGTATCTCGGTCATCCGGGGCCGTTTTGAAAACGGCACGGCAAGTCGGGGACGCGCTGCCGCCCTCGATCTCGCGCAAGGCATTGCTGGTCGATGGCAACGACCTGGCGTTCCGCCGAGCGGTGGACGATCTGGTGCGGCTGGCGGCACGCCTGCAGGAAGTGCGCGGCGGCCTGGCGGCCAGCATCGGAATCACGCCGCCACAATACAACATCGTCATGCACCTCGCCCGCCACGCACCGGCCGAGGGATTGCGTCTGGGCACGGTGGCAGAGGCGCTCGGCGTCAGCCTGTCGTTCGTGGTGGCAGAGGCGCGGCGCCTGCAAAGGAAAGGCCTGCTGTTGACCCGGCGCGACCCCAGGGACGGCCGCGCCATGCTGGCCAGACTGAGTGCGGTCGGTACCCGTGCCCTGGCACGCGCCGCGCCGCTGATGCAGCAAGTCAACGACCGCCTGTTCGCCGCCCTGTCGCGCGCGGATTTGCAGGAGCTCGGACGGCTCGCCGCAGTGGTGTATGCAGATAGCGAGGCGGCGCTGGCGGAACTGCATTCGACCCGCGGTGCGGAGTAATTGGTGAAGTAACTTCACCTTTACAGGAACCGTTTTCCGGTGCATGATCGCGCTACCGGTCGGGTGCGCCGCAGGACACATTGCCGCGCCGCCTGCCACCTCCTGCGGGAATCAAGGCGATGAGCATGATCAAGAACGGCGATGACCACCTGAAAAGCATTCGCGATGCGCGCACCATCCTGATCGAGGGCAAGCGCGTCAGCGACGTTGCCGCGCATCCGGCGTTTCGCCAGTCGGCGCAGACCGTGGCCAGCCTGTACGACTATCAGGCCGCCAACCCGGAGTTGATGACCTTTGACATCGGCGGCGGGCGGCGCGCCAACCGTGCCTGGCAGTTGCCGCGCAGCTACGCCGAACTGGTCGACCGCCGCAAGGCGCTTACTTCCTGGTGCGAACAGCATGTCGGCTTCATGGGCCGCTCGCCCGATCATGTGGCCTCCTGCATCTCCGCCATGGCGATGCGCGCCGATGTGTTCGAGGCGCATGGCAAGGGCCGCGGCCAGGCGGTGCTCGACTACTACCGCCATGCGCGCGACAACGATCTCTACCTGGCCTATGTGATCATCGACCCGCAGGCCGATCGCTCGAAAGCCACCGGCGAGCAGGCCGATCCCTTTGTCACCGCTGCCATATGCGATGAGGATGCGCAAGGCATCACGATCAAGGGCGCAAAGATGCTCGGCACCTCGGCGGTATTCGCCAATGAGTTGCTGGTGGCGTCGCTCAGGCCGGTGCGCGACGGCGACGACGGTTATGCGTTTACCGCGATGGTGCCGATCGGTGCGCCCGGCGTGAAACTGCTGTCGCGCCGCTCCTACGAGCAGGGCGCGGTATCGAAGTTCGACTATCCGCTTTCGTCAGCCTATGACGAAAACGATTCGATCGTCTATTTCGACGAGGTCAAGGTGTCGTGGGACCGGGTGTTCGTGCACCGCAACCCGGCGATGTCGTTCGCGCAGTTCCATACCGCACCGGCGCACGTGTACCAGAACTACCAGGCGCAGATCCGCCTGGCGGTGAAATTGCGCTATCTCACCGGGCTGGCGCGCCGCATTTGCGAAACCATCGGCACGGTGGATTTTCCGCAGGTGCGCGAGAACCTGGGACTGCTGGCGGCACAGGCCGGCATGATCGATGGTCTGGTGCATGCAATGGAAGCCAAGGGGCGGATGGAGGGCGGCAGCGGCCCGCTCGACCAGGGCGAGTTTTTCATTCCTGACCGCGCCATGCTCTACAGCGCCAATGTGCTGGCGCAGCGCCTCTACCCGCAGGTGATCGAGATGATCCGTGACCTGGCCGGCGGCGGCATGATCATGCTGCCTTCTTCGGCCCAGGACTTCAACAATCCGGAAATCGCCGCACTGATCGGCAAGACCCAGCATTCGCCGGTGACCGATGCCCATGGCCGGGTCAAGATGTTCAAGCTGGCCTGGGACAGCGTGGGCTCCGAATTCGCTTCGCGCCACACGCAATACGAAATGTTCTACAGCGGCCCGAAGATGTTCACCGCCGGGCACCAGTACCGCACCTACGACTGGAACGACGCCACCCGCCTGGTCGACAACCTGCTCGATTCCTACGACCTGCCGGCCGACACCACCGTGCGCCAGGCCGCCTGATCACCGGAGCCCGCAACCATGCAAGCGATCAAGACCTTCCCTGCCGGCCGCATGAGCGCCGGCCCCTTGAGCGCCGCGGCAGGCACCGTGGTGCGCGGCCAGATGGAACTGGTGGAACTGGCCGACGGCACGCCGGTACGCTTTCCGCTGGTGCTGGTCAACGGCGCCAGGCCCGGCCCGCGCCTGTATCTCGGTGCCGCGATCCATGGCGACGAAGTCAACGGCATCGCGATCCTTGCCAAGGTGATCGCCGCCATCGACCCAGCGCAACTGGCAGGCAGCATCGTCTGCGTGCCGGTCCAGCACCCGCTGGCGTTCTACGCCGACCACCGCTTCCCGGT
>JANPGJ010000091.1:0-4541 GCA_031423955.1 Burkholderiales bacterium
GCGCCAGGCCATCGGGAGACGGCTGCACCGCATAAGTGAAATTCACCCCCCATTGCGCGCCGTCGCCCAACAGCTGGGTGAAACGCGGCGTGTCCTGCGGCGTCGAGATGATCAGGATGTCCTGGATACCAGCCAGGAGCAGGGTCGACAGCGGGTAATAGATCATCGGCTTGTCAAAGATCGGCAGCAACTGCTTCGATACCGCCAGTGTCGCCGGATACAAGCGGGTGCCCGATCCGCCGGCTAGGATGATGCCCCTGCGCTTGGTCGGCTTCATGCCGGCAATCCGATGCTCAAGACGCTCCCCTTTTTGCGGAAATTGAAAACGCGTGTCGCGACCGGCCGCCATCGTATACGGATGTCATCATGCCATCTGCCATCTGCCATCACATGACAGCCCTGTGCAAGAAGCCGCCTCGACTGTCCGACCAGACCGGCTGCCCGCGGTGACCGGCGCGCAGTCCTGTCGTCGGTCAGGACCATGAAGGCGACTGGCTGCATGGTCGCACAAGCCATCATCCACTATGCACAAATCTCGTCGATCATGCGGTCAACCTGCACCCGCCAATCCGGCAGGTGGAATCCGAACGTGCCGGCAAGGCGGGCGGTGTTCAGGCGCGAGTTGAGTGGCCGTCGCGCCGGCGTCGGATAGGCGGAAGTCGGAATCGCCACCACCTGTTCCGGGCCGGCCTTGAGTATCTGGCCACGCTCGCGCGCCCGCGCCAGCACGTGACATGCATAGCCATGCCAACTTGTCTCGCCAGCCGCCACGAGGTGGTAGAGGCCAGCAAGTTGCGGCGCAGCCGCGACGGCACGAATCGCATGGGCGCTGCAGTCGGCCAGCAGCTCCGCCGACGTCGGCGCGCCGACCTGGTCGGCGATCACCGTCAACTGCTCGCGCTCGCGCGCCAGGCGCAGCATGGTGCGTGCGAAGTTGCCGCCGCGCGCTGCATACACCCAACTGGTGCGAAAGATCAAATGCCGTGGCGTGGATGCAACCGCGATCTCGCCTTCGAGCTTGGTGCGTCCGTAGACTGACAGCGGGGCCGGCGCATCGCTTTCAGTCCACGCACGGCTGCCGCTGCCGTCAAACACATAGTCGGTGGAATAGTGCACCAGCCAGGCGCCCAGCGCGCCGGCCTCGCGCGCCAACACCGCAGGCGCCAGTGCATTGATGGTGCGCGCAAGGTCCGGCTCGGCCTCGGCGCGATCAACTGCAGTATGCGCCGCGGCATTGATGATCACATCCGGCTTGACCAGCCGCACCGTACGCGCGAGGCCCTCGGGATCGGTAAAGCTGCCGCACAAGTCGCCGCTGTCTAAATCGAGCGCGACCAGCTCGCCCAACGGCGCCAGGCTGCGCTGCAGTTCCCAACCCAGTTGGCCACCCTTGCCGAACAGGAGGAGCTTCATCGACCTTGCCCCGGCCCGCCATACTGCCGGTCGATCCAGTCGCGGTAAGCGCCACTCTGCACATTGGCCACCCATTCCTGGTTGGCCAGGTACCATTCGACTGTCTTGCGAATACCGCTCTCGAAGGTCTCGGCGGGCCGCCAGCCCAGCTCGCGCTCGATCCTGGTTGCATCGATCGCATAGCGGCGGTCGTGCCCGGGTCGATCCTTTACATAGGTGATCTGATCCTTGTACGGCCTGCCATCGTCGCGCGGCTTCAAGCCGTCAAGCAAGGTACACACCGAGTGCACGATGTCGAGATTCGGCTTTTCGTTCCAGCCGCCGATGTTGTAGGTTTCGCCCACCCGGCCGGTCGCCAGTACATGCCGGATCGCGCTGCAATGGTCGGTCACATAGAGCCAGTCACGGACCTGCATGCCGTCGCCGTACACCGGCAGCGGTTTTCCCGCCTGCGCGTTGACGATCATCAGCGGAATCAGCTTTTCCGGAAAATGATACGGCCCGTAATTGTTGGAACAATTGGTGGTAAGCACCGGCAGGCCATAAGTATGGTGATAGGCGCGCACCAGGTGATCAGACGCTGCTTTCGACGCCGAATAAGGGCTGTTCGGCGCATAGCGATGGGTCTCGCAAAATGCCGGCTCGCCCGGCTGCAGCGAGCCGTATACCTCGTCGGTAGAGACATGCAGGAAGCGGAAAGCGGCCTGGTCCACCGCCGCCTGCGCGCCCCAATACGCACGCACCGCCTCGAGCAGATTGAAACTGCCGACGATGTTGGTCTCGATAAAGTCACCCGGCCCGTGAATCGAGCGGTCGACATGCGACTCCGCTGCCAGATTGACCACCGCACGCGGCTGGTGCTCGACCAGCAATCGCGACACAAGTGCGAAGTCACCGATATCGCCCTTGACGAACACATGCCGCGCGTCACCGGCCAGGCCGGCCAGGTTAGCCAGGTTGCCCGCATAAGTGAGTTTGTCAAGGTTGACCACCACTTCGTCGGACTGCGCCAGCCAGTCGAGCACAAAATTGCTGCCGATAAACCCTGCGCCGCCAGTCACCAGAATCGTCATTGATTGCCTATTGTCACGGCGCATGCCATCATGGGCATCCAGCAAAGGGATTTGATGCGCACCGGCCGCAAACCTCTCGGGCCCTCACCAGCGACAGCCAATCACAAGGCCAAGGACCGGACGCTGCCTGCCAGCGCTGATGCAAAGCGTGGAAGTTAAATGGGGTCTGACCCCATTTAATTGCATTGAATCGCCTCTTCAACACTTACGATTGTACAAAGTCCGAAGCCTCGCTCAGGCACGACCGTAGTGATCCTGCAGGCGCACGATATCGTCCTCCCCCAGATAGGTGCCGGACTGCACCTCGATCATTTCGAGCGCGATCTTGCCCGGATTGACCAGGCGGTGCGTCGTACCCAGCGGAATATAGGTGGACTGGTTTTCCGAGACGAGAAATACCTCTTCGCCACGCGTCACCTCGGCGGTGCCCTGCACCACAATCCAGTGCTCGGCGCGATGATGATGCTTCTGCAACGACAGCGAGGCGCCGGGGTTTACGATGATGCGCTTGACCTGGAACCGTTCGCCGTTATCCACCGAATCGTATGATCCCCACGGCCGATACACCTTGCGATGCGATTCCGCCAGCGAATGGCCACCGGCCTTCACCTTGGCTACCAACTGCTTCACATCCTGCGCGCGATCGAGCGGTGCGACCATGATCACGTCCGGCGTTTCGATCACCACCATGTCGCGAATGCCGACGCACGCCACCATCCGCCCCTGCGAAAACACCAGGCTGCGTTGCGCGTCATGCAGCACAACCTTGCCGCGGGTGGCGTTGCCGTCCGCGTCCTTGTCAAGAATCCGCCACAATGAATCCCAGGCCCCGATGTCGGACCAGCCGGCTGCGAGCGGCACGACCTGGGCGGCAATGCCCAGGCGGGCATCCCCGGTGAGCTTTTCCATCACCGCATAGTCGATCGAATCCGATGGGCAGGCGGCAAACGCGGCCGCATCGACACGCCGGAAATCCGCGTCCTTGGCGCCTTGCGCATACGCTTTGGTGCAGGCCTCGAGCATTTCGGGGCGCAGGCTGCCGATTGCCTTGAGCCAGACCGAAGGCTTGAGCGCGAACAATCCGCTGTTCCACCAGTATTCGCCGCTTTCGACATAGTTTTTTGCCGTCGCAAAGTCCGGCTTTTCGACAAAACCGGCCAGCACGTGCCCGCCGCCGCCCGCCAGCGCATCGCCACGGCGAATGTATCCGTACCCGGTCTCCGGCTTGTCCGGCACGATTCCGAACGTCACCACAGCGCTGTCGGCGGCCAGCATTGCCGCCTGGCGCACCGCTGCCAAAAAGGCCGGCTTGTCGCCAATCACATGATCGGCAGGCATCACCAGCATGACGGCGTCACCACCAACCTCCTGCATGTGAAGCGCCGCCAGGGTCAGCGCTGGCGCCGTATTGCGGCCGCAAGGCTCCAGGATCAAGGCCTCGGGCGTTACGCCCATGCCGCGCATCTGCTCGGCGATCAGAAAGCGATGCGCCTCGTTGCAAACCACCAGAGGCAGCGCACTCACCTCCATCCCCGCCGCACCAGCCAGACGCCGCACCGTTGCCTGAAACAGGGAATCGTCCTCGACAAACGGAATCATCTGCTTCGGATAATGCTCGCGCGACAATGGCCAAAGGCGCGTCCCCGACCCACCGGAAAGAATAACTGGCTGAATTTTCATGAAATTTGGCGTTTTGTGAATAAGGTGAATTGGCTGAGTCAGGGGGCAGACCCCAATTATTGGAAATTGGGGTCAGACCCCATTTTTGTCATTTTAGTCAACCGGCGCGATGCACATTGCATCGGCGCCGATCGCAGGTTTGGTACGGATTACCTTGTTATGCCACGTTTTCATGGCACTGGTGTGACCCCACTGCATCTCGATTCTATGCGCCGCGGGTGGGCAGTGATGCCCGGAGTACACGAAAAAAAATGTCAAATGGGTATTTGTGCACAAACCCCGACACGCCGGCGCAGCGCCTGGCCGACACCCCGGTCAGTCCTGAAAGGCGTGGCTTGGCACATTGGTGGGTCGCCATCAATCCATTTGGACATC
>JANPGJ010000092.1:0-3093 GCA_031423955.1 Burkholderiales bacterium
GTGTATTTCGTCAATCACGGCGCCGCCGGCCACAGCTTTTCCTACCTGCGCCGCGATTCCGCCGCGAGCCGCATGCGACCGACCCGACTGCCGGTCGTATTGATCCGCGGCGCCCGCATCCTGCATGTGTCAGGCATCAGCCAGGCGATTTCGCAAAATGCGCGCGACAGCGTAGCAGCGGCCATCGCGCTCGCCCGCGAGGCCGGTGTCGCGGTCAGTTACGACACCAACCTGCGCCTGAAACTGTGGCCGCTTGCCACCGCGCGCCAAGTGATCAGCGACACCATCGCGCTCAGCGACTACCTGCTGCCGAGCCTTGAAGACCTGCAGGCGGTGAGCGCGCTGCAAGCGCCGGACGCGATCCTCGACTGGTGCTTCGCCCGTGGCGCACGCAATGTCGTCCTCAAGCTTGGCAGCGCAGGTTGCATCGCCGCGACCGCGGAGTCGCGCACCGCGATCGCCGGCCACCGGGTCGACGCGGTCGATGCGACCGGCGCCGGGGACTGCTTCGATGGCACCTTTCTGGCCCGCATCGATGCCGGAGACGACCTGGTGGACGCCGCCCGCTACGCCAATGCGGCGGCCGCGCTCGCCACCACCGGCTTCGGCGCTGTGGCGCCGCTGCCCCGGCGCGCCGCGGTCGAAGCGTTCATTGCCGCTGCGGGCAAGGCATGAGCGTTGCCCTGATCGCGCTGGACTGGGGTACCAGCAGCCTGCGTGCCTACCTGCTCGACACCAGCGGCGGCATCAGCGAGCGCCGTAGCGGCGGCCCCGGCATCATGAAGGTGGAAAACGGCGCCTTCGAAGCAGCGCTCGACGCGTTTTGCGGCGACTGGCTCGCCGCCCATCCGCAGGCGCAATTGATCGCCAGCGGCATGATCGGCAGCAAGCAGGGCTGGCGCGAAGCACCCTACTGTCCTTGCCCGGCCAGGGTTGCCGATATCGCAGCCCACATGATCCGGATTCCCCTGGCCAATGGCAGGCAGTTTGCCATCGTCCCCGGTGTCTCGACCACGGACGCCGCAAGCGGCGTACCGGACGTGATGCGCGGCGAGGAAACCCAGATCATCGGCGCCCTGCCGGATCGCGGCCGCCAGGTCGCGCTGTTGCCCGGCAGCCACAGCAAATGGGCCTGGATCGAAGATGGCGCGATCGTCTCGTTCGCCAGTTTCATGACCGGCGAAGTCTATGCGGCGTTGATCGGCCACACCATCCTCGGCCGCCTGATGAAGCCGGACGCGCAAGCCGATACCGCCGCCTTCGAGCGCGGCGTTGCCTACGGACTGCAGGCGCCAGGCGCGTTGTTGAGCCGGCTCTTCTCGGCGCGCACCCTGGGCCTCAACGGGACGCTCGCCGATAGCGCACTGCCGTCCTACCTTTCGGGATTGTTGATCGGCAGCGAGATCGGCGGCGCCCGGCAGATGCACCCGAGCGCGGCGCCACCGATTCTGCTCGGCGCCGGCGAACTCACCGCGCTGTATGCGCGCGCCTTGCGCCTGGCCGGCATCGAAGCGCGCATCGGCCCGGAAGAGTGTGCGGCCAGTGGCATGGCGCGAATCTGGCGCGCCTGCTCACCATCGGCAGCTTGAGGCACCGATAGGGCCTGCCGGCAACGGCCAGGCGGCATGCTACGGCGGGCCGCCCTGCTCATCCCTCAGTCTGGCTCAGTCGGCGGCAGATGCCGCTCCAGGTCCATACTGTCGTGCAGAAGTCGAAGCACATCAATGCCCTTGCGCTCCTGGTCCCGACTAATGCGGAACATCACGAAGTGCCGACCTTTGCGCCCGTTGCGAGCGACATGAAGAGTCCTTATGCCGCTGCCGATTTCCGGCCGTTCTTTGACACCAATGATCGCGGGTCCGGCGCGGAGTGCGCGTAGCGCCGATGCCAGCGTGTCGGCGTAGATACGTGCCTGCGCAGTACCGAAGTTCTTGACCGTCCAGCGCAGAATTTCACGGTAATCCGCGGCAGCGGAAGCCGACAGTCGAATCGTCCAGAAGCGCGCCTCCACTACGCGCCGATCACCCCGGAAGCCAGCGTTGCCAAGTGCTTTCCAAGCTTCTCGTCAGAGTTGAAGCTACTGAAATTGCCTGCATCAATGTCGGCGATGCCGACCCTGGCCGCATCGCGCAGGGCAGCCAGACGCGTTTCATCTTCCGCTTCGCGGCGTTCGACAAGCCTCAGCCCTTCGCGCAAGACTTCACTGGCGTTCTGATAACGCCCGGAGGTCACCAGGCTCTCAACAAAAGCGGTTTGGTGGTCTGTCAGGACAAGGTTTCGGGTCGGCATGGGTTATTGCCTCGACAAGATTTGCGATTGGCATACTATGCCATAAATCAAAAGGGGCGCGCAGGCCGCATCGCGATTCTGGTTCTCACCGGCTGGCCGCAATTGCAAATCGATATCTTTGTTTTCGATTCGCAATTTTGCGGACGTTTTCGTTACGATAGTCAGAGTGCCAGACTCGCCCCGATCAATCGTAATTGCGTGGAAATTCCGGTAGCGCAGCACTGCTACTGCAGCTCATCCATCCCGCGCTAGGCGAGGTCGAAATCCAGGGTAGCATCGAAGCCGCGAAAAATCCGTGCGCCGGCCTCGATTTCGTAGGCGGACATCGAGATCGTGCCGCCCACCAGAAGGAGCGGGCCAAGCATGGCCTTGCGGTCGAAATGCCGCAACAGGCGTGCCGCCGGCGAAGGCACCGCCCAACGCGAAGCCGGCGTGAGCCTCGACACCATCGCCCAATCGTTCATCGACTCCAGCGAATTCCAAGGCACCTACGGCGCCCTGAACAACACCCAATTCGTGCAGCAGCTATACCTCAACGTGCTGGGCCGCACCGCCGACACTCCAGGGTTGCCAACCTGGACCGGCTTCCTCAGTTCAGGCGGCAGCCGGGGATCTGTAGTCACCGGTTTCTCTGAATCGGCCGAACACATCGACCGAAGGGCAGCGGAAGTCAACGCCGGCCTGTGGGAAATCAACGGCAACGCCGCCGGGGTGGCGCGGCTCTATTGGGCCACGCTGGACCGCGCACCGGACGTCGCCGGCCTCTCGTCATGGGTCGGCGCCCTCAACGGCGGCCTCGCCCTC
>JANPGJ010000093.1:0-15612 GCA_031423955.1 Burkholderiales bacterium
ATACTGATTTGCGCCCAGCGAAATTCCGCGAGTCCGAGAGGCGGCTCAGGCCGTGCGGGCACGTACCCACGCCGCCGATGCGCGCGCGTTCAAGCTGTATGTGCCGCCGGACGGCAGCGGCGGTGCGCGGCCGTCCGCCGCTAATCGGTTCGCTAACGAACATTAGAAATCTCGGCCGGTTCCCGCTAATGGCGCAGATGTTATGTACGCCAGCAGACAGAATCCCGACATTTCCGTAGGGAAAATTCGGCCAAGTTAATTCCTACTTCACTGGAGACATGATGGCACTACACGACACGGCAACCGCGGACTCCATCGCACTCGCATCGATCCATACCGGCCGGCACCTGGACAATCCGTTGCGAACGTCGGCCGGATCGATCTCCTGGGGTGCTGTGCTGGCTGGTGCCGCCGCTGCGGCGGCGCTTTCGCTGATCCTCCTGATGCTGGGTGTCGGGCTTGGCCTGTCGTCGGTTTCGCCATGGGCCAATGAGGGCATCAGCGCCTGGACCTTCGGCATCTCGACCATCCTCTGGGTAACCGTGACACAAGTGCTCGCCTCCGGGATGGGCGGCTATCTCGCCGGCCGGCTGCGCTCGCGATGGGAAGGGGTAGCGAGCGACGAAGTGCACTTCCGCGATACCGCACATGGCTTTCTGGCCTGGGCAGTCGCTTCAATTGCCACCGCTGCGCTGCTGTCTTCGGCGATCGGCACGATTGTCGGCGGCGGGGTACAGGCTGGCGCCACGATTGCCGGCGGCGCGACCGCGGCTGCCGGCACGGCTGCCGTCGCGGGTGGTGCTGCCGCCGGCGCGGGGCTGGCCAGTGGCGACATGCCGGGCGGCTCCGGCAGTTACTTCATCGAGTCACTGCTGCGCAAGGATCCGAACACCGCTTCAGCGGCGGTCGCGGCCAGCGGAGCGCCGGTTGAACGGTCCGAGCCATCAAATAACGCCGCCCCTACTGCCGAGCTGGGCAGGATCTTCGCCAACACCATGCGCAGCGGGCCACTGCCGCCGGAAGATGTCCGCTACGTCGGCCAGATCGTCGCGCAACGCACCGGGCTCGGTCAGCAGGAAGCGGAAAAGCGCGTGACTGAAACCTATGCGCGCGCGCAGGCCAAGCTGCGTGATGCCGAAACCGCTGCCCGTACGGCGGCCGACCAGGCGCGCAAGGCATCAGCGCAGGCCAGCCTGTGGCTCTTCATCTCGCTTCTCATCGGCGCCTTTGTGGCGAGCCTCGCGGCAACCTTCGGCGGACGCCAGCGCGACGCCTGAGCATCTGTCCCACTCAACCACTGGAGACTCACATGCGTTCACTTCTATTGCTGTTTCTTGGCGTTCCGATTCCAATCATCATCCTGATTGCGCTGTTCATGCGCTGAGCGCCTTTGCCAATAATCTTCAGACTGGAACAATCACAATGCTCACGAAGAAGAAAGTCGTCACAAACAAGCTCGCTGGTGTCGCCCACAAGGACGCCACCGAGATGCCGCGGGAGAATCACAGACTGGCGTCGCGCAAGCGTGAGTTGTCGGCGACATGGCCATGAGCGATCAATCCATCGATGGCAAGCTGGTGATCAAACACCGCTATTCCCACACCGATCCCGCGGATGGGTCGCGCGTGAGCACGCGGCATCACATGACCGCGGCCGCTGCCGCCGCTTCGGAAATGATCGATGCGCAGGCGATTGTCGAAAGCCGCGAGGAACGCTATGTCGCGGAAAACCCAAATGTCATGCCGTGATGCGCGCTGCGCTTGCGATATGCAGCCGGGCGCGAAGTGAATTTTCAAAGCGTACGGCGACGCACAGACCGGGCGGTATGCAACTGTCATTGTCCAAGCTTCCGGGAATTCCGGATAACTTGAAGTCAACGAATCAACCAAGGAGTCACACAATGAAATTATCAAAAACGATCATCGCCGCGGCGGTCGTAGCTTCGATGGTCGGGGCCGGCGGCTATGCCTTCGCGCAATCCACCAACCGCGACGGCACCAGCACCGGGACCAACAACCCCAACAATAACCCCCTCAATCCCGGTGGTGCCAACGGCGGGTCCTCCGCCACACCGGACTCAGGCAGCCGGATGAACAACAATCGCGGCAACATGCAGGGCGGCAGCGCCACCAATCGCGACGGCACCAGCGCCGGCGCCAGCAACCCCAACAACAATCCGATGAATCCGGGCGGTGCGATCGGCGGCTCCGACAGCAGGATGGGTGCGGCATCCGGCAACATGGACTCCAGTGGCCGGATGAGCGACGACCGCCGCGCAATGCGCAATGGCGCGATGCGTGATCGCAGCACCGGCGCGAGTGGCATGGCTGGTGAACCGCCGGCGCGCGCCGATCGCAACTAGGCGAGTAGCGCCACAGGTACAGGCGATTTTTTGGCACCCCCTGCCGCCAACACTGTCGGCGGTGGTGACAACGCCTGATACCCGTGATCGCCATCCATGGCATTAAGCATTAATCGTCACCGCCTATGAATTCCACGATTGTCTCGGGATCGCGCCAGTCCGTTGGATTGGGGTCGGCTCTCGGGTTAATCGTCTTCCTTGCGGTCTTCGCATATCGCCCCGCCGATGCAAACCCACCGGCCGGACCCGCAAAAGCTGCCGTTCGGGCAAGCGCCTCGCATACACCACGCTACGCCAACTTCGGCAGCCATCTACCGACCCGAGATGTGCGCCGACTCGCCGATTGGATCGCCGATTCCGGCGACAACGAGTCCACCGGGTTCTTTCTCGTCGACAAACGCGGCGCGCGGCTCTACGCCTTCGACCGCGATGCGCGCCTGACCGCCGCCAGCGCGGTGCTGTTGGGTGCTGCGCGCGGCGACGACTCAGTGCCGGGTATCGGGAGCCGGCCGATCGCGTCGATCAAGCCGGCGGAGCGCACCACGCCGGCCGGCCGCTTTGTCGCGCAGCGCGGGCACAACACAAATGGCGACGATATCGTCTGGATCGATTACGACTCGGCGGTTTCAATGCATCGTGTGCGGAGCGCCAATCCGCGCGAGCGGCGACTTGAGCGCCTTGCCTCGCCAACCGCGGCCGACAAGCGGATTTCATACGGGTGCGTGAACGTGCCGGCGGCGTTCTATGACGCCTACGTCGGGCCCGCGTTCGCCGCCAACACCGCGCTCATTTATGTGCTGCCCGAAGTCAAATCCTTGCATCAGGTGTTCGGCTCTTACGATGTGGCACCACCTGCCGGAACAATCCATCACACCATGAAGAATCCAGAATGAAAAAAACCACAACCAAGCCGGCACCGAAGAAGCGCCCCGTCCCGTCGGGAGAAGCGCGTGAAGACCTGCTTGCACAACAGGCGGCTGCGGTGCAAGCCCTGGCGGCAGCCATGCCTTACAACGCCATCAAGGGCCGAGAATTCGGACGCGACAATGCCGTCGCGCCGCCCGCCGGGCCTACCGTGAAGGTTTCATCGGTGCTGGCCTCCGCGAGCACCCTGAGCGAATCCAATGTCTCGGCCAAAACCGGCGACAGCGCCGAGAGCGATCGCGAGGCCGCGAGCGGGTCGCTGGATCGCGCACGCACCGGCGCGGCCGGCGAGGCGATGACCACCAACCAGGGCGTCGCGGTCGGCGACAACCAGAATTCCCTCAAGGCCGGCCTGCGCGGTCCGGTGCTGCTGGAAGATTTCATCCTGCGCGAAAAGATCACCCACTTCGATCACGAACGGATTCCCGAGCGGGTGGTGCATGCGAGGGGCTCGGCGGCCCATGGCTACTTCGAGGCTTACCAGCCGATGACCGAATTCACCCGTGCGGCGCCGTTTCAGGCGGCGGGGAAAATCACCCCGGTGTTCGTGCGTTTCTCGACCGTCGCCGGCGAGCGCGGCTCGGCCGACACCGCGCGCGATGTGCGCGGCTTCGCGGTCAAGTTTTATACCGACGAAGGCAACTGGGACCTGGTGGGCAACAACATCCCGGTGTTCTTCATCCAGGACGCGATGAAGTTTCCCGACCTGATCCACGCGGTCAAGCCGGAGCCGCACAACGGCATGCCGCAGGCGGCTTCCGCCCACGACACTTTCTGGGACTTCGCCTCGCTGATGCCGGAAACCACCCATACGCTGATGTGGGTGATGTCCGACCGCGGCATTCCGCGCAGCCTGCGCATGATGCAAGGCTTTGGCGTGCATACCTTCAGGTTGGTGAATGCCGAAGGCGGTTCGAAATTCGTCAAGTTTCACTGGAAGCCCAAGCAGGGCACCCACTCGCTGGTGTGGGACGAGGCGGTCAGGATCTCCGGCGCCGACCCCGATTTTCATCGCCGCGACCTGTGGGATGCGATCGAGGCGGGCGAGTACCCCGAATGGGAACTCGGCATGCAGATCTTCACCGAGGCCGAAGCCGAGGCCTTCAGCTTCGACGTGCTCGACGCCACCAAGCTGATTCCCGAGGAGCTGGTGCCGGTGACACCGGTCGGGCGGATGGTGCTGAACCGCAACCCCGACAATTTTTTCGCCGAGACCGAGCAGGTGGCCTTTTGCACCGCGCATGTGGTGCCGGGCATCGATTTCAGCAACGATCCCTTGCTGGCCGGCCGCATCCACTCCTACATCGATACCCAGATCACCCGATTGGGCGGCGTGAATTTCCACCAGATTCCGATCAACGCACCACTGGGCAGCGTGCACAACAACCAGCGCGACGGTTTGCACCAGCAGGCGATTCCGCGCGGACGGGTCGCCTACGAACCCAATTCGCTGGGCGGCGGTTGTCCGTTCCAGGCCGGCGCCGCGGGCTTCACCTCGTTTCCGCAGCCGATCGCCGACGACAAGCTGCGCGGCAAGCCGGAAAAGTTCGCCGATCATTACACCCAGGCCAGCTTGTTCTACGAAAGCCAGACCGAAGTGGAAAAAGCGCATATCGCGGGCGGCTTCCGCTTCGAACTGAGCAAGCTCACGGTGCCGGCGATCCGCTTGCGGATGCTTGCGTCGCTGGTCAATGTGTCCGCCGAACTGGCCGCCACGGTCGCCGCCGGGCTTGGCGTGGCGGTGCCCAAGGCGCTGCCCCTGGCATTGACCAAGCCGACCAAGCCAGAGGTGAAATCCTCGCCGCGACTGTCGTTGACGGCCTTGCCGGGCGATGGCGGCATCCGCACGCGCAAGGTGGCGATCCTGGTCGCCAACGGCGTGGTGGGCGCGTCGATCCAGGTCCTGCGCGCCGCCCTGAAGGCGGCGGGTGCGGTGCCGTGGGTGATCGCGCCCACGCTCGGCAAGCTGCAAACCGCCGATGGCACGCCGCTTGATGCCGATGGCAGCCTGGAAAATTCGGCATCGGTGTTGTTCGATGCGGTGGTGCTGGCCGATGGACAAGCCGCGGTGGTGCTGCTCAGCCAGCACGATCAGGCGATGGAATTCATCAATCACCAGTATCGGCATGGCAAGACCATTCTGGCGATCGGCCCGTCGAAAGCGCTGCTTGAAAGAATGGGTATCGGCATCAAGCTGCCGTCCGGCGTGACCGATGCCGGCATCCTGCTTGCCGACGCCGCAGGCCTCGACAAGGCCGCCGCGGCATTCATGGCGGCGGTCGGCAAGCATCGCCACCCGCGCGGGTGATCGATGCGGCGCCTCGCACACCAGCGGATTGAAACCGGCGCGACCTGCGCCTGGCAGCGGACCTCTGGAATCCCGGGAGCACAGTGCCATGAAACCGAATGACGGGAACGGCAAACTTCCAGTCGCGCAACGCCCGTTCCGCGTGCTGGTCATTTCCGGGTCGAGCCGGCGCCAATACAATTGCCCGGGGGTCGATTCGAAGTCCCGCATGCTGATGCTGCGCATGGCCGACCGCCTGCCGCAAGACTGGGAAATCGACATCGAGGATCTTGGCAACGTCTATGCGCGTGCGCGCATCCAGAGCTGCAATTCATGCGTGTCAACCTCGATGGCGCTGTGCGTATGGCCGTGCAATTGCTACGAGAAGGACAACAAGGACGAGCCCGACCTGATGTGGGACCTCGACATGTACGCCCGGGTCGACCTGGCCGATGCATGGGCGATCATCGGGCCGGTCAATTGGTATGCCCCGAGTTCAACCCTGAAACTGATGTTCGACCGTCTGGTGTGCGCCAACGGCGGCAACCCGCGGGAAGAAACGATCGAGCACAAGAATCCGGAACTCGCGATGAAACTCGAGCACGCGCCGGAGTGGCGCGAACTCGCCCTCAATCACCTCGAAGGGCGCACCGCCGGATTTTTCTGCTACGGCGACGACGCCCGCGAGGAGCGCGACAAGACCGGGCGCCCGATCTACCTGAAGCATCCGGAGTATTTCGATCCCGCACAGGAGGCCGACGATGCGCGCGGCACCTATGCGCCGCTGGTGTGGCAGTGCCGGTTTTCCGGGGTTGAAGTACCTGACCCGCTATGGACTTACCAGCTATTCGGCGCGCAGCGGAAGTACAGCGACAACCAGGCCGAAGACATGGCCCTCGATACCGATTTCATGGATGGTTTCGATGCATGGACCGATCGCTTCGCCGGCTTCGTCGCGGCCAAAGGCAAGGTGCCACCGGGAAAATATCGCGCCTATGGACATACGCCGCCATCGCATCGATGGGCGGACGTGAAGCTGTGGTGGCGCGACCGCTCGATACGGGTCGGCCTGCCGCCAGCCGAATCGTCGCCCGCCGAGCAACAAGCGCGCGACTTGAACCGCGACGAAACCCTGCATCCAGAGCGCAGCGAAAGCTATCAACGCAAGGGGGACTGAACGCTCGCGGCGCATCACGATTCGATGTGGCCTGTCGCACAGAGCGTGGATCAGCACCTGCGTATGCTGGCTCGATGGGAGACCGCATGCAGGACCCGCCGCCAGCCGTGATCTCCCGCCCCAACGCGTTGACCGGCTACCGGGCCAAACGGAATTTCTCGCTCACGCCGGAACCGGCGGAGGGCGGTGCAAGCTCCGCCGGCGCACTGTCGTTCGTGATCCAGAAACACTGGGCCAGTCACTTGCACTATGACTTCCGCCTTGAACTCGACGGCACCATGAAGAGCTGGGCCGTGCCCAAAGGGCCGAGCCTCGATGCCACGGTCAAACGCATGGCGGTGGAGGTGGAGGACCATCCGATCGCATATGCGGGCTTTGAAGGCACGATTCCCGCAAGGCAGTACGGGGCGGGGCGCGTGATGATCTGGGACTCCGGCACCTGGCGCCCGCTCGCCGACCCCCGCGCGGGCTTTCGGAGCGGCCACCTCAAGTTCGAATTGCGCGGGCGCAAACTGCGTGGCAAGTGGGCCCTGATTCGCATCAAGGGCAAGGGCGAAAAGCAGCCCCCGTGGCTGCTCATCAAGGAGAAGGATGAATACGTGCGGCCTGCCGGCGAGTTCAGCGTGGTCGATGAACTGCCGGACAGCGTCGCGGCGCTGCCGCCGCCCGCGGATGCGCTGGCAACCGCTACCGCGGATGGCGTTTCGGCCAAGCCTGGCCGGCGCCGCAATGGCGCTGCAAGCGTTGCACGCCGGTTCCCGCCTGCGGCGACCCGTGCGAAGCTGCCCGCGCTGCTGGCGCCGCAACTGGCCACATCCGCCGACCGACCGCCGGCGGATCCGCAAGAGTGGATCTACGAGATCAAATTCGACGGCTACCGGCTGCTGACCCGGGTCCACGGCGGCACTGTCAATCTGTTCACCCGCGGCGGCAATGACTGGACGGCGAAACTGGCGGGCTTGCAAGCCGTGATCGCGGGGTTGCAGCTGCCGTCGGGCTGGTATGACGGCGAGATCGTGGTGCCCGGCGCGCATGGCATGCCGGACTTCGGCGCCCTGCAGCGGTCGTTCGAAGCGACGCACACCGATGACATCGTCCTGTACCTGTTCGACATTCCATTTTTCGATGGCAACGACCTGCGCGCCGTTCCGCTGCAGGCGCGGCGTGCAGTGCTGCAGCGGCTGCTGGCCGGCGCGCCTTGCGAGCGGCTACGGTTCAGCGAGGCTTTCGATGCCCCGGCGCGCAGTCTGCTGGCCTCCGCCTGCAAGCTCGGCCTGGAGGGTCTGATCGCCAAACGCCGCGACTCACCCTATGTGTCGCGCCGCTCGCCCGACTGGATCAAGCTCAAGTGCGGCCGCCGGCAGGAGTTCGTGATCGGCGGCTATACCGATCCGCAAGGAACACGCGCCGGCATCGGCGCCTTGTTGTTGGGCGTGCACGACGAAAATGGCAGGTTGCACTACGCCGGCCGGGTCGGCACCGGCTTTGATGCACACACGCTGCTGGCGCTCAAGGGCCGGCTCGCCGCGATCTCCGCCGCCATCCGCCCGTTCGCCAATCCGGGCCGGATCGAAGGCCGCCCGCACTGGGTGAAACCCGCACTGGTGGCCGAGGTATCGTTCGCCGACTGGACCCGCGACGGCCACATTCGTCATGCGGTGTTTCGTGGTTTGCGAACCGACATTGAAGCGGGAGACGTGATGCGGGAAAATTTCGCTGCCGCCGGCACGCTTGCGGGGTCCGCCCGTGCCACCGCACGGAAAGCGGGCGGCCGGCAGGTTCACCAGAACGCTGCCGGCCCGCCCGCCGGCGTGGCGGTCACCCATCCGGAACGCATCATCGACGCAAGGTCTGGCACCACCAAGCGGGAGCTGGTGCACTACTACGACCAGGTCGGTGCTTTGATGATGGATCATCTCAAGGGGCGGCCGGTGTCTCTGTTGCGCGCCCCCGACGGCATCGATGGCGAGCTGTTTTTCCAGAAGCATGCCGGTACCGGCATGCTGCCCGGCATCGGCCAGCTCGACCCCGCGCTCGACCCGAGCCATCCGCCGATGCTGTCGGTAACCAGCAAGGCGGGGCTGTTGTCCGCCGCGCAATGGAATGTGGTCGAGTTCCACACCCTGAACGCCGTGGCCGCCTCGTTTGGGCATCCCGACCGCATCGTGTTCGACCTCGACCCGGGCGAAGGCGTGCCATGGAAGCGGGTGCAGGAGGCGGCGCAACTGGTGCATGCCTTTCTGACGCAACTGGGCCTGACGTCGTTCCTCAAGACCAGCGGCGGCAAGGGCCTGCACCTGGTGGTGCCGCTGCGCAGGGTGCACGACTGGGACACCGCCAGGCGCTTCTCGCGCGCCGTCGTCACCCATCTGGCCAACACCATTCCGCAACGCTTTGTCGCCAAAAGCGGCCCGAAAAACCGCATCGGCAAGATCTTCATCGACAGCCTGCGCAACAGCCCCGGCGCCAGCACCGTGGCCGCCTGGTCGGCACGGGCCCGCCCCGGGCTCGGCATTTCGGTGCCGGTCGAATGGGGTGAACTCAAGCTCCTCACCGGCGGCGATCACTGGACCGTGCGCAGCGCGCAGTCGCGCTTCGATATCGGCAACGCGGCGTGGGCCGGCTATGCAAAAGCGGCGCACAGCCTGACCGCAGCCCTCAAGCAACTCAATTGAAAACTGGAGTCAAACATGCCACACGCGATCTGGAAAGGCGCCATCAGCTTCGGCCTGGTACATGTGCCGGTAGCGCTCTACCCGGCCACGCAGGAAACCGGGATCGATTTCGACTGGCTGGACAAGCGTTCGATGGACCCGGTCGGCTACAAGCGCGTCAACAAGCGGACCGGCAAGGAGATCGAGCGCGAGAACGTCGTCAAGGGAATCAAGCAGGACGACGGCACTTACGTGGTTCTGAGCGACGAACAGATCAAGGCGGCGTACCCGGCCGCGACCCAGACCATCGAGATCGAGTCGTTCGTCACGGCCAGCGAGATTGCGTTCACGCTGCTCGAACGACCCTACTTCCTGGAGCCGATCGGCAAAGGCGCCAAGGTCTATGCGCTGTTGCGCGAGGCGATGCGCGAGTCCGGCGTGATCGGCATCGCACGGGTGGTGATGCATACGAAGGAACACCTCGCGGCGCTGATCGTGTCGGGCCCGGCATTGATCTTGAATACGATCCGCTGGGCCAGCGAGATTCGCGCGCCGGCCGATTTGAAGCTACCGGCGGAAGGCAAGAGCGCGAGCAGCCTGAAGCCGGGCGAGTTGAAGATGGCGGCACAACTGATCAAGGACATGACGGGCGAATGGAAGGCCTGCGAATACAGCGACACCTTCAGCGCGGCCATCCACAAACTGGTCAACCAGAAAGTGCAGGCCGGCGAAACCGAGCAGGTGACAGCGCTCGAGGAGGCGCCGGCGGATGGCGACGCATCGAACGTCATCGACTTGACCGAGTTGCTGGCGAAGAGCCTGGCGAAGCGCAAGCCGGGAGCGATCGGCAAGGCCGCGCCGGTGAAAAAAACCGCGGCCGGGCGCGCGCTGCGAAAGCACGCATGATGAATGCGGACTTCCCATCGGACAGGCAAACAACACATTGAGCATGTGATGAAATCCGGCCCAGCGTCGACTCCTATGGCGAATTCGCGTTTGGTTCCAATGCCGGTGCGGCAGCCGGCTTTGCGCCGGCTCCGCTTGAGTCTTTGCGCGCGGCGCGGGCGGTCTTGATCGCGCCGCGGATATTCATTGCCGCCAGGCCGAGTTGCAACACGATCAACGCCGGTGCCGCGGCGTGCACCGCCCAGACGATCCACAGCGCGTTGGAAAGCAGGAATATCCAGAAGCCGACGTTGCGCCTGGGCGATGACTCGGAGGCGACCAACCATGCGGCGCCGATGGTTGCCGCCGTCGCCGGCCATTGCAGCAGGTCGATGGCGTTCATGCCGGCTATGTCGAGCCGGTCGCGTCGGCCTGGTGTACCGATCCGGTCCGCGTGACGCTGCCGCTGCCGGTGATGGCGCTGCCCGGATACACGCCCAGATCGCCGTGGATGGTGCTCGGGCCGGTGTTGGTCACCGTGGCGGCGCCCAGTACGGTGAACGTCGCGGCCGAGCCGAGCAAGGGCACAGCCAGAGCGGGCGCGGCGGCGCAACAGATCGCCGTGGCCATCAGCCACGCTGATGTCGACACTTGCGTTGAATTGATCATTGGCAATCCTTTCGTTGCGCGACTTGCGCATGGAGCCCGGGGCACGCGAACCCGGCGTTCAGTTTTGCCGCCAGCTACGCGCGGCGCAGGGCGCTGCTCGCGGCGTGGCTTGCCGCTGCCGCGCTCAGCGCGCGGGCTATACCTTCTCGAACAGTGTCTTGGGGTCGGCCCAAGGCAGGGTGATGAGGGCGGCAGCAAGCTCCACCGGCGCGCCGCGCGCGGCGAACACCACATCGACATGGCCATCGGCCGATTCGTTGAGCCAGGCCTCGTTGTTGCCGTCCATGGTCGCGCTTCGCAGTGATGCGAATGCAGCGTGCGCCGCCTTGGTGAGGCCGCCACCGGCGTCGATGAACGGTGCGGCGGCGGGCTTGAGCAGCGCCAGGATGCTGGTGAGCGTTGTGCCGCTTTCGATCTCCGCGCGGTCAATCACCGCTGCCATCACCTCGCCGGTGGCAACCAAGCGCGCGGTGGCCAACTGCAACTCGTCGCCGAAGCGGGCGTCCATCAGATCCTGCAAATGGTCAACTGTGGTCATTGAAATCATCGGTACCTCGGGTGGTGATCGAATCCGCAGCAAAGGCTAGTCGATACGCCGCCGTGCGTCTGTTTGATGGACAACATAGGAAACGCCGGCCGTTCGCGCTGCCGACGCCTCGCTTCACGCGCTGAACTGTTTCGCCGCGAAGCCCCACGCCATGCGCGACGCGTCCGGTCCCCGCGGGTCGCTGTTGGGCGCAGTGCCGGTGCCACCGCTCCAGGCATGGGCCAGGCCCTTCACTTCCACCAGGGTCGACACCAGCCGGCCGCCGGCCTTGAAATCGGTGATCGACATGGCGTGGCGCTGGCCGTACCTGACGCTGCGCGCGGGCCCGGCCTGCGCGCGCGCGGCGTCAGCCCATAGCCGCGCCGCCGCGCCGCCGTTGTGCGGCGACACCAGCGGATCGCCGCTGCCATGGATCACCAGCAGCGGCGGCCAGGCGGCAGCCATGGATTGCGGACTGGCGGCGAGCGCCCGAGCGGGGCGCCGCCCGCGCATCGCGCCCAGGGCCGACAGGGTCGAGTGCGCGGCGCCCGGCGGAATTCCCGAGTGCATCACCACGGCCCTGAATCGCGCGGGATAGCGCGTCACGAGCAGGGCCGCCATGCTGGCGCCTGCCGAGAAGCCGGCGACGGCGACGCGCGCACGGTCCGCCGGGTGCAGCAGGCACACTTGATCGATGGCATTCATGATCAGAGCCGCTTCGCCGAAGGCGCGGCCGGAGCTTGTATCGAACCAGTTCCAGCAGCCCTGGGGATTGGCCATGCGGTCCTGTTCCGGATAAAGCACCAGGAAGCGCTTGCTGTTGGCGATGCGCTGCATGTGCGTGCTGCCGGCGAAAGCGCTGGCGTCCTGTCCGCAACCGTGCAGCATCACCATCAGCGGCAGCCGCTCGCCGAACGTAAGGTCCGGCGGTCGATAGAGATGGAAGCGGCGGGCGCCGGCGGCGCCAATCGCCACACCCTTGGTCCAGCTACCGGTGCCGGTGCGGGCGCGCCTGGCGGCGGCCGGCTGCGCGGCGCGCGCCAGGGCCTGGGTGCCGATCTTCAGTGCATTGCGCGTGAACGCCGCCATACTGCGCTCGAAACTTCTGGCCCAGGATGAAACGCGGATTCTTTTTCCCAGGCGCGACATTCAGCCCTGATTGTCGGACAGGGGCTGTCGATCGACTGTGCGCCCGCGCACCAAGCCGCGCGCAAGGCCCAGCGCGGCAATCGTCCGGACCGCCGCACGCGCGAGGGCGACAAACGCTGATGCAAGCGCCGTTCCCCTGCATGCGCGCGGGTTACAAACGCGGATGCAAGCGCCGTTCGGATTAGGCGCGCTGGCGCACAGACTTGGCGTGTCATTGCGCGCCAAATGCTCGGGTCACGCGAGCTGCGGCGACCGACTTGGCGCTGTTGTGCCAAAGAAAAAACTGCCAGCTGGCGCGCCGGAATGGGCGCCTGCGACAGCGCGCACCGATTGACGACAAATGGAGCGACCACGGAATGACGAGCGACTCGAAAGTGAAGGCAATGCCGGCGCCGCGCCGTCGTCGCGCCGCCGGCGGGGAGCAGGGCGGCCCCGGCGGCGTCATCGAGCCGCCAGCCGTGGTCGGCAACCCGCAGCCGCTCAAGTTGCCAGCGGTGGTCGGCAACCCGCAGCCGCTCAAGTTGCCGCATGAGCGCGATGAATCGGTCGACGCGCCGGTCGCTCAGCCGACAGCGCCGATGCGCCAGGCCTATGGCGACGTGGCGCGCGGTCTTGCCGATACCGATCGCGGCGCCGAAGTCGGCCGCACCTACGCCCGGCTCAAACGTCGCCCGGCCACCGGTGCGTGATCGCGTCACCAAGTCGAAAAGCCACGCCAACCCCCAAGAGGAATCAAGCATGCAGAAATCCAGCAATGCGGTCGAACTTCTGACTGCCGACCATCGGGCCATCGCGGCGCTGTTCGCGGCATTCGATGTGCTCAGCACTTCCGGCGCACCGCAACCCGACAAGGCCGCGGCGGCGAGTGCCATTTGCGTCGCACTGAGCGTGCACGCGCAAATCGAAGAGGAGATTTTCTATCCTGCCTTGCGCGCGGGGGCAATTGGCGCCGCGATGATCGATGAGGTCGAAGTCGAGCATCTGCTGGCCAAGGACCTGATCGCGCAGATCTCGGGCATGCAGCCGAACGACGCCCTGTATGACGCCCGCGTGCGCGTGCTGCGCGAGAGCAACGATCAACACGGCGCCCGTGAGGAAAGCGCACTGTTCCCGCGGGCGCGCCGCAGCGGACTTGATCTCACCACGCTGGGTGCCGCGATGGCCGCGCGCAAGCTTCAACTGCTGACCGAATACCGGGTCTTGGCCGGCGATCGTCCGCGCTTCGATGCCGCCGGCGACGCGGTCGGGCGGCGCGCCCTTGCGCACCGTGGCGCGCCGGTCGGCGCAGGGATGGCGGCATGACTCGGGCGACACCGGAGCAGGTGACCACGCCAGAACCAAAGGTGCGCGACCTCACGCAGCAGAAAACCGATTTCACCGCCGAGGGTTCACCACCGCCCGGCATGGTTGGCAGCACGGTGCCGGCAATCGCCGAGCAGACATTGGAGACCGCTGCGCACCTTGAGCGACGCAAGCCGCCCGCTGACCGGCGCAGGCCGCCAGGCGACCGCCGCACGCAACCCGGCAGCGCGGTCGCGGGCACGCCATGAGTGGCGATCGGCATGAAGGCGCGGTTGCCGAAAGCGCGGTGCCGCGCGCACTGTCGAAGTCGATGGCGCACAAGGCAGGCGGCCTGAGGATGGGTGGCGCATCAATTTTTTCGCCAGCGGAGTTGCAATGGGCCTGAGCGAATGGCTGGTGCCGGTCGCGGTCGCCATGCTGGTGTTCGGTGTGCTTGCGCTGGTCTGGCGCGCACTGGCCGCCGCCCTCGAGGAAATGCGCTCGCTCAGCCGGTTTGAGCCGCCTCGGCGCGAGCGCTGACCCGGCCCGGTCGAAAGGTCGATCGGGCGCGTCAACCATGCCCCGGCATGGCCCGAAAATAAATTCACGAACGGTTCGCCAGCGCACAGAGAAGGGCGCGCAACACGGTGACACTGGATGCACCGATCAGGCCGGGCGCAGGCGCAAGCCGGCAGGTGCGGTGATGCGGCAGGCAAGGCGCAAACCGGCGCTGATCAAGCCCGGACTTTCCGGTCCGGCTACACATTCAACACCACACCCGTCAAGGAGATGAAAATGCACAAGTTCAATCTGTCCGCGATCGCCGCTGCGATCACCCTCGCGTTCTGCAGCGGTGCGTTCGCCGCCGACATGTCGAAAGACCAGTACAAGGCCGCGAAGACCGACATCGGCGCCAAATACAAGGTCGCCAAGGCCTCCTGTGATGCGCTGGCGGCCAATGCCAAGGATATCTGCAAGGTCGAGGCCAAGGGCAAGGACAAGGTCGCGCTGGCCGAACTCGAAGCGGCCTACAAGCCGACCGTGAAAAACCGTTACAACGTAAGCATGGCCAAGGCCTCGGCCGACTATGCGGTGGCGCGTGAAAAATGCGACGACAAGGCCGGCAACGACAAGGATGTCTGCGTCAAGGAAGCGAAGGCCGCCGAGGTCGCCGCCAAGGCCGATGCCAAGGTGACCCGCAAGACCAGCGATGCGAACAAGACAGCCGGTGAGAAAACCACCGCCGCGCGCACCAAGGCAAGCGAAACCGGTGCCGACGCGCGCAAGGACGCCGCCACCGACAAGCGCAACGCCGACTACGCGGTAGCCAAGGAGAAATGCGACAAGCTGGCCGCCGACGCCAAGGAAGCATGTGTCAAGGATGCCAAGGTGCGCTTCGGCCAGACCTGATTTTCAGGGATGGCGAGCGTCTGAAGTGTTGTTGGAAGGTGAAGTTCACAGAAGAGGTATTGCAATGAAAACGATGAAAAGCTTTGCGGTTGGTGCGGTAACGTTGGCGGCCTTGCTTGGCCTGGGCGGCTGCGACACCATGTCGTCGCGCGACAAGAGCACCGCGATCGGTGCCGGCGTTGGCGCGGTTGGCGGCGCGGTGCTGTCGGGCGGCAGCGCGATCGGTACGGTCGGCGGTGCCGCCGTCGGCGGGGTGATCGGCAATCAGATCGGGAAAGACAAGAAGTA
>JANPGJ010000094.1:0-6892 GCA_031423955.1 Burkholderiales bacterium
TCGCGTTCGGTCGCGAAGAAAAGAGCGGCGTCGTTTTCCATCACGGTGACCAGCGCGTTCCTGCCGCGCTCGGGCGCCTGGATGGTGAACCAGACCAGGGCCAGCGAACCGAGCAGCGCCAGGAGAGCGCCCGCGATCTTCAGTTGTCTTGCGTGATTGTTCCAGGCGTCGAACATGGGGATTCCTCGAATCTGCAATGATCATTGCGGACAGTGCCGCATGGTTTCGTCGGACCCGCCCAGCTTGCCCGATCAGGACGATCCTTGATGCTTCGAACTGACTCGCATTGGGGTGCCGCCATTCCGTACCGGAACGGATCCGCCCGCCAACCGGGCAGTTGCCAGGTTGTTCGGGGAACCCCGGGCCCGGATGTCTTGACGCGCGATGTCAGCCCGGGGGCAATCCACTGCGGCTTTTCGCGCGCCCGCCGTTGGTCCTGCCGCGCTCGGATCCCGCGCCTTGCGAACCGCCCGCGCCGGGTCCGGGCCAGCGGTCGACTGTCGCCGATTCGCTTCTTTCCACCGGTCCGGGCGCGTGCGGCGCCGCACCGCTTGCGGTCGCATCCTGCAACCTGCCGTCGCAGCCGGCGACCGACAAAGAGCATGCCGGTACCTTCGCCTTGCGCTGCAGGTACTGGCCCATCGACAAATCCAGCCAACGCGCCGCCGCCGCATCAGCCAGGTCCTCGGAGGATGGGCTGATCCCTTCCAGGTAAAACCGCTTTAAATCCGCTGCGCTCAGGATTTGCATCGTCTCCGGCGGTACCAGCATGACCGCTTCGTACAGCGACGCGGGAAAGTCCATTTCCTCGACGTAGTCCTTGAGTGTCTTCTGCAGATGGCGAAACCGCGCCGGCCGGTCCGGCGACTCCTGGGTGAACGGAAAAAACGGTCGATGAATGCCGAGCCGGCCGGCGACCCCGCGCCGTTCACCGCCCATGAATGCGAAGACACAGGCACTCATGCACTGGTCGTTCTTGCCGACGAAGGTGTAGATGCCCGCCTTGCGCAGCAGCCGCCCGAGTTCCATGCCGGTATCGATGTCGCCGCCATTGCTGGCCAGCCACACCGTATTGCCGACGATTTTCTGCTTGCCGCCCTTGAGCAGGTTCATCAGCACCGTTGCGCCGTCGAGGTCCGCGCGCGTGATGGTCCCCGAGAGAAAGACCCGCACCTCCTCAGCTGCGCCTGGCTGCGCCCTTGGATAGGCGGTATCCACCGGGCTGGCGTAGCGCTTGATCGCCGACCAGCGCTGCTGGCCGTTGACCTGCTCGACGCCCCGAAAAAACAGCTCGGCGCGCAAATCGGCACTCTGCAGGAATAGACCGAGGGCCAGTGCAAGCACCATCGCAAGTCCTTGCTTGCGCAGGGAAAAGACGCTAAACCGTTGGCCGCAATTCCGCATACCGCTCACGCCGTCGCGCTCCCTTATGGACCCCGCCGGCGGCGTGGCCCGTTCAATGACCAGCCCATGCTACGCGCAATGGGGCCTTAGCGTATTGGTGTGCCTTGTTCTGTTCGGTGGCACACATAACGCGCAATTTCCTTTATCGCTACCCCGCTGCCGGTGCGCTGCCCGTGAACGCAGGGGAGGAAACAGGGAATCCGCATGCAAACCTTCCATGGCGAGACGATCGGTGCGCAGGCGCACGGAAAATCCTGAACGACGGGAACAGTATGCGCACGAGGATCTCCCCCGCATCCACCGATCAGGCCTGTCTTTGGAACCCGAGACCGCAGTCGCCGCCAATAAGCCCGTTCCGGCGACCGCGCCGCCGCCGGCGCCGATGCGCGGCCCTTTACGACAACCCCGATTCGGCCACTTCGCTTTGGTCATATCCTTGTGCGCGGCGCTCGCAGCCGGCGCCTTCTTCACCTGGCGAACATGGTTCAGCGCGGACACTGCGAACGTCGGCCTGCTTACGGCGGTGGTCCAGCGCGGCAATCTGGAGGACGCGGTCACTGCCACCGGCACCTTGCAGCCCAAGGAGTTCGTCGATGTCGGCACACAAGTATCGGGGCAGCTGAAAAAGCTGCTGGTCGACATCGGCGCGGTTGTCAAGGCCGGTCAACTGCTGGCCGAGATCGACCCGTCGGTCTACCAGTCCAAGGTCGATGCCGATCAGGCGCAGTTGCTCAACCAGCAGGCCCAGTTGGCCGACAAGCAGGCGCAACTCGTGCTCGCGCAGTTGCAGTCCGCACGCCAGCACAACCTCACGCGCGAAAACGCAACCACGGTTGATGCATTGCAAAGCGCCGAGGCGACGGCGCAGTCGGCCGCGGCCCAGGTCAATTCGATCAGGGCGCAAATGCAGCAGACGCAGTCGACCCTGCGCGGGGACCAGGCCAGCCTCGGGTACACCAAGATCTACGCGCCGATCGCCGGCACCGTGGTGTCGCAGGCGGCCAAGAAGGGCCAGACGCTCAATGCCAACCAGCAGGCGCCGATCATCATGCGCATTGCGGACCTGTCGACGATGACGGTGCAAGCGCAGGTCTCGGAAGCCGACGTTCCGAAGCTGCATGTCGGCATGGATGTTTACTTCACCACGCTCGGTGGCGACAATCGACGCTATCGCGGCAAGCTGCGTCAGATTCCGCCGACCCCGACCGTGGTCAACAACGTCGTTCTCTACGACGCCCTGTTCGACGTCGCCAATCCGAACCAGACCCTGATGACCCAGATGACGGCCCAGGTCTTCTTCGTCGCCGCCAGCGCGCGCGACGCGCTGCTGGTTCCGCTTGCCGCGCTGCGCGCGCCCGCCGCTGACGGCGGCAAGCGCGGCCCGCGGGCTGCTGGCGACAAAGGTGCCGCAGGCGGTAAAGGCGCTACCGGCGAGCGCATGGCGGGCGCCGACGTGCGCTCGCGTTTCGCCAACGGCGTCGCACTGGTGAGCGTGCTCGGCGCCGACGGCAAGGTCGCCGAGCGCGAGGTGAAGGTCGGCGTGATGAACCGCGTCTCGGCGCAAATTGTCTCCGGACTGGAAGCCGGTGAAACCGTCGTGATCGGCACCCGCGCCCCGGCGGCGGCGCGCGCGCAGGGCGGCAGCGCGCTGGTGCCGAACGCAGGCAAGGCAGGCGGCCGTCCGTGAAGGTCGACCTGGCTTCCGACCTTGCGCGACCTGCCGCCGGCATCCCCACGAGCGAATCAGCAGGTGGTCCGGCGGGCGTGCCGCTGATCGAACTGATGGACGTGACCAAGACCTACCGCAGCGGCGAACTCGATGTCCAGGTCCTCCACGAGGTCAGCCTGAAGGTCCATGCCGGGGAATTCCTCGCGATCATCGGCGCCTCCGGGTCGGGCAAGACCACCCTGATGAACATCCTCGGCTGCCTTGATCGCCCGACTTCCGGCACCTACCGCTTCATGGGCAAGGACGTCTCGGGCTTCGAACGCGACGAGTTGGCGCGCCTGCGGCGCGAGGCCTTCGGCTTCGTGTTCCAGAGCTACAACCTGATCGGCACCGCGTCCGCACTCGAAAACGTCGAGGTACCGGCAGTCTATTCGGGCATGCCGGCGGCGGAGCGCGCTGCACGCGCGACGGAATTGCTCGGCTCGCTGGGCCTGAGCGAACGGCTGCTGTACCGGCCCAGCCAGCTATCGGGTGGCCAGCAACAGCGCGTTTCGATCGCGCGGGCGTTGATGAACGGCGGACGCATCGTTCTGGCCGACGAACCCACCGGGGCGCTGGACAGCAAGAGCGGTATCGAGGTGATGGCCCTGCTCAAGGACCTTTCCGGACGCGGGCACACCGTGATCCTGATCACCCATGCCGCCGACATCGCGTCCCAGGCGCAGCGCATCGTCGAGATCAAGGACGGCAGGATCGTGGCCGACTCCGGTTCGAAGCTTCCGGACACCATCGCGGCCGCGGCGCCGGCGCAGCCGCCGGATGAGCGCGGTACCTCCGTGCTTGGCGGCGTGGCCGCCGCGGCCACCACCGCGGTGCGAGCGTTGCGTGCCAATCTCTCGCGTACCGTGCTCACCCTGCTCGGCATCGTGATCGGCGTCGCCTCGGTGATCGCCATGCTCGCCATCGGCGACGGCGCCAAGCAGATCGTGCTCGACCGCATCAGCGCCATGGGCACCAATCTTCTTCTGATCCGCCCCGGTCAGCCGAATCGCCGCGGTGTCGGCGGGACCGTGGCCTCCCTGGTGCCCGAAGACGCCGACATGATCGCCGCGCTGCCCAACGTGCTCGCCGCCGTGCCCGAACTGGGCGGCGGCGTCACCGCCCGTTTCGGCAATTCCGATTATCAGACGCAGGCGACGGGGACGTCGGCGACGTTTCCGGTGGCGCGCAACTGGCCGCTGAGCCGGGGAGTGTTTTTCTCGACCGCCGACCTCAAGAGCTACGCCGCGGTGGTAGTGCTCGGGCAGACCGTCGCCGACCAGCTCTTCGCCAGGGATATCGATCCGGTCGGCCAGTACATCGTGCTCAACAGCGTGCTGTTCCAGGTCATCGGCGTGATGGCGGCGCGCGGCGCCTCGCCGCAAGGCCAGGACCAGGACGACGTGGTCCTGGTACCGTTGACGACCGGCGGCCTGCGCCTGTTCGGCCAACGCTTTCTGCGCACCATCACCGTTGCGGTCGAAGACACTGAACTCATCGACGCGACGCAGGATGCGGTCACGGCGCTTTTGCAATCCCGCCACCAGAGCGCGGATTTCCAGATCCGCAACATGTCGTCGATCCTCGAAACAGCGACCGAGACGCAGAATACGCTCACCGTCCTGCTCGGGTCGGTGGCGGCGATCTCGCTGCTGGTCGGCGGCATCGGGGTGATGAACATCATGCTGGTGAGCGTGACCGAGCGCACGCGCGAGATCGGCATCCGCATGGCCACCGGCGCGCGCACCCGCAACATCCTTCAGCAATTCCTCACCGAGGCCCTGGTGGTGTCATTGCTTGGCGGCGTGATCGGCGTGGTGCTCGGCCTGGCCGCGGCCGCGATCATCAATGCCTTCGGCACGCCGGTGCGGTATTCGCTCGGCCCGGTGCTGCTCGCCTTCGGCTGCGCGATGGCCACGGGTCTGGTGTTCGGCTACATGCCGGCCCGCAAGGCCGCGCTGGTCGATCCGATCGTTGCGCTGGGAAAATGACGGTTCCGCGCTCAATCGCCTGCATCGCCGCACTGGCCTCGCTGGTGCTCGGCGCGTGCGCCGGAATCGGGGGCGGGCGGCCCGTCCCGCCCACCGGCCCGCCCGCGATGCCCTTGGCGTGGGCCGAAGCGGGCGCCGCCGACGCCATCGCGCTGACCCGCGAATGGTGGCGCGGCTTTGGCTCGGCGGAGCTGTCCGCACTGATCGACTCGGCGCTGGCGGCCAGCCCCGACCTGGCGATTGCCGCAGAACGCATCCGCCAGGCCGAGGCGCAGGTGCGCATCGCCGGCGCCACGCTGTTTCCGGTGTTGAATTTCAGTGCCGGTACCGGGCGCCGCGAATCCCGCCCGGAAGGCGGCCGCTGGAGCGGCGAGAATTCGTCCAGCGCAAGTCTGGGCGCGAGCTACGAAATCGACCTCTGGGGCCGCATCGCCGCGGGCGTGCGCGCGGCTGAGTCGTCGCTCGATGCCAGCCGTTTTGACCGCGAAGCCGTGCGACTGACCGTTATCGCCGGCGTCGCGAGCGGCTATTTCCAGGTGCTGTCGCTGCGCGGGCGCATCGTCATCGCGCGGGAAAACCTGGTCATTGCCGAACGCGTGTACAACGTGGTCGATGCGCGGGTGCGCAATGGGGTAGCCGGCGCGCTCGACCTCGCCCGCCAGCGGGCGGCGGTACTGGGGCTACGGGCATCCCTGCCGCCGCTCGAAGTGCAGGAACGCCAGATCCTGTACGCGCTGGCAATCCTTGCCGGGCGTCCGCCCGAGGGCTTCGACGCAGCGGGCACGAACGTTAATGCGCTCACCGTGCCGCGCGTCGCACCCGGCCTTCCGGCGGCCCTGCTCGCCCGCCGGCCCGACCTGGCCAGCGCTGAGGCCCAGCTGGCCGCGGCCAATGCCAATGTCGCCGTCGCCCGCGCCGCGCTTCTGCCAGCGATCTCTCTCACCGGGTCGGCAGGCCTGGCGAGCACCACGCTGGTCAATTTTCTCAATGCGCCTACCGCGCTGCTATCGATCGGCGCCGCGCTCTTGCAGCCGATTTTCGAAGGCGGCCGCCTGCGCGGACAGGTGGATACGGCGTCCTCGCGCGAGCGCGAGCTGGCGGAGGTCTACCGCAGGTTCATCTTCGCTGCGCTGGCCGATGTCGAAGGCGCGCTCGCCGCCGGCAGCCGCAGCGCGGACCAGGAGGCGTTGCAGGCGCAGGTCGCGGAGCAGGCGCGCATCGCCCTGCGGCTCGCGGAAGTCCGTTATCGCGAAGGCGTCGACGACCTGCTCACCGTGCTCGATGCGCAGCGGACCCTGTTCCAGGCCGAGGACCAGCTGGCGCAGGTGCGCCTGGCGCGCCTGCAAGCCGCGCTCGCGCTGTTCAAGGCGCTCGGCGGCGGGTGGGGTTGATGTTCTCCGCGGCGGTGCTGGCAGGCACGCCGCGGTGCGCCTGCGACCGCAACATCGCCGTTCCCGCTTGCAACAAACCTCAGGCGAACAACACCTGCATGCGCGGATCGACGATCGCCACCGCGCGGGTCCAGCCCGCCGAGGCGCCGCGAATCTTGTGCGGGAAACAGGAAATAATGAAGCCGTCCGCCGGCAGCGCTTCGAGGTTGTGCAGTTTCTCGATGTGGCAATAGCCGATGTCGCGCCCGGCCTTGTGTCCTTCCCAGATCAGCGAGGCATCATGGGTGGCGGCGTACTTCTGCGCGGTGTAGACGAAAGGCGCATCCCAGCTCCAGGCGTCGGTGCCGGTCAGGCGCACGCCGCGTTCGAGCAGGTACATGGTGGCTTCATACCCCATG
>JANPGJ010000095.1:0-4915 GCA_031423955.1 Burkholderiales bacterium
CCGCCTGGCGCTCGCGGTCAGGGATGCCGAGGAGTTGCTGAAAAAAGGCGATGCGCCACGTGCCGAGACGCGCGCGCGCGCGGTGCTGGCCGAAAGCCCGCAGCACCCGGAAGCCAGCGCATTGCTGCGGCGGATCGAAGAGCAGCGCGCCATCGACCACGCGCCGGGCGGTGTCAATTCGCCGTTCTCGCGCCCGATCACCCTCGAATTCCGCGACGCGCCGCTGCGCGGCGTGTTCGAGACCATGTCGCGCGTGGCCGGCATCAATTTCGTGTTCGATCGCGATGTGCGGCAGGACCTGCGGGTCACCATTTTCGTGCGCGGCACCTCGATCGACGATGTGATGCGCCTGATCCTCACCACCAATCAGCTCGAGCGCAAGATGCTCAACGAGAACTCGGTGCTGATCTACCCGGCCACCCCGGCCAAGGTGCGCGAGCACCAGGAATTGGCGGTGCGCGTGTTCTACCTGGTCAATACCGACACCAAGCAGGCGCAGACCATGATCCGCGCGATGACCAAGACGCGCGACCTGTTCGCCGATGAAAAGCTCAACGCCATCATCGTGCGCGACACGCCGGATGCGATTCGCCTGGTCGAGAAACTGATCGCCGCCATCGACCTGCCCGAACCCGAGGTGATGCTGGAAATCGAGGTGATGGAAATCAGCTCGAGCCGGATCCAGGAAATCGGCATCCGCTGGCCGAACCAGTTGCAATATGGTGACCTCGGCATCGCGGCGACCACCACCACCATCAGCGGCACCGGGGTCGCCACCGTGACTTCCGCGGTGACCAGCACCACGCCGCCGGCACGGATCAACGTCAATCCGCGTTCGGCGCTGCAGAACCTGAGCTACAGCGTGTTGAATCCGGTGGCGGTGGCCAACCTGCGCGCCGAGGTCGGCGCCTCGAACCTGCTGGCCAATCCGCGCATCCGTGTGCGCAATCGCGAAAAGGCGAAGATCCACATCGGCGACAAGCTGCCGGTGTTCACCACCACCTCGACCGCCAATGTCGGCGTGTCGTCGTCGGTCAGCTATCTCGATGTCGGCCTCAAGCTCGACATCGAGCCCAACGTCTACCTCGACAACGAAGTGGCGATCAAGGTCGGGCTCGAGGTCAGCAGCGTGACCAAGGAAGTGGCCGGTCCGGCCGGGTCGATCGCCTATCAGGTCGGCACCCGCCTGACCAATACCGCGCTGCGCCTGAAGGATGGCGAGACGCAGATCCTGGCCGGCCTGATCAGCGACGAGGACCGCAGCTCCGGCAGCCGGGTGCCGGGCCTGGGCGATATTCCGATTCTCGGACGCCTGTTCGGCAGCCAGCAGGACACTCGCAACAAGACCGAGATCGTGCTCCTGATCACGCCCAGGGTGCTGCGCAATGTGGTGCCGCCGCCGGTCACCGGTGCCACCATCGCCGCCGGCACCGAAGCCCAGGCCGGCGCGCAGCCCTTGCGTCTGGGCACGGCGGCGCCACGTTCGCTCGGGCTTGCGGTCGGCGGCGCTGCGGCGACCGGCGATCAGCCGCAGGGCGCGGCCGAGACGCCAGCGCAGCCCTCGGCGGCGGCCGAAGCGCGCCTTCTGGCGCGCCAGCGGGCCGCTGCGGGCAACTTCCAGAGCGCGGCAGCCGCGCAGGATGCGCCAGCGACCAGCCAGGACGCCGCACCGGCCGCACCGTCCACGGCAGCCGATGGCGGGCCGCTGGCACTGACCTTAAGTGTCAACGGCGAAGTGCGGGCCGGGCGCGAGATCGCAGTGCAGGTCAGTGCCGAGAGCAACGCCGCGCCACGTGCGGCGCAGGTGGACCTGGTGTTCGACCCGGTGCTGCTGCAACTGGTCGGCACCGCGCCTGCCGGCGCCGGGCGGGTGACGGTGAACCTGGCACCGGGCGCCAACCTGCGCTTCCGCGTCACCGGCGCCACCGGCGCCACCGGCAGCGTCGGCATCGCCGCGGTGCGTTTCAGCGATGGCGGCTCGAGTGAATTCAGTGCGCCGCCGCCACTGACCTTGACGGTGCTGCCATGACAGCGGCAGTCTCCGCAATGCGCCGCCGCCGTGGTTTCACCCTGATCGAACTGATGGTCGCGCTGGCGATCGTCGGCATTCTGGCCGCCGGTCTGTTTCCCCTGTCCGAGCTCAACGCGCGGCGTGAACGCGAGCAGGAGTTGCGCCGTGGCCTGCGCGAAATCCGCGAGGCAATCGATGCCTACAAGCGCGCCGCCGATGAAGGCCGGGTCGCCAAGGCGGCCGATGCGAGTGGCTATCCGCCCAATCTTGAAGTGCTGGTGGCAGGCGTGCCGGCGGTGATCGGCGCACCCGCCGCGCCCGGTGGCGCGGCAGCACCGGGCGCCGCAGGTGCGCCTGCTGCCGCCGGTGCCGCGCTCGCGGGTGCTGCCGCCGGCACGAACTTGCCCGCTGCCGCCTTCGGCCGACCCGCACCGGCCACCGTGAGTTCGTCTTCCATCGAGGCCAAACGCATCTACTTTCTGCGCCGCCTGCCGGCCGATCCATTCGCACCGAATCCCGGCGGCAACCCGGCGCGCACCTGGGGCAAGCGCAGCTATGCCAGTGCGCCCGACACCCCGAGCGAGGGCGCCGATGTGTTCGATGTCTATTCCGTCAGCGAGGGCAGCGGCCTCAACGGCGTGCCCTATCGCCAATGGTGACTCTGCCTGCATCCGTGCCGATGGGCGGCCTGCGGCGGCCGCGCGGCTTCACCCTGATCGAACTGATCGTGGTGATGGCGATCGTCGCGCTGTTGGCCAGCATCGCCGCGCCGCGCTATTTCGACAGCATCGATCGCGCGCGCGAACGGGTGCTGATGCAAAACCTCAACTTGCTGCGCGACGCCATCGACAAGTTCCATGCCGACTCCGGCGCCTATCCGGCGAGCCTGGCCGAGCTGGCGACCCGGCGCTATGTGCGGCGAGTACCGGAAGACCCGGTCACCGGCAGCGATACCACCTGGGTGGTGGTGGCGCCGCCGTTGCCGAGCGGGCTGACCGGGGTGTACGACGTCAAGAGCGGCGCAGCGGGCAATGCGATGGATGGGACCGCCTATGACACATGGTGAAGACTTGAACCGGCGTCCCCGGGCAATGCGCGCCGGCGCCGGGCAGGGCGGTTTCGCCTATTTGTGGATCCTGTTTTTCATCGCCTTCATGGGGGTCAGCCTGGCCGCCACCGGCGTGGTGTGGGAGGTCCGCGTGCGGCGCGATAAAGAGGCCGATCTGCTGTCCATCGGCGCCGAGTTCCGGCGCGCGATCGCCGACTATTACCGGCTCACGCCGCAGGCGGCGAAGGAACTGCCGAAACGACTGGAAGATCTGGTCGAGGATCGGCGCGGCCTGGTCACCCGACGCCACCTGCGTCGGATCTACCGCGATCCCTTGACCGGCAGCACCGAATGGGGGCTGACGCAGGTCGGCGGGCGCATCAGCGGCGTCTACAGCCTGGCCGCCGGGGTGCCGATCCGCCAGGGCGGCTTCGCGGCGGCTGATGCGCACTTCGAAGGCGCGCGCCGCTATGCCGACTGGCGCTTCGTCGCCGACGGCGTCGCGCTGCTGCAGGTACCGGCCGCGACACCGTCAACGTTCGGCGCTGTTCCGGTCGTGGGCAACCCGCAGGGCGTAGCGGGCACGGCAGCGCCGGGCAACCCGCAGGCAACCCCGGCGGCGAATCCGGTTCCGCCGACAACAGCGCTCCCGGGGCGGGGTTAGGCGATGCAACTATCCGACGAACTCGAAGGCCTCACCACTCTGACCCAGGGCGAGACCGAGCAATTGCTGTTCACCATCCAGTCTTCGCTGTCGATCCGGCGGCGCTACCAGTTTCATATCTGGGTGCAAAGCCGGCTGGCGGCGATGGTGCCGCACGACGCCCTGATTTGCGCCCATCACGGGTTGGCCGGCAATGCGCTGGTCTACGACTGCTTCGCCATGTTTCCGCTGCCGCGCGATGTGCTGGCGACACTCTACGCGGCCGATACCGGCCTGATGGCGCGGCTGGTCGAATTCTGGAACCGCACCGAGCGCATGCCGTGTTCCAGCGAGCCGGCCGCGGCCGCCGCGCCGCGCCGCACCAGCCTGGCGGCGGCGCTGCTCGATAGCTGCATCGACGAATTCGTCGCCCATGGCACGCCGGCGCAACAGGACCCGCAGGTGCCGGAGACCTTTTTCTGTTTCGCCCAGGTCGGGCCGGCGCTGGTGCCGCCGCATGTCAAGCGCGACCTCCAGCCGCTCACCGCGCGCCACAGTTTCATGCTCGAACTGCTGACCCCGTACCTGCAGGCGACCTATCGCCGCATCATCGCCGCCGAACAGGGCCGCGACGCGCCGCGCCAGGAGGCGGCGCCGACGCAACTGGTGATCACCGGGCGCGAAGTCGAAATCCTCGGCTGGGTGCGCGAAGGCAAGAGCACCCAGGAGATCGGCACCCTGCTCAACATCAGCCCGCTGACGGTGAAAAACCACGTGCAGAAGATATTGCGCAAGCTGGGCGCCTCGAACCGCGCCCAGGCGGTCTCCAAGGCACTCGGTTTGCACCTGTTGCCGAGCGGAACCCCCACCGCTGAACGGCTTGACGCGTGACAGTTCGCGCCGCCGCCGCAACAGCGGCGTAGTCCGTTCGGCTCATTGCCGGGCCGGCGGCGATTGAATTCGCGTTGCCGCGGGCGCCAAAACCGCGGTTTGCGCCGCCGTTCGGATCACGAGTGGTCCCAAAGGACTACGCAAATCACCGGTGACGATAAAATCCCAGTAGTAGGCCTGGATCTCTTCTTGAAGATTCGCAATCCGTTTCTGAGCGCGCTCCAGACGCTTTTGCGTTCTCACAATCCCGACATAATCCCACATCAAACGGCGGATCTCATCCCAGTTGTGCGAAACCACCACGAGCTCGTCCGCATTGGCT
>JANPGJ010000096.1:0-13548 GCA_031423955.1 Burkholderiales bacterium
GGCACGCCGGCTTCCGGCCGAGCGTCAAGTATCGTCGCCCCCCCCGGCAGCGCGGTCGCCGACAGTGCCGCCGCGCTGGAGCAGGCGATCGCCTCGGCAATCCTCAGGGACAACAATTTGTCATTCGCGCCGCCGTCGGTCCGGCTGGTGGCCGCGAGTGTTGTCGCAGTCACCCACCCATTCGCCGCTGACGCACCGAACCTCAACGAATGGGACTTCTCGAGCATCGATTTCAAAGTCAATGCGCTGCTGCGTGCACCGGCTGCCGAGTCGTCAAATTGGTCACCTCCGGGGGCTGTGCTCAGCTTCGATCCTGGCGCCGGTGCGAACGGCGACGAGGCCTCAGGCGGCAGTCGGCCACTGCTGAGTTTCGAAAACGGTGTCAAGATCAGCGGCGCACTGGCCACCGCGGGCTTTGTCGCCTGGGCGCTGCGCAGTGTCGGCATCATGACAACCCTGCTGGTGTCAATGCCGGCCTGGCGCCACCTCGACCCGATCCCGGTGCTGAGCCCGGATGAAGCCAAGCCGGACTGGGAGCGCAAAGCCGGTGAAGACGAACATGACAAACCGGATCACGATGCCCAGACCGAGGCGGCGGTGTCCGAACTGCTGCGCCGCGAGAGCGCCTGACCCGGCTACGATCAGACTGGATTGCCAATGACCACCCTTTCATTTCCCTGGCTGCGCAACCTGCGCCTGCCGCGCCTGACCCCGGCCACCCGCATCAGCGCCGGCCTGATCGCGCTGATCATCTCGTCCCTGCTGCTGATCGACATCGCCATCGGCCTGATGCCCGACCGCCAGGCCGAACTGATGCAATCGCGCAAGCACAGCGCCGAGAGTTTCGCCACGCTGGTTTCGCAATTGATGGGCTCGAGCGACGAGAAGACATTGAGCCGCGCGCTGCAAGCCCTGCTGGCGCGCCAGGACGATGCCTTGTCGCTGGCGGTGCGCCGTCACGACGGTGTCGTGCTGGTGCAGGTGGGCGAGCATGCGCGCCACTGGTCGCCGCCGCCAGCGGGCCAATCAACCGCGAACCATATCCGCGTTGCCTTGCGCGCCGATGGCCAGGACTGGGCCAACCTCGAGGTGTCGTTCAAGGTTCTGTATGCCGGCGCCTGGCAGCGCTGGCTGGCCGACCCGCTGGTGCGGGTCCTGGTCGCGCTCGGGTTCGCCGGCTTCGTGCTGTTCTCACTCTATTTGCGTCGTGTGCTCTCCTATCTCGACCCGTCGGCGGTGATTCCGGATCGCGTGCGGGCGGCGTTCGACACCTTCACCGAAGGCGTGCTGGTGCTCGACACCAAGGGGCGCGTGATGCTGGCCAACCAGACCCTGCTCGACTGGCTGGGCGAAGATGCGGTGGCCATCCAGGGCCGGGCGGCGCATGAATTGCGTGCGCTGCGCCATGTTCACAAGGGCGCGCCGACCGCCTTTCCCTGGATGCAGGCGATCGTGCATCAGCGTGCGCTCACCGGCGACATGATGGAACTGGCAAACGCCGCGCACGGCCCGCGCAAGACGGTGGTCAACTGCGCGCCGATCATGGACGGTCGCCGCGGCGTGCGCGGTTGCATGGTCACCTTCGACGACGTCACCGCGCTGGAGCAGGCCAACCAGTCGCTGCTGGCGGCATTGGGCGACCTCGATCACTCGCGGGCGCAGATCGAAAAGCAGAACGAGGAACTGAAGAAGCTGGCGACCCGCGACCCGCTGACCGGCTGCCTCAACCGCCGCGCGTTTTTCGAGAGCGCAGCGCAACTGCTGGCCGCGGCACGCGCCGACGGCACCCCACTGCATTGCATCATGTCCGACATTGACCATTTCAAGTCATTCAACGACAAGCATGGCCATGCGGTCGGCGATGCCGTGTTGCAGGCGGTGTCCAAACAGCTGTTCTCCGGCCTGCGCGACGCCGACCTGTTGTGTCGCTATGGCGGCGAGGAATTTTGCATCTTCCTGCCCGGGGTGACGACCGAGCAGGCGCAGGCGATCGGCGAACGCCTGCGCGCGGAAATCGAGGCCAACGCCGGCGCTTCAGTGCGCTCGGCGAGCAACCTGAGCGTGACATCGAGCTTCGGCCTGGCCTTGCTCACGCCCGACCTTGAAGACCCGGCCAAGCTGGTCGAACGCGCCGACGAGGCGCTCTATCAGGCCAAGCGCTCAGGCCGCAACCGGGTGGTGACCTGGGTTGCCGGGGCAAACGTGGAGGCGCAGCCGGAACCGGCCCACTGACGGCGCTTGCCGTCGAACCGATCTAGCGACACAAGTACCTCCGGCAGCCTTCAATCCGCCGGGTTGTCCAAATCACATTGCCGGCACCGGCTTCTTCACCTTGAACCAGGCCGCATAGGCCGCCGGCAGGAACAGCAGGGTCAGGGCGGTGGCCACCGCCAGGCCGCCCATGATCACCACCGCCATCGGCCCGAAGAACACCGAGCGCGCCAGCGGAATCATCGCCAGGATCGCCGCCAGCGCGGTCAGCACGATCGGCCGGAAGCGCCGCACGGTGGCGTCGATCACCGCGTTCCATGGTTCATGCCCGGCACCGATGTCCTGCTCGATCTGGTCGATCAGGATCACGCTGTTGCGCATGATCATGCCGGACAGCGCGATGAAGCCGAGCAGGGCGACAAAGCCGAACGGCTTGCCGGAGATCAGCAGGGCGGCGCTGACGCCGATCAGGCCGAGCGGTGCGGTCAGCACCACCAGGATCATCCGCTGCACGCTTTGCAGCTGCATCATCAGCACCGTGAGCATGGTCAGCACCATCAACGGCATGCCGGCGGCGATCGAGGCGCCGGCCTTGGCGGACTCTTCGACCGAGCCACCGGCTTCGATCCGGAAGCCCGGCGGCAGCGCGCGCCGGAACTGGTCGAGCTTCGGGTCGATCGCGGCAGTCACGGTGGCCGGCTGTACGTCGCCATAAATGTCGGCGCGGATGGTGATGGTCGGCAGCCGGTCGCGGCGCCAGACGATGCCTTCTTCGAAGTCGTAGGTGATGCGCGCGATCTGGGTCAGCGGCACCGCACGGCCGGAGCGGGTCGGCACCGAGAGATTCTGCAGTTGCCCCAATTGCGCCCGTTCGGCCGGCGCGCCGCGCAGCAGCACCTCGATCAGCTTGTCGCGCTCGCGCAGAAAGGTGACGGTGGCGCCGTTGATCGAAGTGGCGAGAAAAGCCGACAGGTCCTGGGTGCTGATGTTGAGGGCACGCGCCTTGTCCTGGTCGATCGCAAGCCGCACCGCCTTGGAGCGCTCGTTCCAGTCGAGGTTGACGTTGGCCAGGCCGGGGTTGGTGCGCATCACGCCGGCGACCTGCTCGGCGGTCGCGCGCAGCACCGTGAGGTCGTCGCCGCTGACGCGGAACTGCACCGGGTAGCCGACCGGCGGGCCGTTTTCCAGCCGCAGCACGCGGCCGCGCAGGGCGGAAAATTGCTCGCCGTCGAGCAGCTTGATCATCTTCTCGCGCAGCAGTTCGCGCGCCTTCAGGTCGTTGGCGGTGATCACGAACTGGGCGAAGCTGGGCGCCGGCAATTGCTGGTCGAGCGACAGGAAGAAGCGCGTGCTGCCGGTGCCGACATAGCTGACAAAGTTGTCGTAGTGCTGCTTCTCGCCCTTGATCAGCGCTTCGAGCTTTTTGACCTCGCGTTCGGTGGCCCAATAGGATGAGCCTTCGGCCAGCTTCAGGTCGACCAGCAGCTCGACCCGAGTCGACGACGGAAAGAATTGCTGTTGCACGAATTTGAAACCGAAGATCGACAACCCGAACAGCGCGATGGTGGCGACGATCACCGTCGTGCGCCAGGTGATGCACCACTCGACGACATCGCGGAAATGGTTGTAGAAGTTGCGCCCGAAGGCGACCAGGCGGCCGACCACCGGCAAGCGTTCGATCCAGCCGGGCTTGTGCGGTGCGGCCGCGCCCGCCTTGCCGTGCGGGTGCGCCGGCAACAGGTGATAGCCGAGGTACGGGATCACGATCACCGCCACCACCCAGGAAATCAACAGCGCGATGACCACCACCTGGAAGATCGACAGTGTGTATTCGCCAGTGGAGGAACGCGCGGTGGCGATCGGCAGGAAACCGGCGGCGGTGACCAGGGTGCCGGTGAGCATCGGAAACGCGGTCGAGGTGTAGGCGAAGCTGGCGGCCTTGAAGCGGTCCATGCCCTCTTCCATCTTGAGCGCCATCATTTCCACCGCGATGATGGCGTCGTCGACCAGGAGGCCAAGCGCCAGGATCAGCGCACCCAGCGAGATCGAATGCAGGCCGACGTCGAAGATGTTCATGAACATGAAGGTCAACGACAGCACCAGCGGGATCGACAGCGCGACCACGATGCCGGTGCGAAAGCCGAGCGACAGGAAGCTGACCGCCAGCACGATCACCACCGCCTCGCTGACCGAACGCACGAACTCGCTGATCGAGGCGCGCACCGCGCGCGGCTGGTCGTTGACCCGCGTGATCTCGATCCCGACCGGCAGGCTGGTCTCGATGCGGTCGAGCTCGCGATCGAGATTGCGTCCGAGGGCGATGATGTCGCCGCCCTTGCGCATCGACACCCCGATGCCGAGCGCTTCCTGGCCCATGAAGCGCATTTTCGATTGCGGCGGGTCGGCGAAACCGCGCGTGACCGTGGCGATGTCGCCCAAGCGAATGGTGCGGCCGGCGACGCGGATCGGCAGGTTGCTGACCGTGGCCACCGACTCGAGATCGCCGGAGACGCGCAGGAACACGCGCTCAGAGGGCGTGTCGAACACCCCCGCCGGGGTCAGCGCGTTCTGCTGCTGCAACACGCCGATGATGGTCTGGGCATCCAGCCCGAGGTTGGCGATCTTGGTGTTGGCCAGCTCGATGAAGATCTTCTCTTCCTGCTCGCCGATCAGTTCGACCTTGGCGACGTCCGGCACCCGCAGCAGCTCTTTCTTGATGCGATCGGCATACTCCTTGACCTCGGCATAGGAAAAGCCGTCGCCGGTCACCGCATAGATGTTGCCGAAGGTGTCGCCGAACTCGTCATTGAAGGACGGTCCCTGCACCCCCGCGGGCAGGCTGGCGCGGATATCGCCAACCTTCTTGCGCACCTGATAGAACACCTCCGGCACCTGGGCGGCGGGAATCGAATCCTTGATGGCGACAAACACCAGCGACTCGCCGGGACGCGAAAAGCTGCGCAGGAAATTGATCTCCGGCATTTCCTGCAGCTTTTTCTCGACCCGCTCGGTGACCTGCTGCTCGACTTCGCGCGCGGTGGCGCCGGGCAGGCCGGTGCGCACGGTCATGATCTTGAAGGTGAATGGTGGCGCCTCCGATTGCCCGAGCCGGTTGTAGGAGAACACGCCGATCACGCCGAGCACGATGATCAGGTAGAGCACGAAGGACTGGTGCTTGAGGGCCCACTCGGAGAGATTGAACTGCTGCATGACGTTGACCTATCGTGCTGTGACTGGGTAGCCCGCCGGCGCCAGCCGATCGGCCGGGCCTGATGCAGGTGGCAAGCAGTGCGCGGAATGGAGCAAGCTGAACATCGCGCCAGGCGGAAAAATGCGATCAGCGGGCAGCGGGCGCGTGCCTTGGCTTCCGGCGCGGGCCAACCGCCCTAGTTTTTCGCCGACGAGGCAGGCGCTTCAATCTGGGCGACCGCACCTGGCGTCGCGGCCGCAGGGGCAGCGCCGCCGTCGGCCGCGGCGCTGGTTTCGCTGGCGAGCGGCTTGACGCTCTGGCCCGCCTTCAGCTTGTGCACCCCGGCCGTCACCACCAATTCTCCACCTGTCAATCCCTGGGTCACTTCGACCATCGACTCGCCATAGCGGCCGATCGCCACCGGCCGCAGTTGCACTTTCTGGTCGCCACCGACCACCCATACAGCCGGCTTGGCGCCTGACTTGTCGTCGGTCTGCGCCAATGCGGTCATCGGCAGCAGGATCGCCCGAGCCGCTGCCGTTCCACCGGTGAAGCCGACGTTGGCCGACATTCCCCAGCGCATCGCGTCATCGGCATCGGCGATCGCCACCTTGACTTGGTAGGTGCGGGTGGCGGCGTCGGCGGCGGCGGCGATTTCGCGCACCCGGCCGCCATACAGCCGGCCCGGCGCCGACCACAGGCTGATGTTCGCCTGCGGGTTGGCACGAATCTGCGCCACCTGGTTCTCGCCAACGTTGAAGACCGCGTCCTTTTCGCCCAGGCGGGCGACCCGCACCACCGCCTGGCCCGCGCTCACCACCTGGCCGGGTTCGGCGTTGACGCCGGTGATCACGCCGTCGGCGTCGGCGGCAAGCGTGGTGTAGCCAGCCTGGTTGCCGGATACGCCGGCTTGCGCGGCAGCGGCATCGCGGCGCGCGCTGGCCGCCTTGAAGGCATTGTCCTTCTGGTCGAACACGCCCTGGCTGACAAAGTTGCGGTCGCGCAGGTCCTTGTAGCGCGCCAGTTCGGCACGCGCAAATTCAAGATCGCTGTCGGCCGAGGCCAGGTTGGCGCGCGCTGCCGCCACGTTGAGGTTCGCATCCTGGGCGTCGAGCCGTGCCAGCACCTGGCCTTTTTTCACGCTTGCCCCAAGATCGACAGTGCGCGCCAGGATCTTGCCGGCCACCCGGAACGACAGGTCGGTTTCATAGCGCGCCTTGATCTCGGCAGCAAACGCGGTCGCACCGCGGGTATCGACGGCAACCGCGCGGGTGACCCGCACCGGCCGGACATCTTCAGCCAGTTCGGCCTTCGGCGCGCAACCAGCGCCCAGCGCCGCGATGGCCAACAGCAGCGCAACGGACGCCGTCGGGTTCAATTTCGAATGCCACATCATGTTCTCCTCAGGCGGCGCCGCCGTCGGGCGCCCGCATGTAGCCATGCCACAAAGCGAGCAGACCGTTGTGCAGGTCGGCGCGGAAATCGCGATCGAATACTTCGAGCCCGGGGCGTTTGCCGATACCCTTGGCTTCCTTGTGGGTCGGGTCGCACAACTGCCACATGCCAAGCGCAAACGCATAGGTCGCATGCAGCACCGCGATGCCGCCACCTGGGGCGAGTGCCGCGAAGCAGTCCTCGATCAAGGGCCCGAAATGGGCGAGACGGGCGGCCACGGCGGTGCGAAATTCGTACATCACCTCGGGGTCGATGTTGCGCTCGAAGCTGGAATGGCAGGCCGCGCCCAAATGCAGGAACAGCGGGTTGGCGGTGGCGAACGCGCAGAACGAGTCAACCACTTGCTGCGCCCGCATCTGCCGGCCGTGATTGGCCGCCAGCAGGTCGCCCAGCAAATCAAACATGCGCGCGGTATGCTGGGCATGCACCGCCAGCACCATCTCTTCCTTGCTGCGGAAATACAGGTAGACCGTGCCCTTGGCCAGACCGGCGGCCTCAGCCACCTGCGCGACAGACGCGAAATTCTCCGGGTCGCCGGCAATCAGCGCCTCGGCAGCCTCCAGGATGGTGGCGCGGCGGGCGGCTTTGTCTTCGGCCTGGACGGCGCGGTGAACAATGACCATGGGATCGGATGCATCGATTGCAGGTTGCAGGCAGAAGAAATGCGCCCGAACCAGCGGCGCTTCTTCACTTTAGCGGCAAATGACCTTGGGTCATTTAAATTGGAGAATAAATGACTCGCGGTCATTTGTCAACCGGCCGACGCGATATGTGCGATGCAGCATCGCAGTTCGATCTACTTCGCGGTCAGCATGCGCTCGACGTAGCGCGCGATCAGGTCGATTTCCAGATTGACCAGGGCGCCGGGCGCCAGGCGCCGCAAGGTGGTCATCGCGATGGTGTGCGGAATCAGGTTGATCGAAAAATCGGCGCCATCGGCGCCGTCGGTCACCCGGTTGACCGTCAGGCTGACGCCGTTGACGGTGATCGAGCCTTTGTAGGCAAGATACTTGGCCAGATCGCGTGGCGCGCGCACCACCAGTTCCCAGGATTCGCCGACCGCGGCGAACTTTTCGACCCGCCCGAGACCATCGACATGGCCGGACACCAGATGCCCCCCCAGCTTGGTCGACAAGGACAAGGCTTTTTCAAGGTTGACTTCGCCGGGTGCGGCCAGGCCGGCGGTTTTCGACAGGCTCTCGCGTGACACCTCCACCGCGAAGCTGTTGCCGTCCTTGTGCACCACGGTCATGCAGGCCCCTTCGACCGCGATCGAATCGCCGAGGGCAACATCATCCAGACCCAGGCTGCCGGCGTCGATCGCCAGGCGCACGCCGGCTTCCGCGCCGCCCAGTGGTTTGACCTCCGTGATGCGACCGACGGCCGCGACGATTCCGGTGAACATGCCGTGTTGCTCCTGGTTGTCGGACAATGCGTGACTCACGACAAACGCAAGCCTCCAGGGAGGCTGTCATGGGCCTGGAAACGGTCAATCGACGATCCGCGCAATCACGCGCAGGTCGTCGCCCAGCTGGTTGACGCGATGGATTTTCAGCATGCGGCGCTGGTTCAGGTTTTCCAGCGGCGGCAGGTTGAACATGCCCTGGCCGGCGTCGCCGATGATGCTGGCGGCGAAATACAGCAGCAGCTCATCGACACAGCCGGCACGCAACAGCGAGCCATTGAGCTTGAAGCCGGATTCGACGTGGATCTCGTTCTGCTCGCGGCGCGCCAACTCGCGCATCAGTGCGCCAAGCTCGACCTTGCCGCCGCCGTCCGGCAGGGCGATGACTTCAAGGTCGGCACCATGCGCCTGCGCGGCCTTAAGCAGCCGGGCACGCGCCGGCGCGTCGTCCGCCGCGCACACGATCAGGATCCGCCCCTCGGCCAGCAAGCGCGCGTCGGGCGGGGTCTGCAGGTGGCTGTCGACGATCACCTTGAGCGGCTGGCGCGGGGTGATCACATCACGCACATTGAGCAGCGGGTTGTCGCTCTTGACCGTGCCGATGCCGGACAGGACTGCGCAGGCGCGGGCACGAAAGGCATGGCCGTCGCGTCGCGCGTCAGGCCCGGTGATCCACTGGCTTTGGCCATTGGCAAGCGCGGTCTTGCCGTCGAGGCTGGCCGCCAACTTGAGGCGCACCCACGGCAGGCCGCGCGTCATGCGTGAGACGTAGCCGATGTTGAGTTCACGTGCCTCGGCCGCCAACAGGCCGACCCGCACATCGACCCCGCTGCCGCGCAGGCGCGCCAGCCCCTGGCCGGCCACCTTCGGATTCGGATCTTCCATTGCCGCCACCACCCGGGCAATGCCGGCCTCAAGCAGCAAATCGACGCATGGCGGCGTTCGCCCGTGATGGTTGCAGGGCTCCAGGGTGACGTAAATGGTCGCCCCGCGCACCGCATCGGCGCCCGCCCTGGCGATCGCATCGCGCACCGCGTTGACCTCGGCATGGCCTTCGCCGGCGGTCAGGTGGAAGCCTTCGCCGATGGTCTTGCTGTCCTTGACCAGCACCGCGCCGACGCGCGGGTTCGGGGTGGTCGTATATAGTCCGCGCTCGGCCAGCTCGAGGGCACGGCGCATGAATGCCTGGTCGAGCGGCGTGAACATCGCCTCAGCTGCGACGGGCCCGGCGGGTCGGGCTGAGCTCGGCGATGGCATCCTCGAATTCGCCCGGGTCCTCGAAACTGCGATACACCGAGGCGAAGCGGATATAGGCGATCTTGTCGAGCTTCTTCAATTCGCGCATCACCAGTTCGCCGACCCGGTTGGTCTCGACTTCACGCTCGGCCATGGCGATCAGGCGCTCTTCGATGCGGGCGATCGCTTCGTCAACCTTGTCGGCCGGCACTTCGCGCTTGCGCAACGCGAGCTTGAAACTGGCACGCAGCTTTTCACGGTCGTAGTCGACCCGCGCGCCGTTTTTCTTGACCAGCACCGGCATCCGCAACTCGACCCGCTCGTAGGTGGTGAATCGCTTGTCGCAGGCAAGGCAGCGGCGGCGGCGGCGGATCACCGCACCCTCGTCGGCCTCGCGGCTGTCGACCACCGAGGTGTCGGAATGGGTGCAGAAGGGGCAGCGCATGGCGGGTGCGAAAAGCCTACCGGCGGCGGCTTGCGGGCCCGGCGAGCGCGCCGGCCGACGCCGGATCGAGCCTGCGGCCGAGCGTCGGCATCACGCGCCGTACACCGGGAAACGTTTGCACAGCAGCGCCACCTTTGCGCGCACCCGGGCGAGATTGGCCTCGTCCTGCGGTGCGTCGAGCACATCGACGATCAGGTGGGCGACGGCGGTGGCCTCGGCGGCACCGAAGCCACGGGTGGTCATCGCCGGACTGCCGATCCGGATGCCGGAGGTCACCATCGGCTTTTCCGGGTCATTCGGGATGGCGTTCTTGTTGACCGTGATGTGCGCCAGATCGAGCGCGATCTCGGCCGCCTTGCCGGTGACATTCTTGGCCCGCAGATCGAGCAGGAACACGTGCGACTCGGTACGCCCTGAGACCACCCGCATGCCACGGGCGACCAACGCGCGGGCCATGGCGTCGGCGTTGACCAGCACCTGTTGCTGATAGGCCTTGAATTCCGGCTTCATCGCTTCGCCGAACGCCACCGCCTTGGCGGCGATCACGTGCATCAGGGGACCGCCCTGGATGCCGGGGAAGATCGCCGAGTTGATCTTCTTTTCATGTGCGGCTTTCATCAGGATCAGCCCGCCACGCGGGCCGCGCAGGGTCTTGTGGGTGGTGGTGGTGACGAAATCGGCGTGCGGCACCGGATTCGGATATACGCCGGCGGCAATCAGGCCGGCGTAATGGGCCATGTCGACCATGAAATAAGCGCCGACGGCCTGGCAGACGCGTGCAAAGCGCTCGAAATCGATGCGCAACGCATAGGCTGAAGCGCCGGCGATGATCAGCCGGGGCTTGTGCTCGCGCGCCAGTGCTTCCATGCGGTCGTAGTCGATCTCTTCGGCTGCATTCAGGCCATACGACACCACCTTGAACCACTTGCCGCTCATGTTGAGCGGCATGCCGTGGGTCAGGTGCCCGCCCTCGGCCAGCGACAGGCCCATGATGGTGTCGCCGGGTTCGAGCATTGCGAAAAAGACGCCCTGATTGGCCTGTGAGCCGGAGTTCGGCTGAACGTTGGCAGCCTCGGCGCCAAACAGTTTTTTTGCCCGTTCGATGGCCAGGGTCTCGGCGATATCGACGAATTCGCAGCCGCCGTAGTAGCGCCGGCCTGGATAGCCTTCGGCATACTTGTTGGTCAGCTGCGAGCCTTGGGCCGCCATCACCGCCGGCGACGCGTAGTTTTCCGAGGCGATCAACTCGATATGGTCTTCCTGGCGGCGATTTTCCAGGGCGATCGCGGCAAACAGTTCAGGGTCGGTGGTTTCGAGGCGATTCGCGAAGCTGAACATGGTGGGCGACGTTATTGGCAGAAACAGGGTTGGAATATTGACCGCACGTTGACCGCACGTTGACCGCACGAGCGCTGATCGAGCGAGGGTCGATCAACTACAGATTGTAGCAGTGCAGCCCACTTTAGCCTTAATCAACACCCTGACCCCCAACATCTTGTGTCATGCCCTGCGAACCGGATTGGTCGGTTCGCGCCCATTTTCGAAACGCCGCCGCAAGCTCAGGCGATCTCGTCACCAACATCGGCCAGATGCGCAACATCGCCCCACGGACCAAGCGACCAATGATCGTCCGTGACCTCGATCTGATTGATGCTGGCGTTGTGCAACGGCCAGGCCCGCGGCGCATCGTCGGCGATTCCCAACGCGATGCGGTAGGCAACATCGAGCACGCCGCCATGGGTAACCACAATCACGCGGCTGACGCCGCGCCGCGCAATTGCTTCGAGTACCGCCTTGACCCTGTGCCGCAACTGGACCAGGGTTTCGGCGCCGGGAATCACGTATTCCGGGTCCCGGCTCTTCCAGCCGGCATATTCGCGTGGATATTTCCGCTCAATCTCGGCCACGGTATGCCCCTCGAATACCCCGAACGAGCGCTCGCGCAACCCGGCATGCGGTTCTATCGCAAGCCCGGTGCAGAGCGCCAGCGGCGCCGCCGTCCGCATTGTACGGACCAGATCGCTGGCCACCAGAAGCCTGGCAGGGTCGTCCCTGAGGCGAATCGCCAGCGCCTCGGCTTGCGCCAGGCCGGCCGGCGAGAGTTCGCTGTTGGTCTGGCCCTGGATGCGCCGCTCCAGGTTCCAGAATGTTTCACCATGCCGAACCAACAGAAGCTGTGTCATGCCGATATCGCCCTCCCCGAAACGCGATGTGCCCGCAACGATTGTCGGTCGATGCGAATTTCCTTCTGCCGGCATTCTAGAGCCGGCCACGAGAGTTGGGTCCGAATCGGCCGGCATGTGAGAAACTGCAGTTCTGTAGTGTGGTGCGCGCGCCGTAAATCGAGAATTGCACCATGCGTGACAATCGATCCTCGCGACTGGGCGTTCGACTTTTCCGGCAGTAGCCGGTCGGTCAGCGGCGAACCAGGAGCGACGTTTTTGGAACACAATCCGGGATTGACCCCGCACAACGTGCGGCAACCTCGGAAGTTGCTGCGGTCCCAGGTGTTGGTGTAAGGGCCCGGCGGTAAGGCCACGGCACCGCGGTTGATGCTGGCCGTAGGTTCAGGAAACTCCACAACAACTACAGGGCACTGACGCTTTCGCCAAGCAGTAATCATGGACAATCGGACGATTTTTTCCAAGACCGGCAAAGGGTCTCTGGAAATCACAAAAAAAAGCATCAAGCTGTCAAGCGACGAGCGACAAGCTCTGATCCTGGTCGACGGCAAGTCCACGCTCGTCCAACTCGAAGAAAAGCTCAATCGCTTGCCGCCCCTGAAGCTGCGTGCGATCTTCGAAAAATTGCTCGAATTCGACTTGATCCGCGAGTTCATCACCAAAGGCGGGCCGGAGTCGATTATGCCCACCCCTGGCTCGGCGGCGGCTGCCATCCGGGTCCAGGAAATCACCGAAGACGATCTCGATTTCACCGCTTTCGCCTCTGTGATACCCGCTTCACCCAGCAAGGAAGCGGATCAGCGCAAGCAGGAGGCCGCCGCTGCGGCGGCCCGCGCCACTGAACTTGAGGCGAAACGAAAGGCGGAAATAGTTGCTCGCGCGCAGGCGGAACGCAAAGCGCGTGAAGACGCATTGTTGCGTGAGCAGGCGCGGATGGCCGAAGAGGCAAAACGCAAAGCGCAGGAAGAAGCGACCCGCAAGGCACAGGAAGAAACCGCCCGATTGGCGCGTGAAGCCGCTGAACGCAAGGCACGCGAGGACGCCGAACGCATCGCCAGGGAACAGGCTGCACGCCTGGCGCGTGACGCCGCCGAACGCAAGGCTCGCGAGGAAGCCGAACGCATCGCCAAGGAAGAGGCCGCGCGCCTGGCCCGTGAAGCCGCCGAACGCAAGGCTCGCGAGGAAGCCGAGCGCATCGCCAAGGAAGAGGCCGCGCGCCTGGCCCGTGAAGCCGCCGAACGCAAGGCTCGCGAGGAAGCCGAACGCATCGCCAAGGAAGAGGCCGCACGCCTGGCGCGTGAAGCCGCTGAACGCAAGGCTCGCGAGGAAGCCGAGCGCATCGCCCACGAAGAGGCCGCGCGCCTGGCGCGTGAAGCCGCAGAGCGCTAGGCTCGCGAGGAAGCCGAGCGAGACGACAGGGAGG
>JANPGJ010000097.1:0-9382 GCA_031423955.1 Burkholderiales bacterium
ACGCCATCGGCCAGCTGGCGGATGGCGTGGGTGGCCCATATCTTGTCGAACATCGTCGCCGGCGGCGCCTGCGATGGTGCTCCAGTTGCGGCGTTCCGGTTCATGGTGCTTATCTTCAGTATGAACGCGGCATGCCCAGCACGTGCTCGCCGATATAGGCCAGGATCAGGTTGGTGGAAATCGGCGCGGTGCGCTGCACCCGCGCCTCGCGCCAGCGCCGCTCGACATCGTATTCACGCGCATAGCCGAAGCCGCCGTGGGTCTGCATGCAGGCTTCGCCGGCATTCCATGCCGACTCCGACGACAACAACTTGGCGATGTTGGCTTCCTCGCCGCAGGGCAGGCCGGCCTCGAACAGCGCCGCGGCCTTGCGCACGATCATGTCGGCGCCCTGCAACTCGGCATAGGCGCGCGCGATCGGAAACTGCACGCCCTGGTTTTGCCCGATCGGGCGGTCGAACACCACCCGCTCGTTGGCGTATTTCGATGCGGTGCGAATGAACCACTGGGCGTCGCCGAGCGACTCGTGCGACACCAGAATCCGTTCGGCATTCATGCCGTCAAGGATGCAGCGAAAACCCTTGCCCTCCGGCCCGATCAGGTTCGCCGCCGGCACCTTGAGGTTGTCGAAGAAAATCTCGGTGGTGTTGTGATTGACCATCGCGCCGAGCTTCTTGATCTCCATGCCGTTGCCGCGTGCCTCGCGCATGTCGACCAACAGCACCGAGATGCCGTCGGTCTTTTTCTGCACATGGTCGGCCGGGGTGGTGCGCACCAGCAGAAGCATGAGGTCGGAATGCTCGGCGCGCGAGGTCCACACCTTTTGCCCGTTGACCACATAATGGTCGCCGTCGCGCACCGCGCGGGTTTTCAGTTTGGTGGTGTCGGTGCCGGTGGTCGGCTCGGTCACGCCGAAGGCCTGCAGGCGCAATTCGCCGGAGGCGATCTTCGGCAGGTACTTCGCCTTTTGCTCAGGCGAGCCGTGGCGCAGCACGGTGCCCATGGTGTACATCTGGGCGTGCGCGGCAGCGGCATAGCAGCCGTTGGCGTGGCATTCCTGCAGGATCACGCCGGCCGCGCGCAGCGACAGGCCGGCGCCGCCGTACTCCTCGGGGATCAATGACGAAAGGTAGCCGGCATCGGTCATCGCCTGCACGAATTCGGTCGGATAGCCCTCGCGGCGGTCGAGCTCGCGCCAGTAGGGAGCGGGATAGTCGGCGCAGATGCGCCGCACGCCGTCGCGGATCTCTGGAAAATCTTCGCCCAGCGGAACGCTGACGGATTCGGAGCTGTGTGCGGATGTCATGAGTGAGTGTTCTCGGGTGGTGTGCGGGGCGATCAGCGCGCCTGGAAGACCGGCTTGCGCTTCTCGTTGAAGGCGCGCACGCCTTCGAGGCGGTCTTCGGTGGTGACGAGTCGGTTGTAGGCCTCGATCTCGAAGCGGTAGCCGGTGAGGATGTCGGTCTGCAGGCCGTAGTGAATCGACTTTTTGGCTTGGCGGATCGACAAGGGGCCGTTGCCGGCAATGGTGTCGGCGATCGCCAGCGCGCCGGCAAGCAATGCCTCGCGGGTATCGAACAATTGGTTGGCCAGGCCCCATTCATAGGCCTGGCTTGCCGCAATCGGCTGTGCCGAATAAATCATCTGCTTGGCGCGGCGCTCGCCGATCGCGCGCGCCAGGGTCTGGGTGCCGGCACCGCCCGGCATGATGCCCAGGCGGGTTTCCGACAGCGCGAACTTCGCATCCCGGGTGGCAAAGATGAAGTCGCATGCGAGTGCGGTTTCGCAACCACCCCCGTACGCATGACCATGCACTGCGGCGATCACCGGCACCACGCATTCGATCAGGGCCATGAAGCCGCGCTCGAACCACTCATGCTGCATCTGCCAGGCCTGGTTGCTCATGCCGTTGCGCTCCTTCAGGTCGCCGCCGGCGCAAAAGGCGCGCTCGCCGGCGCCGGTCAGGACCACGCAGCGAATGTTGGCCGGCGCTACCGTCAGCCGGGTCCACAGGTCGAACAGGTCGTGGCCCATCTGGGTGGTGATCGCATTGAGGGCTTCGGGCCGGTTAAGCGTGGCCAGGAGGGTGTGCTCGCCTTTTTGTTCGAGCCTGATGGTCTGGTATTGCGGAACGACGAATGCTGCGCTCACGGCGCCTCCTTGGCTGGATTGAGTACTGCATCGGTATCGGCGCCCAGTGCGCGCGCCGCGCTGCGCGGCATGGGCCGCACGCCGTCAAAGGAAATCGGCAGGCCGATCATCGGAATGCTCGAGCCCGGCACCGCCTGCAGCACGCCCAGCGCTGACGTCTGCTCATGCTCCAGCATCTGCCGGGTGTTCTGCACCGGGGCGCACGGCACGCCCTGGGAGTCCAATCGGGCGACCCAGTCGGCATTACTGCGCTTTTGCATCTCCGCTTCGATCAGCGGATACAGGATGTGGGCGTGGCGCACCCGCTCCGGGTTGCTGGCAAAGCGCGCGTCGGCAACCCACTCCGGATGCTCCACAGCCTGGCACAAGCCGCGGAACAGCTTGTCGTTGCCGGCGGCCACCACCAGTTCACCATCGGCGGTGTGGTACGCCCGATACGGCACGATGCCGACCTGGCCCGAGCCGGTCTTCACCGGCACAACGCCCGAGGCCAGGAACTGCGCCGCGTGCAGGCTCATCCAGGACGTCGCGGTCTCGTAGAGTGAAACGTCGATTACCGCGCCGACACCACTTTCCTTGCGCTTGAGCAATGCGGAAAGAATGCCGATCACTGCCCACATGCCGGTGCCCATGTCGACCATCGACGGGCCGACCCGTACCGAAGGCTGGCCTTCAGTGCCGACCACGCTCATGATGCCGCTGGCGGCCTGCATCAGCGGGTCGTAACCCGGGCGTGCTGCCAGCGGCCCGCGCGCCCCGAAGGCGCCCATGTTGCAATACACCAGTGCAGGCTTGGCAGCCATGAGACTGGTGGCATCCAGGCCCAGTTGCTCGACCTGGCCGGGCCGCAGATTCTGCAGGCAGACATCGGCGCGATCAACAATCAGTCGCTTGATCTTGCCGAGTTCAACCGGATCGCGCAGGCGGCCGACCACCGAACGCTTGTTGCGATTGAGCGCCTGGTACGAAGCCGAGGCGCCGTCGACGAAGGGCGGGCCCCACTTGCGCGCATCGTCGCCCTCCGGTTTTTCGATCTTGATCACTTCCGCGCCCAGGTCGGCCAGGATTTGCCCGGCAAACGGCGCGGCGACGCTGTGCCCGAGTTCGATCACCACCATGCCCGCCAACGGGCCCTGCGCCTCTTGTTGCTGTTCCATGAAATCCTATTCGGTGATGTTGTTGCGGCGAATCAGTTCACCGCGCTTTTCGAAATCCGCCTTCAGTTGCAACGCGAACTGCTCCGGCGTATTCGCCACCACCAGCAGGCCGCCATCGCCCAGCTTGGCCGCCACATCCGGTGCCTTGAGGGCTTTGGTGATCGATTGGCTGAGGGTTTGCAGCACCGCCGGCGGCAACCCGGCCGGGCCGACGAAGGCGAGCCACGACTGCATCTCGAAATCGGCGATCGTGTCGGCGATCGGCGGCACACCGGGCATCGCCGCGACACCGGTCTTCTCGGTGATGCCCAGGGCCTTGAGCTTGCCGGCCTTGATCTGCGCGCTCACCGCCACCATGCTTGAGAACACCAGCGGCAACTGCCCGCCGAGCACGTCGGTGATCGCCGGCGCGCCGCCCTTGTAGGCCACATGCACCAGGTCGATGCCGGCCATCTGGTTCAACAGCACACCGGCCAGATGGTGCGGCGAGCCGCTGCCGGAACTGCCGTATGAAAGCTTGCCGGGGTTCTTCTTCGCGTAGTCGACCAGTTCGCCAATCGTGTTGGGGGCGAACGAAGGGTTGGCCGCCAGCACCAGGATATTTTTTGCCGCCATGGTGATCGGCGTCGAATCCTTGATCGGATGGAACGGCGGCGCCTTCATCAGATGCACGTTGCCCGAATGGGTGGCGTCGGTGGCCAGCAGAATCGTGTAGCCGTCGGGCGCCGCACGGGCGACGAAGTCGGCGCCGATCATGCCGGAGGCGCCGGCGCGATTCTCGATGATCACCGCTTGCTTCAGGTCTTCGCTGACCTTCTGCCCGACCAGCCGCGCCATGGTGTCGGTCGAGGCGCCGGGGCCGTAGGGAACGACCAGCCTGATCGGTCGGGCCGGAAAGCCTTGCGCCACTGCTGCGGCAATGCAGGCCAGATGAAGAAAGATCAAGGCAAGCGCGGCGTGTGGAAGATGCCGGTACATATTGGACTTTCGCGTTGATCGCAAAAATGCAGGAAGACAGCATGCAATTATAGGCTGTGCATCGTGTGGCTTTTCCTGCAGAACCCGGGCGCTCCAAGGTGCGCCGATGCAGGTGATTTCAAATGCCGTGGGCAAGATTGACCAGCATGGCGGATTGCAAATTTGTAATACAATAATGAAATGCAAATATGGGAGACAAGCAATGTCTTCAGCGACGCTTTCCTTTCGCGCCCCATCCGAATTCGCCGCGCAAACCAGAACCCTGGCCGCCGAACTGCGCATGACCAGTTCGGACTATGTTCGCGAGGCGGTGCGCGAGAAGAATGAACGCACTCTGAGAGAGCGCATGGTTTTTCTGTCAGGCAGGCTCTCCGCGCGTCATCTGGCCGAGAACGAAGCCATGGACGCGGCCAGTGGAGACGGACTTGGCTAAGTTGCAACGAGGCCAGATGTGGGAGGTCGACTTCGAGCCGCAAACGCACAAGGAAGAACCAGGCAAGCGCGGTCGTCCTGCGCTGGTAATCCAGACCGATATCCTGAACCAGGCGGGCCATGCCACCACCATCGTCATTCCGGGCACCTCGAATGTGTATCGCGATGCCCAGGGGGACGGGTTTCCGCTGCGCGTAGCCCTCGGCAAACTGCCGCGCGCAAAACTGGAGACCGACCTGCTGGTCGATCAGATCCGCACCATCTCCAACACGCGATTCATGGGCGCCAGGCCCTTGGCGGAACTTTCGCCCGCGCACATGAAGCGGGTGGAAGAAGCGCTGCGCCGTTTGACTGGCCCGTAGCGACAACGGCCGATCAGTGTGAAAGCGGAACGCACCATGGGTCGCGTTCACGCGCCGCGCACTCGATCGATCAGATCCAGCGGATCGGCGGGCAAGGCGTTGCCATGCCACGCCACATGCCGGTCCGGGCGAATCAGTGCGAGTGCGGAGCGATACAGGTTTTCAGGCGGCGTACAGGCAAGCACCCGCAGCGGCATGCCGCGGCGCGCCGCGGCCGCGACCAGGGGCGCGCATTCGATGTCGTCGGCGAACACCGCGAGTGCGAAACCGTCGCCCAGGCCATCGTGAAAGGTTGCCGATTCACGCAGCGGAAAATCCGGCGCCCGCGCACCCGGATGGTCGATCGGTGTATATCCGGCCCAGGTGTCGGCGACCGGCGCTGCGCCATCGTGGGCGATGATGGGTGAGCTTTCGTAACGCTCGCCGAACTGCAGGCCCGAGGTTTCGTACTCTTCCAGATCATCGATCACCGCGAAGTCACCGAAGGCGCGGCGCGCCCGCTCCGCTTCGTCGCCCATGTCTTCGATGTTGGCCGGCAATTGCCATGCACCCTTGCGCCGCGAACACTGCACGCCGAGCCGCGAGTTGCGCAGGCCGATCGGGTGGCGCTCGGCGTGATACGAATCGAGCAGGGCGGGCCCGCCCCAGCCCTGGTGCATGGCAGCCAGTTTCCAGCCGAGATTGACCGCATCGCCGATGCCGGTGTTCATGCCGAACCCGCCGAGCGGTGTGAACAGGTGGGCCGCGTCGCCGATGAAGAACACGCTGTCCTGGCTGTAACGCTCGGCGACCAGCGCCAGCCCGCCGGCCCACGGGCCTGACGAGATCACCTCGTACGGCACCGGCTTGCCGAACACCGAGTGCAGCACCTGGTCGTGGTCCACGCTCTCCCAGGCCACGCCGTCCGGCACCCGGTAATGCACGATCCAGCGCTCGCCACCGTCCTGTGCGAACACAAAGGCGCGGATCTGGTGATTCAGGATCCAGGTCAGGTTGGCCGGCCGCCGGCCGCTTGCGGCGATCAGCGAGGGTGCGCGAATGAAGTAGGTGAGCATGCCGCCGGCAACGAACGCGCGCTCGATGCGGCCGTCTTCACCGCTCATGCCGATGCCAAACTGGCGCCGCGCCGGGCTGCGTGCGCCGTCGGCGGCCACCATGTAGCGCGCGCGGATCTGCGAGCGCTCGCCGGTCCGGACGTTTTCCACATCGACCAGCACGCCATCGCCGGAACTGGTGAAACCGGTCATTCGAAAGCCGAAGCGCACCGACACCGAGCGCCGCGTATCGGCGTTGCGCTTGAGGATCGGCTCCAGAAACAGCTGCGAGATGGTGATGCTGCGCTCGGCCGACTGAAAGGCGCCGCCCGGCGTATTGGTGGTCGAGCGATACTTCGACAGGTCGATGCGCCCGAGTTCGTGGCCGCAAAAACGGGTGACGAAGGCGACCTGCGGTGCGAACTTCGCCAGCGGCGCGTTGCTGCGAATCTCGTCAGCCAGTCCGAGGCGGCGAAAGTGCTCCATCGAACGCGCATTGGTGGTGTTGCAGCGCGGATGTTGCGCCGTGTCCAGGCTCTCCGAAATCAGGATCGCCGGCACATCGCGGTGCCCCAGTTCGATCGCACAGGTCAGGCCGACCGGTCCGCCGCCGACAACGATGACAAAGGTGCTTTCCTGCTTCATCGGCTTCGGGCCTGCTCAGATCAGGCCGTGGTATGAGCCGCCATCAAGCTGCAGGTTCTGGCCGGAAATGAAGCCGGCCTGCGCGCTGCACAGGAAGGCACAGGCATCGGCGAACTCGCCCGGGGTGCCGAAGCGCTTCGCCGCCACCGTGTCGGCGATCCGCCGGCGCGCCTCGGCGCGGTCGATGTTCTGCGCCTTCATCATGCGTTCAGCCATGAATTGCTGGCGCGGCGTGTCAATGCGCTCCGGCAACAGGTTGTTGAGCGTCACGTTGTCGGCCGCCGCCTCGATCGACACCGCCTTGGAAAACGCGGTCACGCCGGTGCGTGCGGTGGTCGATAGCGCCATGTGCGGGCGCGGGCTCTTGACCATCGCCGAGGTGATGTTGACGATGCGCCCGAACCTGCGTTCGCGCATGCCGGGCAGGAACGCACGGATCAGCAGGATCGGCGCCAGCATGTTGGCTTCGAGCGCCGCCAGCCAGGCGGCGTGGTCCCAGTCGGCCAGCTTGCCCGGCGGTGGGCCGGCATTGTTGTTGACCAATATGTCGGCGTCGGGGCAGGCGTCGAACAAGGCCTGGCGGCCGGCCTGGCTGGTGATATCGGCGACCACCGCATGCGCGCGGGCGCCGGTTGCAGCGGCGATGCTTGCCTGTGCGGCAGCCAGTCGGCCAGCGTCACGCCCGTTGACGAATACTTCGCAGCCTTCGCGCGCCAGTGCGGTGGCGCAAGCCAGGCCCAGGCCCTGCGATGATGCGCACACGACTGCGCGCCGACCCTTGATACCGAGATCCATTGGAATGCCTTTCGATTGGTGCTGCGCGACGGCTAGTCTTTCCTGGTGGCGATGCCGGCCGACTTGATCGCCGCGCTCCATTGCGGGCGTTCGGCTGCCATCATGCGGGCGAATTCCTGGGTACCGAAGGCGACCGGATCGAAGCTCATTTCTTTCATGCGCCTGGCGAACGCCGGGTCTTGCGCCACGGCGAGCAGTTCCTGCTCCCAGAACCCGACCAATTCGCGCGGCGTGGCGGCCGGCATGAAGGCGCCGTACCAGTTCATGATGTTCAGGTTGGCAAGGCCGCTTTCGGCCAGGGTGGGCACCTCGGGAAACGCCTCAAGGCGGCTCGATTCGATGGTGGCCAGCGCGCGCAGACGGCCGCTTTTCACATGTTCCTTCACCGCTTCGGCCGACTGCACCAGGAACTGCACGTCGCCGCCCAAGAGCCCCACCACCGCCGCGCCGCTGCCCTTGTAGGGCACATGGGTCATCCTGATCCCGGCCTGGACCGCGACGATTTCGGCGATCAGGTGCAAGGCATTGCCAAGGCCAGGGGAGCCGAAAAACAGCTTGTTGGGCTCAGCGCGGGCCAGCGCGATGAATTCACGCAAGGTGTTGGCCTTGACCGCGCTGTTGATCACGATCAGCGCGGGGTTGCGGCCGATCAGCGCGGCGCCGACCAGATCATTGCGCGCGTCGTAAGGCGGTTTCGGCTCAAAGTTCTCGGCGATGGTGATCGGGGTCGGCGGCGAAAACAGCAGGGTGTAGCCATCCGCCGCGGCGCGCACCACGGCCAGCGCACCGACCTGGCCGGAAGCGCCGCCGATGTTCTCGATCAGCACCTGCCGGCCCCAGCGTTGCGCCAGGTGTTGCGCCACCAGGCGCCCGACGATGTCCGGGCCGCCACCCGGCGGTGAGGGTACGATCAGCTTGACCGGGCGCGACGGGTATTTGGCCGTTTGCGCGAACCCGCGGTGACTGGCGAATAGTCCGGCGACGGCCGTGATGCAGAAGCCGCGACGGCCGGGCTTGCTGTTTTCCATGGGTGATTCCTGGTTGCGCGCTGCCTAGCTGCCGTCGCGGCTAGTCCTGGTGTCCATGCCCATGATCGTGTGAGTGGTCGTGACTGTGTTCGTGCCCATGACCGTGATCGTGGGAATGACCGTGTTCATGATCGTGCGAATGGTCATTGCCCTGCCCATGGCCATGATCATGCGGATGCTCATGCGCATTGCCGCCGGCATGGCTGTGCTTGTGACCGATCTGTTCGCCGTGCCGGCCCGGCTGGCTGCCGGCATGGTGGTCGCGTGCGTGGTGCTGGCGCAGCAGGTCGGCGCCGTAGTCATTGCCGTTTGGGGTGCGCACGATGGTGTGAATGTGGAACTTCGCCGGCGCTTCGTTGGTCAGGAACACGCCGGAGTGATGGTCGAACTCGATCATCACGACCGGGCTCTGGATGCGGTAATAAAACGTATCGTCGTCGCCGGTGCCGCCGATCCAGCAAAAGCGGGTGCCGTCGAGGTGGCGTTCGACTTCGTCCATGCGCGCACGCAGCGGTCCTTCGGGCAGCGGTTCGACAAAGGCTTCGACCAATTCAAGCAAATGCCTGCGCTGCCGCTTCGAAAACCCGGCCGCAGCCGTGCCTTCCAGCGGCACGATGCGGTTGTCCTGAAACGCGCCGCCCAGGTGCAACTGGTCGGCGCGGTGTCGGCGACACGGTGGTAAGTTGGCGGCCAGGTTTGAAGGAAACAGGATTGCTTCGTCGCGCTGCGCCGGCGACAGTGCGCGCACCAGGCCGAGGCCACCGTTTTCCTCGAGTTCGAACAGGCGGGTGCCGGCGAAC
>JANPGJ010000098.1:0-12693 GCA_031423955.1 Burkholderiales bacterium
GTCGGGTGGCGATTGCCAGACGAAGGGCAACATCAACGTGGTGACGATCAGGCCGGCCAATCCGGTGATGAAATGGGTGGTGCCGGCGGCGTCGGTTTTCGACAATTTGCTGGTGACCACCTGAAACGAGGCGTTGGCCACCACCAGCGCCAGTGGCAACAGCATGCGGACATCGAACGCCTCGCTGCCGGGGCGGATCACGATCAGCGCCCCGGCGAAGCCGCCGAACACCAGCAGCCAGCGCAGCACCGACACCTGTTCCTTGAGCGCCACCGCCGACAGCAGGGTGACCAAGAGCGGGCTGATCATCACGATCGCGGTGAATTCGCCGACCGGCAGGTACTTGAGACTCAGAAACGCCAGCATGCTGCAAAGCAGGAGCAACAGGCCGCGCACCACTTGCAATAGCGGATGGCGGGTGGCGAACGGCGCGCCGTCCTGGCGCGGCACCAGTACCAGGCCGATGAACAGCATCTGGATCACATAGCGGATCCAGATCAGCATCATCATCGGTACCACCGGGTTGACGTATTTGCTGCCGGTATCGAGCGTGGCGAAACAGGCGCAGGCGGCGATCACCAGCAACACGCCGCCGGACTGGCGGTCGGCCGGGGTCATGTGCGGCTCATGCGGCAGGTTGGCACGGCAATCCTCTGCGCGGCATGACATACCCGCACCTGGCGGGCCTTCGGTGAAACAGCATGGCCCGACTTTAACAAAAGCGCGCGCCGAATCGATTCGATCGCCGCCGCTATGGCCCGGCGCGCACTGGCGAATGCGAATCGCGTACCATCGCCTGCCGTCAACTTCCGACCCGTAAAGCCCGCCATGCGGAACACTGCAGTTCTACCAGGCGTCGCGACGATCCTGGCGATCAAGTCTGCCGTTACCCGCCGCGTGTTGCTGGCGTCTGTGGTTTTGGCGTCCGGCATCTTCGCTGTCGGCACCACACCCGCGCACGCGCAGGCGGCGCGGGTGCCGGACATCCACTACGAGCCGACGCCGCACAACGTGGTCGCCGACATGCTGCGCCTGGGCGGCGTGCGCGACGGCGACCTGGTGTACGACCTCGGTTGCGGCGATGGCCGCAGCGTGATCGCCGCGGTCAAGGCCGGCGCGCGCGGCGTGTGTGTCGACATCGATCCGCAGCGCATCATCGAGAGCCGGGCCAACGCCGCGGCTGCCGGGGTTTCCGAGCGCATCCGTTTTCTGGAGCAGGACCTGTTCACCACCGATTTCCGCGACGCCACCATGGTGTTCCTGTTCCTGTGGCCTGACCTCAACCTGAAACTGCGTGCGAAACTATGGCGTGAACTCAAGCCGGGTAGCCGGGTGGTCTCCTATGTGCACGACATGGGGGACTGGCCGCCACGCCAGACCCTCAAGGTGCAGGGCGCGCACGGTGAGCGCAACCTGTATCTGTGGGTGATCGAGGCACCCGCCGCAAAGTAGGCTTGCGCAAGCGGCGCTTGCACCAGACAATGCCGTCGGGAACACAAAAAAAGGAGACAAGCATGGCAGCCCAGGCAAGCAGCGATACCGGCAAAATGCCGCTGGAATATTTTTACGAGTGGGAGAGCAGGGAGCCGGGTCGCATTTTCCTGACCCAGCCCACCGGCGGCGGCGCGGTGCGCGACATCGCTTTTGGCGAAGCCGGCAGCGAAGTGCGGCGCATCGCCGCCTGGCTGATTGCGCAGGGCTGGCCGCAAGGCAGCAAGGTGGCGATCCTTGGCAAGAACAGCGCCCACTGGGTATTGGCCGACCTTGCCGTCATGATGGCCGGCCACGTGTCGGTGCCGATGTATTCCACCTTCAACGCCGACGCCCTGCGTTACATCCTTGAACACAGCGAGTCGCGTGCGTGCTTCATCGGCAAGCTCGACGACGACGCCAGCCTGAAGGATGGCGTGCCGGCCGGCATGCCGCTGATCACGCTGCCGCTGGCGCCGTCGGTGCCGGGAGCCCTGTCGTGGGAGTCGCTGATCGCCGCTGCCAAGCCGTTTGCCGGCAATCCGGTGCCGGCGGGCGATGATCTGTGGACGATTGTCTATACCTCGGGCACCACCGGCCGGCCGAAGGGCGTGATGCTCAAGTTCGGCGCGTTGAAGTGGGTGGCCGGTCCGGGCCTGCGGCGGATTCCGTTCACCAGCGAGGATCGCTTTCTTTCCTACCTGCCGCTGGCCCACATCATGGAGCGCATTGTGCTGGAGATGAGCGCCATCCACTACGGCTGCCGCATCTACTTCGCCGAAACCCTCGACACCTTCCTCACCGACCTGCGGCGCGCGCGGCCGACGGTATTTTTGTCGGTGCCGCGGCTGTGGGTGAAGTTCCAGCAGGGCGTGCATTCCAAGCTGCCGCCGGAAAAGCTGCAGCGCCTGCTGAAGATTCCGATCATCGGCTCGCTGGTGCGGCGCAAGGTGCTCAAGGGCCTGGGGCTCGAGCATTGCCGCTTCGCCGGCAGCGGCGCCGCGCCGTTGCCGGGCGATGTGCTGCGCTGGTACCGCAATCTCGGCCTCGAACTGCTCGAAGGCTATGGCATGACCGAGAACTGCGCGATCTCGCACGCGATCCTGCCCGGCACCAGTTTCCCGGGCACGGTGGGCGTGCCCTACGAAGGCGTCGAATCGCGCATCGATGCCGAGACCGGCGAGGTGCAGATGCGCTCGCCGGCGGTGATGGCCGGCTACTACAAGGAGCCCGAGCAGACCGCTGCCGCGTTCACCGCCGACGGCTGGCTGCGCACCGGCGACAAGGGGGTGATCGACGAGCACGGCAACCTGCGCATCACCGGCCGCGTCAAGGACATCTTCAAGACCAGCAAGGGCAAGTATGTGGCGCCGGCGCCGATCGAAGACCTGCTGGTGACCCACGCCGCGGTCGAGGCCTGTGTGGTCACCGGCGCCAACCTGGCGCAACCGCTGGCCCTCTTGATGCTCTCGCAGGAAGCGATGGCCGGCGCCGCCGGCGCAGGCCGCGGCGCGCTGACCGAGTCGCTCACGGTTCACCTGAAGACGGTCAACCAGCAGCTAGATGCCCACGAAAAACTCGAGTGCGTGACGGTGATCACCACCCTGTGGACGCCGGAGAGCGGCTTCGTGACGCCGACCCTGAAGGTCAAGCGGGCGCGCATCGAGGAGGTGTATGCCAACCACTATGAAGGCTGGGTGCGCGAGCGCAAGCCGGTGGTGTGGGCCGAGGTGTGACCACGGGCAGGCGCGTAGCGGGCGGATCCCGGCGCCGGCCTGAGTGCTTCCACCCGGCACCTGGGCTTGCCGGCTGGCTCGACAGCCGGCGATTTCAAATGGCGGCGACCAGCGCTTGACGGGCAGCGGCCGCCGCTCGACCGTGATTGACGGGCGCTCAAAGACTATGCCGGTGACGACGTGGCGGCAGCACGTTCCTGCGCCAGCGTCGGGTAGTCGTTGTAGCCGTCCGCCCCGCCCCCATAGAAGCGCCGCGTCAGCGGCTTGATGGTGTAGGGCCCGCCCAGGCGAATCCGTTCGGTCAGATCGGGGTTGGTGATCCACAGGCGGCCGAACGACACCGCCTCGGCCTGGCCGTCACGTACCAGTTGCGCAGCCGTAGGCGGGTCGATGCCGCCATTGACGATGATCGGGCCGCCGAACACCGGCCGCGCCAGCGCCAGCATGCTGTCGCGATCGTAGCGGCCGCTCCAGAAATTGGAGTCGGCGAGTTCCAGCCAGCCCAGGCCGCGGCGCCCGAGTTCGCGCAGAAGATAGGTGTAGGCAGGCAGCGGATCGGGATCGATCGCACCGTTGAATGGGGCGAACGGCGAAATGCGCAAGCCCACCCGGCCGGCCGGAAAGTGCGGCAGCATGGCGCTGACCACCTCGAGCGCGAAGCGCGCGCGCGCTTCCGGCGAGCCGCCATATTCGTCGCTGCGCCGGTTGAGGTGGGCCGACAGGAACTGGTGCGGCAGGTAGCCGTTGGCCGCATGCAGCTGCACCGCGTCGAAGCCGGCGGCGCGGGCAGCGCCGGCGGCGGCGCCGAAGGCCGCAACGGTGGCGCGCACTTCATCGATGCTCATCGCACGCGACGGTGTCGCGGCCAGTTTGCTGAACTTGCCGTCCTCATTGCGGCCCCAGACGGTGACGGCGTCGAGATCGTCATTCACGCCGGACGGCGACAAGGGCGCGTCGGCATCGTCAGCGCGCACTGCCGACACCCGGCCGCCATGCCAAAGCTGCAGGGCGATACGCCCGCCGGCACCATGCACCGCGGCCACCAGATCGCGCCAGGCGTCGATTTGCTCACCGGTGAAAATGCCGGGCGTGCACTCCCAGGCGTTGGACTGCGGCACCACATTGGTCGCCTCGGCAATCAAGAGGCCGGCGCCGGCGCGCTGCACATAATGCTCGGCCATCATCGGCGTCGGCACCCGCTCGGGGGTGGCGCGCGAGCGGGTGAGCGGCGCCATCACGATGCGGTTCGGCAGCAGCAGGTCGCCCAGGGCAAGCGGGGAAAACAGGGTGTGGGTCAAGATTGCTCCGGGGTTGGCGCCAGGCGCCTGGCGTGGCGGCCGGTCAGGAGTGCGCAGGGGATGGACATGCTGGCGGACCTTGGCAACATCGTGCTATTGCGCCGGCACGGCCCAGGCATCGACCTGCGCCGCGTTCGCGCGCAGGGTCTTGATCACCGCATATTGCGGCGAGTGCCAGAAGCCGTGCAACGCTTCCATCGAGGGAAATTCGAACACCACCAGGCGGCGGCCATCGTGTGCGCCTTCAAGCACTTCCAGGTTGCCACCGGTGGCCCGCAGGCGACCGCCATGCGCGGTGATCAGTGGTTGCACCTGCGCCTGGTACTCGCGGTAGCGCTCCCGCTCTGCAGGATTGCGCGAGACCGTCGCCTGGATGATGAACAATGCCGGCAAGGCGTACGTCCGGGTTTAGTCCAGCGGTGCCGGGAAGCGCGCGATCAGCAAGTCTTTCAACTTGCCGCGTTCGACCTTGCCGGTCGGGTTGGCCGGAATCTCGTCGATGAAGAAATAGTGCCGCGGCCGCTTGAACGAGGCCAGGTCGGCGCTGTTCAGGCAAAACTCGTCGAGCATTGCCGGCGTCAGGTCGGGGTCGCGCCGCACGATCGCCGCGCATACCGCCTGGCCCCACTTGGTGCTCGGCAACCCGACCGCCGCGGCGTTGGCGATGCCGGGGTGCTTGAACAACACGTTCTCGATCTCCGAAGGATGGATGTTCTCGCCGCCACTCTTGATGGTGTGATCCATCCGGCCCATCACGGTGATGAATCCTTCGTCGTCGACGAATGCCGCGTCGCCGGAGCAGAACCAGCCCTGCATGAAGGCCGCCGCCGTGCGCTCGGGCAGGCCCAGGTACTCGCTGAACAGGCTCGGCCCGCGGGTGATCAACTGCCCGATCTCGCCCGGCTTGCAGAGGTCATCGGGCTCGCGGCTGTCGGCGCGAATCACCCGCACATCCATGTTCACCGCCGCCTTGCCGACGCTGCCCAGCTTGCCCGGATGCAGGCGGTAATCGCAGGTGGTGACCGCCAGCGCCTCGGTCGAGCCATAGATGTTGGCGAAGAACTGCGGGAACAGAGTCATGCACTTGCGCGTCACATCGTCGGCCAGTGTCTGCCCGCCGTAGAAGCCGCAGCGCAGGCTGGTGAGGTCGTACTTCGACAAATCGGCCGCCGCCAGCATCACCATCTGCGTCGGCACGCCATGCAGGGTGGTGATGCGTTCGGGCGCGATCAGTGAAAGCGTTTCATCGACATCGAAGCCGCGGGTCAGCACATTGGTGCCGCCCAATTGCACGAAGGGCACGAACCGGATCTGCAACTGCGCGATGTGGAACAGCGGCTTGTTGTTGAGGATCACATCGTCATGGCGAAAGCCGCATTCGAGCGCCATGCTCATGCTGCCCATGTTTTCCGCCAGGTGCGAGCGCACCACGCCCTTGGGGCGCCCGGTGGTGCCGGAGGTGTACATGATGAAGGCCGGGTCGAACCAGCCGACTTGGGCCTCGGGTTCGCTATCGGACCCCGGTGCGATGAAGGTGTCGAACGGAATCTCGCCGCCTTCCGGCTTGTCACCGACGTAGATCAGTTTCTCCACTGCCAATGAAGCCTTGATCAGGCTCACCGGTGCGCGCAATGCCTCTTCGAACACCAGAATGCGAGACTTCGAATCGTCGACGATGTACTTGACCTCGCCCCCCGCCAGCCGATAGTTGATCGGCACCGGCACCGCGCCGATTTTCATCAAGGCGTAAAAGCCGGTGACTTGCTCCGGCAGGTTGTAGGTGAGAAAGGCGACGCGGTCACCACGGTCGATGCCGGCCGCGCGGAACGCATGCGCCGCCTTGTTGACCAGGCGGTTCCACTGCAGATAAGTCCAGCGCCGCCCCTCGAACACCAGCGCGGTCTTGTGCGGCCACTTGAAGGCGGCTTGGGTGAGGTTGGCGGCGAGGTTCATGGGGTGTGGCAGCGGCCATGGTTAACGGTGAAAACCATTATAGGCAAGTCCGATTCGGTCTTTGCAACATCCGAACTGAAGTTCGTTCGATACGCAAGTCCCCGATCTCGCCGCGAATTCCACCCAACGCCTGGTCTGGTGCGGGGGTAGACTCCTCCACGCGCTTTGCCATCAGGCCGGACAGGCCGTCGCGATGGCCAGGTGCGCAATCGATACTCCCAAGCTCCCGAAACCGACTGACTCGTTCGAAAGGAAGCATTTCATGAAACGTCTAATGATCGCAGCCGCGCTTGCGACCCTGTGTTTCAGCACCCCGGGTTTTTCCGCGTCGAAGAGCGCGAGCGGCGCTGCCAAGAGCAAGGCGACGAGTTCGGCAGCGAAGAGCGCCCGCACCAGCGGCGCGGCCAAGAGCAAAGCTACCTCGTCGGCGGCGAAGAGCAGGGTCAATTCGAAGCGATAATCGCCGATCGAAGATAGCAACACGGCATTCGAATCAACGAGCACTGGCGCGCCATGCCTCGTATGGACGCCGAACGGCCCGCAGAACCTCGACATCGTGGATTACCGTCAAGAAGAACTTAATCTAGCGCAATGCCATTGCCCGTCCTGTCCGACACTGGCGACCTGCCTCCAGGCGTTCATCACAGCTCGTTGCAAGAGCTGGTTGAACGATTCGGCACGCAGACGCAACAACGTCGCGTTGTCGCAAACCGCCTGCGCCGCGTGCTTGATCTGGCCAATGCCACCGGGCAGGTGGCTCGTATCATCGTTTTCGGCTCATTCCTCTCCGATAAGGCAGCGCCAAACGACGTGGACGTTTTCCTGGTGATGGAAGATACTTTCAGTCTGGACGGTGTGTCGGGCGAGGCGCGTCTGGTATTCAACCAACCCTTCGCCCAGGCGCATTTCGGAGCGAGCGTTTTCTGGGTACGGCGACTGGCGTGCTTCCCGAGTGAATCCGAATTGGTGTCCGGGTGGGCGGTGAAGCGCGATGGCAGTACACGTGGCATCGTTGAAGTGATGAAGGAGGCAATATGATCGCAAACGATCAAGAACTCAATGTGACGCTCGAACGAATCTCGCGTTTCCAGGCGCAGATCGCTCATTTGCGTAACGCCGAGGCCGACGCGACCAACTATCACGCTTCGGTTTCCGGATTTCTCACCGAGGTCGATCGAATGCAACTTGAAGTTCGTGAGTATCTGAGTGTCCATCCGCAAGAGCAGATAGCGGCCGTATAGCCAAATGAAGTCCTGGTATTTGATTGGGAATCCAGGTTGAAAGCGACTAAACGCACCGTGGTGGTGATGCCAAGCCTGTAGAAAGACAAGGCCATTACCGCCGCCGCGAAGTTGGACCCTGACGCGCAGCCATTGACCGCGAAGCAATTGAAGGCCATGGTCCCTATGTCGGCGCTTCGCGGGCGCCCGAAACTGGCGGTCACCAGGCAACTTGTGTCGATTCGCTACAGCCAGGAAGTGCTTGCGTACTTCAGGGCAACCGGTGAAGGCTGGCAGTCGCGGATGGATGGGGTGTTGCGCGACTACGTGTCGCGGCGCACCCGCAAGGCTTGACACTCGACGTTCTGTAGCAGGCTGTCAGGCTGTTTTGCCATGTGTGCGATGGCTTGGCATGCGCAGGAGCAACGCGTTTGCATCATCCGTCATGGCCTCGACGCCTTCGTTGCATGACCACGCACGATCTCGCAAACGCAGGGTCTCATAGCTGGCACCGAGGTTCGGAAAAATGTCATGCATCGCCTGCTCGACCAACAACGTCGCATGTTCCGTTCCGGCGCGCAGTTCATGCGCGCACAAGCCTTCGCTGATCTCACGCTGTGGCGCGTCGCGCCAATGCGCAAAGTTAACTTCAGTGTCGTTTGTTGATACCACCGCTTCGCCCACCACCCAGCGCGGCATGCCGCCGAACCAAGCGAACGCCAGGCAGCCGCCCACCGAACTCGACCCGCTGCGCACGCGCCGCGCGGGAATCCAGGCATAGCCACCGGTGTTCCACGTGATGCCGTTCAGGCTCAGATCGCCGTCCAGAATCAGAAACTCTTCCGGCACCGCGTAGTGCCCGGCGCCGGGTCGTGCCCACCCTGCGGGAAAGCGCACAAAGGCGCGAAAGGCCTGATCGTCAAGCTGCGGCAGGCGCGCCAGTTCGACCGGGCCGCTGCTGCCGGGCATCGCTGCGCCGTGCCATTCGAGCGCGTCGAATGCGACGACCGCCATCGGTTCAGGCGGCCGGCAGGCGAATCTCGGTGACGCAGTCGGAGGCGACGCGTTCGCCGTTCATCAGGCGCTGTGCCAGCACTACGATGTGCCCACCCTCGACTGCGCGAATCGCCGTGACTTCACCAACGGCACGCAGGGTGTCGCCGGCGAAGGCCATCGACTTCATCTTGAATGACAACTTGGTGATGAAGGCGCGCGGGCCGGCCCAGTCCTGCGCGGCGCGTGCCAGCACGGCGCCGAAGGCCTGGCCGTCCACCAGGGTGCCGGGCAGGTTTTTCGAGCGCGCGTAGTCGAGGTCGTAGTGCAGGCGATGCCAGTCCCAGGTGGCGGCGCCGTAGGCCACCAGGTCGACCTGGGTGAAGCGCTTTTCGAGCACCGGCAAGGCCTCGCCGATCTCGATGTTCGCGGCGATGCGGGTCGGCGCGATCATGCGGCCCCCAGCGGCTGGTAGACGATGGTTTCGCGGTTGATCGCCACGGTCGCGCCGGCGGCATCACGATAGGTGGCCACCGCATTGACGAATAGTTGCGTGCCGCCGCGCGAGGCGTTGCGTTCGCTCATGCTGTCGAGTTTCCAGGTTACCGAGATGCGGTCGATCGGAACGATCGGGCGCATGAACTCGTAGTCGTTGCCGGCACGGATCATGCGGCTGTTGGGCACCGGCAAATGCCATTCGTGACCGATGTAGCCATCCTCGTCCGGCGGCCGGTGGGCGTATTGGCAGGTCTCGCAGATCAGGGTCGGCGGGGCGATCACCGAAGGATGCCCGGCCTCCCGCGCATAGGCATCGTCGACATACAGCGGGTTGGCATCGCCCATGGCGAGCGCGAAGTAGCGAATCGACGCAGCCCCAAGTTCTTCGCGCGCGGGGTAGTGCACCTCGCGCCCGATCATCGCTTTCAGCTCATTTGTCAGCAGTGCCATGATGATCAGTCCAGGATAGCCAACGGGTCGACTTCGATCAGCATCTCCGGCCGCAGCAGCAGTTCGCACACCAGGCCGGTCGAGGCCGGGAACGGCTCGCGCAGCAGGCGCGCGCGCACGGCGGCCACCTCGCGATAGCGCGCCAGTCCGGCCGGGGTCACGTATTCGATGGTCTTCACCAGGTGCTCGGGGCCGCCGCCGGCAGCCGCGAGCACCTTGAGAATGTTCTGGTAGGTGTACTCGGCTTGCGCCACGATGTCGCCGTCGAACAGCATGCGCTCGGTCTCCGGGTCGAGTGCGCCCTGGCCCGACATGAACAGCATCTTGCCGGCCTTGACCGCCGGGCTGTAGGTGAGCTTCTGGTAGCGCGACCATCCCGGGTTGATCGCCACCGGCGTTTCGCGCGAGGCGGTGAAGTCATATTGAATCAGCGCCTCGGGGTGTAGCAGGCGTGGCATCAGGATGCCGGCGGAGCCCGGATAGACCGGCCCGAGATGTTCCTTGCGCACCCTTCCGGTGTACTTGTAGTTGGCCAGTGCCGCCGGCGTGATGTAGTCGAGGGTTTTGACCACATTGGAAAAACTCAAGCCAAGCGCCGACAACATCTTGCCGGCCTTCGCGAACACTGCACGGGTCTGTGCCACCACGTCGCCGGCGCCGATGATGTTGCCCTGGTCGTCGGTCGGTTGCACCGAGGGCAGGAACACGACGCCGGCGGAATCGCGGATCGCCGGGCCGGCGGTGACCTCGATTTCAATAAAGGCGTCGGGTCGCAACAGCGCCTTCACCGGCACCGTGTTGACCGTCGGCTGATGGGCACCAAACACTTCGGCACGCACTGCCGCGGCTTCGGCATAGCGCTCGATGCCCTCAGGTTTCACATACTCGACAATGCGCACCACGTCGCCATAGCCGTAGCCGGCGGCCTCGAGAATCGCGCCGATCTTGGCATAGGCGGTGCGCACCTGGTCGGTCATGCTCCCGCGCACCACCATGCGCCTGGTCGCCGGGTCGTGCTCGGAGGCGGTATGGCCCGAGAGGTAGGCGCCGGTGGCGGTCTTGAGCCCGAGCGAGAACGAGTAGCGCGAATAGTCGAACCAGGGAAAGCTGGCGGGCTTGATTGCGGTGAAGGTCATGGTGCGCCTCAAGTGGGAAAGGTGGTGTGGATGGCTTGTGCGCGCGATTGCGCGCTGTCTTCGATAGCGATGCAGACGGCGCCGGGCTTGCCCTCGCGTACCGCCGGCAGCAGGTGGGCGAAGGTGTCTTCCGGTGCCGCCATCAGCAACACCCGGCAATTGACCGCGGCCAGCGCTTCGTGCCAAGCGTAAGCGATGTTCGCCCGCCATGCCGCCTGGTAACTCGATGGCTGCTTCATCGCCTCGCGCACGCGCAGCGTCAGGTGAGCCGGATCAATCTTCGACGAGCCCGGCCGCACTGTGAGGTGGGTGCGCTCGAACCATGGCCACCACAGTTCCGAATCGCGCACATGGTGCCAGGCCCGCACCCAGTGCGCACCTTCCCAGGTCGGTTCGACCGCCGGTGCATACTCGGCCGGCAGGCTCGCGCGCTGGCTATCGGTGAGGAACAGCGGGGCGTCGAGTGCGATGCCTTTCACGCGGGAGCCCAGGCGGAGAGCGAGTTCGACCGCCACCACCGCGCCGCCGTTGTGGCCGTAGACCAGCACTTCATCGATCGCCAGGTGCGCGAGCACTTTGGTCGCGGTCGCAACCCAGGTGGCGATGCTCTGCGGGTTGCCGGCCAGCGGGTCGGACTCGCCATGACCCGGCAGGTCGAAGGCCAGCACCGGCCGCGACGTTCCGATATCCGCCAGCAGGGCGTCGTACAGCATCGAAGACCCGGGCGCGTGGTGCACCAGCAGCAGCGGCGTGGTCGCGCCACCAGGTTCGCCAACGCTTCGCACCATGACCTGCGTGCCGTCGATCTCGATGAAGTCGGTGGTGATCCGACCCGCCAGTGCCGCGCAGCGCGGCGCTGGCGGCGGCGTACCGCGGGCCGGATGGCGTTCCAGCAGCGCGCGCTCGGCCAGGGTGGCGGCATCGAAATCGCGCGGCAGCACCTCGGCCCAAGCGGTCGACGGAAACATCGACCGCGTCTTGTGCATGCTGTCGCCCGGCCGCGTGCCGAAACACACAGGCACCTTGAGGTCAGGTATCACGCCCAGGGCACGGTGGCGGAATGGCGCGGCGTAGCCGATGCGATAGTCATCGCCGGCTTCGAGCAGTTCGATCACGCCGCGATGCAGGAAGTCGAGGTCCGGAATATCGGCATCCGACCGTCCTGCCGCGGTCTGGTTGTTCCACGGCCAGAACGCATGCTGATCGCGATAGCGGAACCAAAGGTGCAGCAGGTGGGCGCCGTCCCAGGTCGGAATGATCGGTTCCAGATAGGCATCAAGTTCGGCGTCGGTATAGGTGCGCGCGAACACCGCAAAGCCGTCGGCCAGCGCCATCGCGCAGCGCTCCGGATGGCGCGCCGCGAACTCGACCGCGATTGAGGCGCCGGTGTGCCGGCCATAGGTGGCGACCTGCTCGATGCCGAGCACGGCCAGGGTTTCGGCGAGCGCGTCGGCGAAGTCCTCGACCGAGGGGGCGGCGATGGCCAGCTTGTCTGACATGCCGAAACCGGGTGTATCAAACGCCAGGGCGGTGAAGCGCTCGCCGAACACCTCCATGATCGGGCGCAGCACCTTGGCCGAGCAGGGCGAGGAGTGCAGCAGCGCGACCGCCGGGCCGCGGCCGGCGCGCAGGTAGTGGACGCGGCGGCTGCCGACAGTCACGAAATGCTTGGTGATCTTCATGGCGACTCGCGGATTCGGGTCAGTCGAGGGGCGTGCCCGGCCATCGCGCTCAATAGCTGCGCGCCAGGCCCAGGCGCTCACCGACAATATTACGCACCATTTCGTTGGAGATCGGGCTGAACGGCCCGAGGCGGGTATCGCGGAACAGGCGTTCCATCGCGCTCTCTTCAACCAACCCGTAGCCGCCGAGCACGCGCATGCAGCGGTCGGTGGCGCGCACCGCCGCCTCGGTCGCCGCCAGCTTGGCCATGCAGGCC
>JANPGJ010000099.1:0-7363 GCA_031423955.1 Burkholderiales bacterium
GCGCGCGAAGCAGCGGTCACCGTGCTGGGCGGCGCCGGCAATGACGTGTTGACCGGCGGCTACGACCATCTGGCCGAGGATTTGCTGTTCGGCGGGGCGGGGGACGACACCTTCCAGATCCTGCCGGACGATCTGCCGACGCTGAAGAATTCGGCCCAGACCTTCATTCCGAATTCAAACGACCAGCTCTTCGGCGGTACCGGCGAGGACCGCGTGTTGTTCCTTGGTGGCGATCTCGACCGGCGCGGCCTCGCGGTGCCCGACTACGTGTCGCTGGCCTATGACGCCGTGTTCCATCGCTACGCGTTCAGCAGCCTGGTATGGGATATCGGCACCCAGGAATACCGGACCAATCTGGTCGACAGCAACGGCAACCATACGGCGGACGACGGTGAGCGCGGCAGTTTCGCGCAGCAGTACATGTTCTACCAGACCCACGATGTGGAGCGTACCGAGCTTGACCTTGGCGCTGGTGACGATGTGGCGCGGCTCGATGGCGGATTCCGTTTCCTGCCGCTGATCCGGCAGAACGGCGCCTGGGTGGTGGATGCCGCCGCCGACACCACCGGCCTGGCGCGCTGGGGCCTCGACCTCGGTGACTTCGAAATCGGTGCGCGCGAAGCAGCGGTCACCGTGCTGGGCGGCGCCGGCGACGACAAGCTGATCGGCGGCCCGCTCGGCGACAGCATTGATGGCGGCGCGGGCAACGATCTGATCGTCGGCGGGCCCGGTGACGACAAGCTCAGCGGCGGTGGTGGCGCCGACACGATCTACGGCAACACGCCCGATGCGCCCGTGTCTGATGCCTATCCTTTCGAGCCGGCGAAGCCGACCAACTTCAGCACTTTCCAGTTCAGCCCGGAGCAGTACGTTTATGCGCTGGCCGCGCCGTTCCTCGACCTGAGCGCAGCCGGCCGGGCGGGCGTGGACCTGAGCGCCAATGCCGGCAACATCGACCAGACCGCGTTCGGTCTCGAACAACTCGCCGACGGCAGCCTCACCCCGCTGCGCTCGGTAGGCGATTTCAACGGCGACGGCTTGCAGGACTACATTACCTCGGGGGCGGGCCGCAGTTACCTGCTGTTCGGGCCGGTCGCGCTTTCGAGCCTGGAAACGGCCAATTCCTACGCCGAGATCCGTATCGACCATGCCGCACTGGGCCGGCCCGGGCGCGGCATTGGCGATGTCAACGGCGACGGCATCGCCGACCTCGCCTTCGTGCGCACCGAAGGCGACGACCAGGTGGTGACCATCGTCTATGGCGGGGCGACCGCCAACGCGATCGGCACCCGGGTCTGGGACGCGGCATTCGTCAGTAGCGTGCTGGGCAGCAGCAACAGCCGCGTGATCCGCCTGGCCGGTTCCAACAACACGCTCGCCAGCGCGCGCAATGTCGACGCGGCGCGGCTCTGGAGCCAGGCGGCGAATCCGAATATCCAGAACGCGACGACCGTGCCGCACATGTCGATCACCGGCAACGGTGACGGCTCGTTCGACTACTACGCATTCAACGTGACGGTGGCCGGATCGGTCGGGACCTTCGATATCGATGGCAACAACTTCGATACCGAGTTGTTCCTCTATGCCACCGACGGCACGCTGCTGGGCTCGAACGACGATCAGGGGAACGATCCGGGCGACGATTCGAATCTCGCCTCCAATCTCACCTATACGTTCAACACGCCCGGCCGTTACGTCATCGGCGTAGGCAAATACAACTCGTCCGGTAATCCCGGCGGCATCAGCGGCGCGCAGCCCGCGCGCGGCGACAACTACACCCTGCACCTGTCATTGCAGAACCATGTCGTCGACTCAGGCAAGGTTGATCAGCATGGCGATGTAACGGTCCAATGGCTGGAAACGACAGGCGACGCATATAGCGATCTGCTGATCACCGGCGACGGCACGCTCGGCGTCGCGTCGCCGGTAACCGGGACCTACGATTACGGTCTCGTCTTCTCCGGAAAAACGCTCAAGGATGCCGGCGCATCGGTACTCGGACGAGGGAGCCGCCTGGCCGAAATCCGTTCGCTGGCCGATCTGCCGGCATTGCAGGCGCTGGTCGCCGGTGACGTGAACGGGGATGGGCTCGACGATATCCTGTTCGGCAGCGCAGCGAGTTCGGTCCGTGTGGATCTGGTCACGCCTGCGATCATCAATGGAACTGCGACGATCGGCCTGTTTCCGGGCCTGTTGGAAAAACTGACAGTCACCGTGGGCACGGTGACTGAAATCCTGACCATTGAACACGTCGACGGGCCCGATGGCGGCGCCGAGTTCACGGTCGACGATTTGATCGCACAGATCAATGCCAAGCTCCTGTCTGGCAGGCTGGCGGGTCTGGTTACCGCATCGCTGGTCGACAGCAAGATCCGCTTCCAGACCGATGCGGCCGGCAGCGACGTGCAACTTAGCGTGACGGAGAACATCGACTCAAATCCCGCGGGCTTCCTCGCGCCACAACTCTCCTCGACACTGAAGAACTATGTGGCCACCAATACGAGAACGGTCTCGGTAGGCGGCGCCACGGTCACGATCCCTGGTGCGCTGACGCGCTCTGACCCGGTACCGATCTCGGTTCAGGGGCAGCAAGCCGTCAAACTGTTTCCCGGCGCGGTGAACCCGGGATCCGGCATCACCGCCAACTTGCATTACGTCTACGCGGACGACGAGCCGCAGTCCATATATGTCGACGGCGTACTGAAATTTCGCGAGACACAACTGGGCGGCGCACACAACACAGGGGACCTCACGTTTCGGTTGGACTATGCCAATTTGTCCGAGACGGTTGCCGCGCTCAACGTGCAACTGGCGCAGGTGCAAAGACAGGCAGGGCCGGCGGCGGTAGAGGTGCCGGTGGTCCTTGCCAATACGGCGAATCCCTCGCGAAAATATGTCGTGCAGTCGCTTCAGGTCGCCGGCGCCAGCGGCATCGGGCAGTATGTCGAAGCCTTGGTTTCAGGCACATGGAACAACGACAGAGTGTCCATGTGGGTGATCAGCCCGGCCGGCGTCGTGACCCAGTTGTATGACAACCTTAATTCCGGTGGCGTGTTGGGCGTGCAAATCCCCAATGTCACGGACGCTACCATCAACGGCAAGTGGACCCTGGTGATGGATCTTGCCCAGAACGTGAACCTCACGTATTGGTCGATGCTGTATTTCGTTCCCATCATGCATGCGAGCGAGACGGCCGGGGGCGCCATCCGCATAGACGTCATCAACCAGCCGCTGTATTACGACAACGTCAGCCTGAACATCTCCGCGACAACCACCTCTTCGCGCCCGCTTGCCCTGGCTGGTCAGCCGAGCACGACCACGGGAACACAAGTCAGTGTTTCGGACCTCACAAGCAACGTCCCCTTGGTTGGCGGCTTGCAGAACGGTACCAACGGGACCGGGCAGTTGCGCATCAGCCTGACCGGCGGCAGTGGCGCGAGCGCGACCCCGCAACGACTCGATGACCTGAACAACGATGGCCGTGACGATATCGGCCTGGTCTCGGCTTCCGGACTGACGGTCTATCTCGGCCGAGACGTTCTCGGGCAGGTGCTCGACACGCCGTGGCTGAGCTACGCGGGCAGCAATGTATCCGCGGCGTCGGGCGACTTTGACGGCGACGGCAAGACGGACCTGGCCATCCTTGCGGCCGATCCGCCCGCGACGGTCACGGAAGCCGAATCCAACGACTCGATCGCGACGGCCCAGGACCTTGGCAACCGGGCGTGGAGCCTGGCGGCGAATGCCAACATCCTGAACGCGACAACGGTGCCGCACCTGTCGGTGACGGGCACCGGCAACGGGACGTTCGACTACTACGCGTTCGACGTGGCGGTGGGCGGGGCGGTTGGCACATTCGATATCGACAACAACAGTTTCGACACCGAGTTATTTCTTTATTCCTCGGCCGGGGCGTTGCTCAAGTTCGATGACGATCATGCCAACCTTACCGATCCGGGCGACGTTACGGTGCTGGGAAATTCACAGGCATCGTTCATTACCCACACGTTCACCGCGCCCGGGCGCTATGTCATCGGCGTCGGGAAATTCGATTCGTTCGGCGACGCTGGCGGCATCAGCGGCAACATGCCCGCGACCGGCGACACCTACACCTTGCATCTGTCCTTGCAAAACCATGCGGTCAACGGCATCGCGATCTTCAGCGATGTCGGCCGCTATGCGCCCGGAACCGTGCTCACGCTCGGCAACGCGGACCGGCTGCTGAGCGATGCCGGCATCACCGCGGCGTCGGCGCAGCTCGCGGCCTCCGATGTCAACGGTGATGGCATCGACGACCTGCTGATCGCCCCGCGACTCGAAGCGTCGTCGGCGGCGGCACGCAGCTTCGTGATCTACGGCACCCACGGCGTGGTGACGCTGCCCGAAGACTTCGCGGTGCTCGAGAATGTCTCGTACCCCGGTGGCGGCACGTTCGTCAAGGGCACCGGGCACGCCGTACAGTTCGATGACAATGGCGCGCCGTATGGCGTCGCCGCCGGCGCCCAAGCCTGGTTCCAGTTCAGCATCCTGGGCGACGGCCTGGGCGGCAACGCGATCCAGATCGTGCCGGCGTTGGCGACCGCGGCGCCGCTGCTGGACCTGATCGGCGCGGACGGTCAGGTGTTGCAGGCCGGGCAGTTGATCATCGATCTGCGCACCGTCAAAGCCGGCACCTATTACCTGCGGGTGTCCGAGGCGCATGCCGCGGCGATGTCGTTCACCATCCTGTTCGACGCGCCGGCCGCCGGTTACACGCAAAGCACGGCGGCGGCGCCGGATCGTGACGTGATTCATGGCGGCGATGGCGATGACTTCATCGTCGGCAACCACCAGCTGGATCGCATTTACGGCGAGAGCGGGGCTGACCGTTTCATCGCCGAGCCGCTCGAAGTGCGCGACCGCGATGCCGCCAACGAGCCGCTCGGCAGCGTGCCGGCCGGCCAGACGTCCTATGGCAACCTGGTCGCGCAGGCCGATCCGGTGATCGAGTTCGCCAATGCCGGGCTGCGCGCCGCCATCGCGCGCGCCCTGGGCATGCCGGTCACCACCGACTTCCGCGGCAACCCGCTGATCCACAGCCCGATTCATGCCTCTGACCTGGCCCGCATCACGGTGCTCGACGCCAGTGGAAAGAATGTCACCGATGCGGATCTGCGCGCGCTGTTCCCGGCGCGAGCCTTGAGCGGCCCGCGGGCCGGCGAGCAACTCGGCCTGCCGCGCCTGCGCGACCTGGACCTGCGCAACAACGCCGGCATCACCGACATCAGCGTGCTGGGCGCCCTCACGGACTTGCAGAGCCTGCGGCTGGCAGGCACCGGCGTGATTCCGAACGCGGCCGGCACGCTGGCCACGCTACGCCTGTTGACCCGCCTGCAGGTGCTGACCCTGCCGGTGGCCGGGCTGGCTGCGGACCAGAACCTGATCTTCAATGAAGCCGATGCGATTTCCATACCGTTCACGGTGCGGGCACTGGAGTTCGACGGCATCAATGATTCGATCCAGACCAGCCTGATGGTCAATCAAAGCCCGCTGCCGATCGACAGTGAAAACTTTGCGTCCGGCGTGCTCGACGGGCAATGGAGCACGGCGACGAGCCTGGATGCAGGCCGGATTCAAGTTAGCGGCGGCGCGCTGCTGATGGATGCGCCGCAGGGCGCGGTCACGTTCGACGGGATTGACGACCGCGTGAACCTGCCGACCGCGGCGCTCAATGGCCGCGGCGACCTGACCGTTGCGGTGTGGGTGAAGACAGCCAAACCCGGCACCGCGATCCTGAGCGCGCAGAATGCATCCCAGGGTGACGAATTCCTGCTCGAGATTCTTCCCGTTGTGGCGACGGCGGAGATCGAGGCCAACAACTCGATCGCAGGCGCGCAAGGCATCGACTCGCTGCAATGGAGTCGCCAGGCCAACGCGAACATCACCAATGCCGGCACGGTACCGCACGTTTCCATCACCGGTACGGGCAATGGCACTTACGACTACTACGCATTCGATGTCGCCGTCGCCGGATCGGTGGGCACCTTCGACATCGATGGCAACAGTTTCGACACCGAATTGTTCCTCTATAGCTCGGGCGGCCAACTGCTGAACGCGGATGACGACCACGGCGGGGCGAGCGACGCGGGAGATCTGCTGGTAGGCGGCTTCTCTCGTGCGTCGTTTATCACCCACACGTTCGCGGCAGCAGGGCGCTATGTCATCGGTGTCGCGAAATTCGACTCGGCTGGCGCCGCGGGCGGCATTACCGGGCCCGCGCCGGCGACAGGCGACAGCTATACGCTGAACGTATCGCTGGAAAACCATGCGCTATCGGATCGTGTACGGGTCACCATCCAAGGCGCCCAAGGCGATTGGACCCTGGCCAAATCGATTACCGATGACCAGGCGCATCATCTCGCGGTCATCCGGCACAACGATACCTGGGCCATATATGTCGATGGCACTCGGCAGGATCCTACCTACGGCTCGCAGAACAGCCAGCCGCTGCAGATCGCCGCCAATGGCCTGGTGCTGGGGCAGGACCAGAACTCGGCGGGCGCCTTCAATTCCCTCAAGGCCTTCCAGGGCCAAATGGATGACCTGGCGATCTGGAACCGGGAGCTTTCGGCGAACGAGATTTCGCAGGCGATGAATGGCACGGCCGCAAAGGCCGGGCTGGTCGGCTACTGGTCGTTCAAGGAAGGCAGCGGCAACGCCGCCGACGCCAGCGGCATGACCGGCGCGGCGTCGCTGATCAACGGCGCCGGCTATTCGACATCATCCCTGCCGGCCAATCGCGAGGTATTGAACGAAGCGACCTGGACGGTCAACCTGGCCGGCGCGGTCAAGCCGATCCTGAGCTTCACGCATGCCGATTTCGGTGACGCTGAAACCGCCTTCGCCGGCGCATTCACCGGCAGTCGCGCCGCTGACGGCATCGCCATCAGTGCCGACGGCATCAACTGGCGCCCGGTGTTCTCGGCCCCGAACCAGGCGAGCGGTGTATGGCAATCCTATTCGATCGACCTCGCAGGGGAAGCCGCGGCGGCAGGGTTCTCGCTGGGCGCCAACTTCCGCATCAAGTTCCAGCAGGTGGGCAACGCCGGCCAGCCGGCGGGCGGCCGCGGCTACGACGACCTGTCGATCATCGACCAGGGCCGGTCCAGCGGGCAGGGCGCCACCTTTGAAGCCTGGGTCAAGCCGACCAATGGTCCGCTCGACACCGAAGTGGTGATCCACACAACCAACGCAGACGGCAACGACTGGGGGCTGTATATCACCGGCAGCAACTGGTGGTACGACGACGGCGTGGACGCAATAGACACCGGCGTTGCCGTCGAATTCGACGCCTGGCAGCATGTCGCGATCGCGTTCGATCCGC
>JANPGJ010000100.1:0-4399 GCA_031423955.1 Burkholderiales bacterium
GTGGCCGCCATCGAAAACCGCCAGCGCGTCGGCCGGCATGGCCGCTGCGATCGCCCGGGCCAGCGCCGCCGGATGCATCACCGCACCCGGTTCGGCCGCCAGCGCGTCGAGACCGGCGCGATAGTCCGAGCGCCTGGCGCGGCAGGCAGGCAGCCAACCCGCCTCTCCCTCCAGCCGGCCGGCGGCGCCGAGTGCGGCCAGCAGATCATCAAGCGCTGCCAGCGCATCGGCCTGCATCGCCACTTCATGCGCGACCGGTTCCCCGAGCGCAGCGGGGTCGATGTTGATGCTGATCACCCGGTGCGAACGGCGCACCATCGGCCCCTGCTGGTCCCACATCCAAGAAGAGTGACGGCAACCGATCGCCAATACGACGTCGGCCTCGGCACAGGCTTGCCACACCGGCGCGCCGGCGATCAGCCCGCCGTGGCCGATGAAATGCGGGCTATCGCTGGGCACCACGCCAAGCGCCATCTGGGTCGGCACTACCGGCGCCTGGAGTACGGCGGCCAATTCGCCGACACGCAACTCGGCGCCGGCCGCCACCACGCCGCCGCCGGCGATGATCAGCGGGCGTCGCGCGCTGCGCAACAGCCGGGCTGCCTGCTGCACCGCGGCTGCCGCCGGGCGTGGCCGGTCGAGTGCGCGATAACGCGCCGGCGACAACGCGAGCTCGTCAGCGGCGAACTCGCACGCCGCGGCCAGCACGTCTTGCGGAATATCCAGATGCACCGGCCCCGGCCGGCCGCCGAGCGCTTCGCGAAAGGCGCGGCGCACCAGTTGCGGAATGCGCCGCGGATCGTGCACTACCGCATTCCATTTGGTCACCGGCTTGAACAGCGCAACTGTGTCGAGATCCATGAACATGCCGCTGTGCGGATAGGCGGCCGCGCGATGCTGGTTGGTGGTGATCGCCAGCAGTGCCAGATTGTTGTTGCAGGCCACGCCCATGCCGGAGGCCAGGTTGAGCGAGCCCGGACCCATCTCGCCGATCGCCACCGCGACCGCGCTGGTGCCGGCGTTGATCGCGGCGGCCATCATCGGCGCAGTCGCTTCGTGGCGCACGCCGGTAAAGCGCATGGTTGGTGCCTGGGCGATCGCATGCAGCAGCGGCGCAAGCTTGCCGCCGACGATGCCGAAGGCATGTTCCACCCCCTCGGCCAGCAGGCATCGCACCAGGACCTGGGCGCCGTTGATCGCAAGTTTCGAATTCGTGTCGACCATCGCGGCTATTCCTCGGCGGTGAAGCCGGAGGCACGGGCGATGCCCCCCCAGCGTTCGTAATCGGCTTTGAGCATGGCGGCGAACTCCTCCGGCGATTGGTGCATGGGCTGCAGGCCGCGCGTGGCCAAGCTGTCGACCATCTCGGGCGCCGACAAGCCCTCGCGCACAATCGCGTTGAGCCGACGCACGGTATCCATCGGCGTCTTCGCCGGCACGAACCAGCCCAGCCATTCCTGGGTCAGGATGTCCTTGTAGCCCTGCTCGGCGAAGGTCGGCACTTCCGGCAGGAACACCGAACGCTGGCTTGCCGCCACCGCCAGCGAGCGCAGCTTGCCGGACTTCACATGCGGCAGGGCCTCGCCGATGACGTTGAAGCCGACCGGAATCTGCCCGCCCAGCAGGTCCTGCAGCAGCGGCGCGCCGCCCTTGTAGGCGACGCTTGCGAATTCGAAGCTGGCCGACTTCTGCAACAGCATGCCGGCGAAATGCAGCGAGGATCCGGCCGCCGGCACGCCATAGTTCGCAAGCTTCGGATTCGCCCGCGCCCACCGGATGTAGTCGGCAACGCTGCGAATCTCGGACGGCAGGCCGGGCCCGGCAGTAAACGACACGCCGTAGCCGGCAGTGCTGGTGACCGGTATGAAATCGGTCAGCGGATCGTAGGAGAGCTTCTTGTAGATGTGCGGGTAGAGCACCATGATCGAACCCGGAATCTGCAGGATCGTCAGGCCGTCAGGCGCGGCGCGCCTGACATAGTCGACCGCGATGCGGCCACCGGCGCCGACCTTGGCATCGACAATCACGTTGGCGGCATAGCGCCCGCGCAGGCGCTCGGCCAGCGGGCGCGAGATCGCATCGCCCATGCCGCCGGCCGGAAAGCCGGAGATGATGTTGGCGGTGCCGGCCGCCTGGGCGCTGGCACTGCGATGGATCGCCAGCGGCGCGAGCGCCAAAGCGCCAGAGAGGGTGCGACGGGTGTGGTCCATGCCTTGTCTCCGGTGTGGTTGTTGCAGCGCGAACTTCGCCATTCGCTGAAGTGCGCGACTTGTGCCGACACCATAAACCGTCGCTGCCGCCACGAACATGGACGAATCACCGGCCGGCCTGTACATTTCCGGCATCACTTGCAACCCCCTGACCCAAGCGATGCCAATGCAAACCGCCGCCACACCACAAGTCGTTGCCTTCCGGGAAGTGCGTCACTTCCAGCCGGATGATTGCCTGCACTACGAATCCATCGCCGTGCGCGGGCGACTGCACGACTGGACGATTCCGGCTCATCGCCACCCGGGCCTGCATCAAATCCATCTGCTCACCACCGGCAGCGTGACCGCCAGCATCGACGGCATGCGGCATGCCCTGACTGCACCCGCGGTCTGGCTGCTCGCACCCGGTGCGGTGCACGCGTTCGCCTACAGCCGCAACAGCGCGGGGCAGCAGGTGACCGTGCCCTCCGGCGTATTGCACATGGCACTGGCCGCCACCCCGAGCCTGGCGGCCCGGCTGGGCGAATCGCTGATCCTGCAGGGCGGCACGCTGGCCATCGAGGCTGCCGACTACGTGCAACTCATGGCAATGATCGCAGAGGAGTTTGCCGCCAGCCGCCCGGGGCGCGCCGAGGCCCTGAACGCACTCATCGCTCTGCTGGCGATCCGGGTGCTGCGCAGCGCCGGCAGCGCGCCACCAGCGCTACGCCGGCAAGCGCTGCGCGATGCCCTTGCGCACCGCTATCGTTCGCTGCTTGAAATCCATTTCCGTCGCCATCAGCCGCTCGGCTTTTACGCGGCCGGCCTGAAGGTCACAGTCGATCACCTGAGCCGGGTATGCCGCACCACCAGCGGGCAGTCGGCACTGGAAATCCTGCACGGTCGCGTGCTGCTCGAAGCGCGCAGACAACTCGCCCATTCCGCCGCCACCGTGGCCGCCATCGCGAGCGACCTGGGCTTCGATGATCCAGCTTATTTCAGCCGCTTTTTCACCCGCGCGGTCGGCCGGACGCCGACCGCCTACCGGGCGGCGATCGCCGACGGCCTCGACACGCCACCGGGTCTTGATTGACGCCATCGATCCGGCGCAGCGCTCCCGGTTTCGCGAGCCCGGGACCCATGCACAAAGCCGGATCGACAGACGCAGCAGCGGCCGATGGCGAACATGCCGGATGCACCAGCTTGAAGGTCATGCAGAGCCAAGCTCCTGCAGCATAATGACGGGAAAGAAAATCCAGGGAGACAGCATGGCAGCGAGTATCGAATCCCGGTTTCGCGGCATGATTGACGATTTGCCGTCGCGCGTGAACGTCGGCGCACAGATCGCGCCGGAACGCTTCGCGCTTGAGCGCGAGCGCATCTGGCGGCGCGCCTGGCTGGCCATCGGCCACACCCAGGACCTGCCGCAGAAGGGCAGCTATTTTGTCTACGACATCCCGACCTTCAACATGTCGCTGCTGGTGATCCGCGGCCAGGACGAGCAGGTACGGGTATTCCACAATATCTGCCGCCATCGCGGTAATAAGCTGGTACGCGACGGTGCCGGCTGCCGCTCGCATTTCGCCTGCAACTTTCACGGCTGGGTATTCGCCGCCGACGGCGCCCTGCGCGAGATCACCGACGAGACCGAATTCGAGGCTTGCGACAAGGAAAAGCTGGGCCTGATCCCGGTCAATACGGAAATCTGGAACACCCTGATTTTCATCAACCTGGAGGACAAGCCGCATTGCACTTTGCGCCAATGGCTGGGCGAACTGCATGGCCAGTACGACGGCTACTTCGAGCCGCGCGAGAAGGTCGCGGCGTTCAAGGCGGTGGTCGCCACCAACTGGCATCTGGCGGTCAACTCGTTCACCGAGGGTTACCACACGCTGTATCTGCACAAGAGCACGGCGCGCGACTACCAGGGCGGGCGCAGCAACCCGCAGCGGCACCGCCCGCAGATCGAGATTTTCGAGCGCCACCACCGCTATTCGGCGCCCGGCAATCCGGACAAGGTGTTTGTGCCCGGCGAGAAAATCGCCGCCAGGTACGGCCGCATGATGATCCCGGCCTTCGACTTCGATTCAAGCGGCCTGCCGCCGGGGGTCAATTCCGCACGCCACGACAAGTGGGCGTTCGATGTGATCGAGCTGTTTCCGAACGTGGTGATGCTGCACGGCAATTGCTGGCAGAACGAGATCACCTAT
>JANPGJ010000101.1:0-1757 GCA_031423955.1 Burkholderiales bacterium
AAAGGCCTTCAGGCCAAGGCCGCCAACATCCGCACCCACCAACACTCTCCACGCACCCCAGGTACTGAAAAATGAACAAACCCATCGACTCCAAACTCCTCGTCCCCGCATCTATTCCTACGGTCGGCTACTTCATCAACGGCAAGAAGGTGGAAGCCACGTCCACCCGCAGCGGCGAAATCACCAACCCCGCCACCGGCGCCGTCACAAAAAAGGTCTCCTTCGCCAACGCCAAGGACGTCGACACCGCCGTACAAGCCGCCAAAGCCGCCTTCCCGGCCTGGCGCGCCACACCACCGCTGCGCCGCGCGCGCGTGATGCAAAAATTCCTCGCCCTGATGCAGGAGCACCTCGACGAGCTCGCCGTGCTCGCCAGCGAAGAACACGGCAAGACCGTGCCCGACGCGGTGGGCTCGGTCACCCGCGGCATCGAAGTGATCGAATTCGCCTGCGGCATCCCGCACCTGCAAAAAGGCGAGCACTCGGAAAATGTCGGCACCGAAGTCGATTGCCACACCCTGCGCCAGCCATTGGGCGTATGCGCCGGCATCACCCCCTTCAACTTCCCGGCGATGGTGCCGCTGTGGATGTTCCCGGTCGCCATCGCCACCGGCAACACCTTCGTGCTGAAGCCCTCGGAAAAAGTGCCAAGCTGCTCGATGCGCATGGCTGAGTTGTTCAAGGAAGCCGGCCTGCCCGACGGCGTGTTCAACGTGGTGCACGGCGACAAGGAAGCCGTCGACAGCCTGCTCAACCACCCGGACGTTAAAGCCATTTCCTTCGTAGGCTCCACCCCGATCGCGCAATACATCTACGAGACCTGCGCCAAAAACGGCAAGCGCGTGCAGGCCCTGGGCGGCGCGAAAAACCACGCCGTGGTGCTGCCCGACGCCGACCTCGACTTCGCCGCTGACGCCCTGGTAGGCGCCGGCTACGGCTCCGCCGGCGAGCGCTGCATGGCCATCTCGGTGGTGGTCGCAGTAGGCGGCATCGGCGACGCACTGGTCGCCAAGGTGAAAGAGAAAGCGTTGAAGATCGAAGTAGGCCCCGGCGACAAGGCCGGCGTCGAAATGGGCCCACTGGTCACCAAGGCACACCGCGACAAGGTAAAGGGCTACATCGACGCCGGCGCGAGCGAAGGCGCAACGCTGGTGATGGATGGCCGCGGCAAAGTCGTGCCCGGCTACGAGAACGGCTTCTACCTGGGCACCACGCTCTTCGACAACGTCAAGCCCGACATGAGCATCTACAAAGACGAAATTTTCGGCCCGGTGCTCTCGGTGCTGCGCGTGGAGTCGCTCGAAGAAGCCATCAAGCTGGTGAACGCCTGCCCCTACGCCAACGGCACCGCGCTTTTCACCGCCTCAGGCGGGGCGGCGCGCAAGTTCGAGACCGAGATCGAAGTCGGCATGGTCGGCATCAATGTGCCGATTCCGGTGCCAATGGCGTTCTTCTCGTTTGGCGGGTGGAAGGCTTCGCTGTTTGGCGACTACTCGGTGCATGGGATGGATGGGGTGCGGTTTTATACGCGTCCGAAGGTAGTGACGACGCGGTGGACGACGACGGAGGTGGGGGTTAGGTTGAATATGCCGACGTTGGGTTAGTCGGTTTAATCGATTGCAAGGGTGACGTGCCGTTGACAATCAAGAGTGTAATCGCCTATGCCTGACTTGCGCGCATTTGTTCACAAAGGAACTCCCAGGTCCGTTACCGCCGTACATGGGCAGTTTTACGTGGATGCAATTCGCGAGAGTTTC
>JANPGJ010000102.1:0-4501 GCA_031423955.1 Burkholderiales bacterium
CCGGGTGGTCCGTTGCAGCAGGCGCACGCTGATTTGCGCTTCCAGGCGGGCGATCGAAACGCTGACGCTGGACTTCGGCCGATTCATCGCCCGGGCCGCGGCACTGAACCCGCCATGCTCGATCACATGGCAGAACGCATCGACATCATCCCAGTTCATTGTTCATCAGGCCGAACAGTCTTACCAGAGATGGCACTTTATCCGTCGCCGCCACGACTGTAAACTGATTTCACCAAGGTTCTTCAAGAACCGTATAGCGGAGTCCACCATGATGGCCAAAGATCGCAATTTCCTGATGAACTGCTGGTACGTTGCCGCATGGGATCATGAACTGATCGATGGCAAGCTGCTGGAGCGCACGATCCTCGAAGAACCTGTTTTGCTTTACAAGGGTGACAGCGGCAAGGCCGTGGCGTTGGACAATCGCTGCTGCCACCGTGGCGCGAAACTGTCCAACGGACGGCTCGAAGGCGACTGCGTGCGCTGCATGTATCACGGCCTGAAGTTCGACCCGAGCGGGCGCTGCGTACAAATTCCCGGGCAGGACAATATTCCCGCCAAACTCGGTGTCCGCAGTTACCCGGTGATTGAACGCGACCATCTGGTCTGGATCTGGATGGGCGCGCCCGAACTGGCCGATCCGGCGCTGATCATCGACATTCCCTACCTGCGCGACCCGGCATGGCGCGGCGCCGCCGATTACATGCATTACGACGCCGACTACCGGCTGATCGTCGACAACCTGTCGGACTTCGCGCACCTTGCATTCGTGCACACGCATACGCTTGGCGGCTCGGAGGAATATGCGTTCAAGACCAAGCCGGTGGCGGTGGAGCGCCTGGAGCGCGGCTTTCGGGTCGAGCGCTGGAGCATGAACTCGGCACCGCCGCCATTCCATCGCAAGGTGATCCGCGACGATAGAGCGCTGGACCGGCGCAACATCGGGCTGATGCATGTGCCCGGAATTTTTTTCCTGGAAACCCTGTTCGTGCCGGCCGGCAGTGGCACCGCAGCCGGCATTCCCGCGGGCGCGAAGCAATACCGCAACTGCCAGTTCTTCACTCCGGAGACGCGCCGCAGCACGCATTTTTTCTGGAACTACCTGCACGACTATGATTTGCACGACGCGACCATCGCGCGCTCCCTGCACGACAGCATGGTGCAGGGATTTCTGGAAGACAAATTCATCATCGAAGGCCAGCAGCAGGTGCTCGACGCCGACCCGGAATTCAAGATGCACGGCATCGCCTCCGACGCGCCGCTGGCGCACTTTCGCCGCGTGCTGCAACAGATGATCGACGCTGAACGCCAGGCGCCGCTGGCAGCGGTCGCCTGATGGAATTCTCCGCAGCGCTGCTCGCACGTCGCCCAGCCGGCATGGCCGAGGGCGAGTGGCGCGCGCGCCTGGAACTGGCGGCCTGTTACCGGATTTTCGATTCCCTCGGCTGGACCGAACTGATCTACAACCACATCACGCTGCGTCTGACCGGGCCGCAGCGGCATTACCTGATCAATCCGTTCGGCCTGAACTACAACGAGGTCACCGCCACCAACCTGGTCAAGATCGGTCTCGATGGCAGCGCGGTCGAGCCGACATCCCATCCGGTCAATCGCGCCGGCTTCGTGATCCACAGCGCGATCCATGCCGCACGCGACGACGCGCACTGCATCATGCATACCCACACCAGCGCCGGAATGGCGATCGCCAAGAAGGAGGCCGGACTCACGCATGATGACTTCTACGGCGCGATCCTGACCGGCCGCGTTGCCTATCATGATTTCGAGGGCATCAGTGTGAGAACCGGCGAGCAACCGCGGCTGGTGGCGAGCCTGGCCGACAAGCATGTGCTGATTCTGCGCAACCATGGCCTGCTGGTGGTCGGGGCGGATGTGCCGGCGGCGCTGCGCCTGATGTGGACCCTGCAGCGCGCTTGTGAGGTGCAGACCCTGGCCCAGGCGATCAGCGGCCCCGACCGCGCGTTGCCGCAGGCGGTGCGCCGGCAAGCAGCCGAGGACGCCGCCAATTTCGAACCAAAGGGGCAACTGGAGCGCTTGTTGATGGCCGGCATGTTGCGCCGTGCCGGGATCAGCCTGGACGCGCTGGCCGGCGATTGACCGGCAGTGGCGGCAGGCCGCCGCCGCTTCCAGTGCGAAAGCGCCGATAATCGCCGACTGGTCGCCCGCCCGATGAAAAAGCTCTGGGATATCTCGCCGCCGGTGTCGCCGGCCACCCCGCCATTCCCCGGGGATGTGGCCTATGCGCACCGCTGGACCGCGCGCATCGCCGCCGATTGCCCGGTCAACCTTGGCGTGATCAAGCTGTCGCCGCACATCGGCGCCCATGCCGACGCGCCGCTGCATTACGCTGACGACGCAGCCGACATATCGATGGTCGCGCTTGCGCCTTACCTCGGCCTGTGCCGAGTGATCCACGCGATCGATTGCGGCGCCCTGGTGCGTAGCGAGCATCTGGTACATGCCGCGCTCGAGTTGCCGCCGCGCGTGCTGGTGCGCACCTGCGATCGCGCGCCGACGACCTGGTCGGCCGATTTCTCCGCGTTCGCGCCGGACACCATCGCCTGGCTCGCCGGCCTGGGTGTGAAACTGGTCGGGATTGACAGCCAGTCGGTCGATCCGGCCGACAGCAAGACCCTGGACAGTCACCGCCAGCTGTTGCTGCATGACCTGCGGGTGCTGGAGAATCTGGTGCTCGACGATGTGCCGCCGGGCGACTACGAACTGATCGCACTGCCGCTCAGGCTTGAAGGCGCCGACGCGTCGCCGGTGCGCGCGGTTCTGCGGGAGCTGTGATGGGCAACACGCCGGAATCAATCGTCAAACAGGAAGGCGCGCAACTCGACTTCTCGCAAGACATGAGCTACACCGACTACCTGCACCTCGATGCAGTGCTGGGGGCGCAGCATCCGCTGTCGCCGGACCACAACGAGATGCTGTTCATCGTGCAGCACCAGACCAGCGAGCTGTGGATGAAGCTGATGCTGCACGAACTGGGGGCGGCCATTCGCGCGCTGGCGCAGGACGAACTGGGCAGCGCCTTCAAGATGCTGGCGCGCGTCAGCCGCATCATGGAGCAACTGGTGCATGCCTGGGACGTGCTGGCCACCATGACGCCGCCGGAGTATTCGGCGATCCGGCCGTACCTGAAGAACAGCAGCGGCTTCCAAAGCTGGCAGTATCGTTCGATCGAGTTCATGCTCGGCAACAAGAACGCCGCCATGTTGAAACCGCATGCGCACCGGCCGGAGCTGTTGGCCCGGGTGGAAGCGCAATGGCGCGCGCCGTCGCTGTATGACGAGGCGCTGCGCCTGCTGGCGCGGCGCGGGCTGCCGCTGCCGGCCTGCTGTATCGAGCGTGACTGGACCCAGCCCTATGCGGCGAACAGCGAAGTCGAACAGGCCTGGCTGACGATCTACCGCGACCCGAAACAGTATTGGGACCTGTATCAGCTAGGCGAAGAACTGACCGATCTGGAAGACGCATTTCGCCTGTGGCGCTTTCGCCATGTGACCACCGTCGAGCGGGTGATCGGGTTCAAGCGCGGCACCGGCGGCACCGGCGGCGTAAGCTACCTGCGCAAGATGCTCGATGTCGTGCTGTTTCCGGAAATCTGGAGCTTGCGCACCAGCCTGTAGCGCCGATCGCGCAGTCGAACCTCGCGTCGCCGCCCGGTGCCATCGAAGTAACATCAACCCATCCATGCATCTCGCCATCAACCCCGGGCCAGCGCATCCATGCATATCGTGATTCTCGGCTGCGGCGTGATTGGCACCAGCGCCGCCTGGTACCTGGCGCGCGCCGGCCACCAGGTGACGGTGCTCGAACGACAAAGCGGCCCGGCGCTGGAGACCAGCTTCGCCAATGCGGGTGAAGACTCGCCCGGCTATTCGGCGCCGTGGGCCGGCCCCGGCGTGCCGGCGAAGGCGATCAAATGGCTGTTGATGCGGCACAGCCCGCTGGTGATCCGGCCGATGCTCGACCCCGCGATGTGGCGCTGGGGATTGCAACTGCTTGCCAACTGCACCGAAGCGCGCTATCGCATCAACAAGGGCCGCATGGTGCGCCTGGCCGAATACAGCCGCGACTGCCTGCGTGCACTGCGCGAGGAAACCGGCATCAGCTATGACCATCGAAGCCTCGGTACGCTGCAGCTGTTTCGCACTGAAAAACAGCTTGCCGGAACCGCCAAGGATATCGAGATCCTCAAGCAGTTTGGTGTGCCGTACGAGCTGCTCGACCGCGCCGGCTGCGTGCGCGCCGAGCCGGCGCTGGCCCGCGTGCACGGCGTCGTCGCCGGCGGGCTGCGCCTGCCCGACGACGAGACCGGCGACTGCCTGCTGTTCACGCAGGGGCTGGCCGCGCACGCCGCCGCGCGCGGCGTGCGCTTTCGCTTCGGCACGCGCATCGAGCGGCTGGCGGCGGCGGGCGGGCGCATTGACGGCGTGTGGGTGGCGGCGGTGGCTGGGACGCCGTCCGACGGGGA
>JANPGJ010000103.1:0-2132 GCA_031423955.1 Burkholderiales bacterium
CCACGCCAAGGCCCCCGAGTTCGTCGATCAATCGACCGAAAGCGCGATTCTGGTCACCGGCATCAAGGTCATCGACCTGCTCGCGCCCTATGCGCGCGGTGGCAAGATCGGCCTGTTCGGCGGCGCCGGGGTCGGCAAGACCGTGCTGATCATGGAATTCATGCAGGCGGTGGCGTCGCTGCACGGCGGGGTGTCGGTGTTCGCCGGGGTCGGCGAACGGATCCGCGAAGGGCACGAGTTGTGGCACGAGATGGCCGACAACGGCACGTTGGCCAACGCGGTGCTGGTGTTCGGCCAGATGGACGAGTCGCCCGGCGTGCGTTTTCGCGTCGGGCTGGCCGCGCTCTCCTATGCCGAGTACCTGCGCGACAGCCTCGGCCGCGAAGTGCTGTTCCTGATGGACAACGTGTTTCGCTTCGTGCAGGCCGGCTCCGAGGTGTCCGGTCTGCTGGGCCGGATGCCGGCCACCGTCGGCTACCCGCCGACGCTGCCCTCCGAGGTGGCGGAACTGGAGGATCGTATCGTTTCCAGCCGCCAGGGCAGCATCACCTCGGTGCAGGCGGTTTATGTGCCGGCCGACGACATGAGCGATCCGGCGGTGGGCGCGATCCTGGCCCACCTCGACACCCGGGTGATCCTGTCGCGCGCCCAGGCCGCGCGCGGCATCTATCCCGCGGTCGACCCGCTGGCCTCGGGCAGCAACCGGATGGACCGATCGTTCCTTGGTGACCGCCACTACAGCGTCGCGCACGACGTGCGCGAGCACCTTGCGCGCTATCGCGAGCTCGAGGACATCATCACCATGCTCGGCATCGAGGAACTGGCGCAAGCCGACCGCGAAGTGGTGCAGCGCGCGCGCCGCCTGCAGCGCTACCTGACCCAGCCGTTCCACGCGATGACCGCGCAGAACGCCGGCCGCGGCGTATCGGTGCCGCTGGCGCAGACGCTTGTCGACTGCGAAGCTTTCCTGCGCGGCGACTACGACCAGTGGCCCGAGGAACGCTGCTACATGCGCGGCGCGATGGGCGAGGCGGGCGCGCCATGAACCTGTTCGGGCTGCATCTGTGCGCCGCCGACAGCTACGAGCTGATCGAGGGCGTGGCTGCTTTCACGGCGGAAGACGCGAGCGGCAGCTTCGGCCTTAAGGCGCGGCACGAGCGTTTCATGACCATCCTCGGCTTCGGCCTGGCGCGCCTCACGCTGGCCGACGGCAGCCGGCAATACCTGGGCCTGCCGGGCGGCCTCCTGTATTTCGTCGACAACCAATTGCGCATCTCCACCCGGCGCTATCTGCGCGGCAGCGATGCCGCTGCGATTGCCGCCGCCTTGACCCGCGAACTGCTGGAAGAAGAACAGGCCCTGCAGCAGACGCGTCGCAAACTGCAGCGCCTGGAAGCCGAGATGCAGAGGCATGTGGCGCAACTCGCGCTGGAATGAGCCTGATGCAAAACGGTGAACGATTGCGGCACAACATCGAACAGCAGGCCGAGCGCATGGCGCAGGCCGAGCGCGACCGACCGACCCTGCTGGCGCAGACCGTGTTCCTCGGAACCCTGGCGCTGCTGTTCGTGCTGCCGGTGGTCGGCGGCGCCTATCTGGGCCACTGGATCGATATCCGGCAGCCCGGCTATTCCTACCGCTGGACCATGAGCCTGCTCGCGGCCGGGCTCGCCGTTGGCGGCATCAACGTCTTTCTCTACCTGCGCCGGCACTAGGGCTTGATCACCTGGACCATGGGCAAATCCGAACTGCTGGCCTTTCTTTCCTTCCATCTCGGGCCGCTCAACATCGGCCCGACGGTCTTGACCACCTGGCTCTTGATGCTGCTGTTGACCGCACTTGCATGGTTCGGCAGCCGGCGCCTGAGCGTGGCGGCACCCACTCGACTGCAGTCGGCGCTCGAGGCCGCGGTGCTGGCGCTGCAGGGCGCCATCGAGGGCGCGGCGCCCGGGCACGCCGCGCGCCTGCTGCCTTTCATCGGCACCCTGTGGCTGTTCATCGGCACGGCCAACCTGATCGGCGTGGTGCCGGGCCTGCGCTCGCCCACCGGCGACCTGTCCTTGACGGTCGCCCTGGCGCTGCTGGTGTTCGCCTCGGTGCACTGGTTCGGCATTCGCATCGACGGCCTCTCC
>JANPGJ010000104.1:0-8456 GCA_031423955.1 Burkholderiales bacterium
AGGTGTCGTTGTCGCCGGTGCCGCCGATCCAGCAAAAGCGGGTGCCGTCGAAGTGGCGTTCGACTTCCTCCATGCGCGCGCGCAGCGGTCCGTCGGGCAGCGGTTCGACAAAGGCTTCGACCAGTTCGAGCAAATGCCGACGCTGCCGCTTTGAAAACCCGGCCGCCGCCGCGCCTTCCAGCGGCACGATGCGATTGTCCTGAAAGGCGCCGCCCAGGTGCAACTGGTCGGCGCGGTGCCTTCGACCCGGCGGCAAGTCGGCGGCCAGGTTTGAAGGAAACAGGATCGCTTCATCGCGCTGCGCCGGCGACAGCGCGCGCACCAGGCCGAGGCCGCCGTTCTCCTCGAGTTCGAACAGGCGGGTGCCGGCGAGCGGCCCCTGATCGGCATAGTTCGGCTCCGCCCCCATGAAGGCAGGCGAGAGCACCATCTGCCCATCCAGCACAAAGCAGTTGAGCACCAGATGATGGCCGGCCAGTTGCCAGCCCCAGGGCTGGCTGGCCGACGGTGTTCCGAACAGGGTGAAATTGAAGCTCCACTCACCCAGTACCCGCGTGTTGAATGCGAGCTCACCCAGAAAATGGTTCAGGCGCATCACGTCACGCGTTTTCTGAAACCCCCTGCTGCTGAGGCTGGCACGCATGACCTCGAGGATGGCGTCGCGTTGCGGCAGCGCGACTTCCTCAAGCCGCAAGCCATACTTGTAGACATACATCTCGGTGTTGTTCCAGCGTCGCCATTCGCGGGCGTCGATATCGAACATCAGGGCTTGCCGCTGTTCCGGTGACAGGCCGGCGATCAGGCGCAGGGTGGCAGCCACCATCGCTTCGCCGGGCGCGCCATTGGGGGCCAGCGCGATCAGGCCGGGCAAGGCATTGCCGTCGGTGGTGATGCCCACAAAGGGCTCGGTGTACAGTTTTTCCCAGGGCGTGAACAACAGGTCACGGGGCAGCGGATTGGCCAGGCCGGCGGCGCCATGCGCGTGGGCATCGCGGCCATGCATCGCCGCCACCCGCGGATAGGCCATGGTCGGCACATAGGGCCGGAAATCAGGCGTCTTCTTCATGGCTTGCTCCGCACCGACGACATCGGCTTATTCAAGACGTACTCCCGCCTGTTTGATCACCGCCGCCCATTTGGCGCGTTCGGCTTCGATGAAGGCGGCGAATTCTTCCGGGGTGGTGCTGACTGACTCGCTGCCGATACCGCGCCGGTAAGCGATGACTTCCTTCATGCGGGCCACTTCGGCGATCGCATGTTGCACCCGGTCGATGATCGCGCGCGGCGTGCCGGCCGGTGCCAGTATGCCATTCCATACCTGCGGATCGAAGTCGGCGAAGCCTGCTTCCGAGAACGTCGGCACCTCCGGCAGCAAGGCATTGCGTGTCTTGCCGGACACCGCAAGCACGCGCAGGCGGCCGCTCCTGACGTGGCTGCCCACGGCCAGCAGTGAATCGAAGATCGCCGCGGTTTGCCCGGCCAGCAGGTCATTGAACGGCGGCGTGGTGTTGTAGTGGATGAATTTGAGATCGCTGCCGGTCATGTTGCCGAACCAGGCGGCGGCCAGATGGGGAATCGTGCCGATGCCGTAGGTGGCGACATTCGCATGGGCCGGGTTGGCCCTGGCCAGCGCCGCATAGGCCGCCACTGTCTGCGCCGGGACAGCGCTGTTGATGGTCAGGGCGTAGGAGGTCAGTGCCAGCAGGCTGATTGGCGCCAGGTCACGCCGGATGTCGAATGCCAGTTTTGCGTAGAGGGCCGGCGCGGTTGCCAGCGAAGGAGTGCCGAACAACAGGGTGTAGCCATCGGGTGCGGCCTTCGCCACGCCATCCATCGCGATGCGGGTGCCGGCGCCGGGACGATTCTCGACCACCACCGGCTGCCCCAGCAGCGGTCCGATGCGGGCGGCCATATAGCGCGCATCCGAATCCGGGCCGGAGCCGGCAGGCACCGCGACGATCAGGCGAATCGATTTGGACGGATAGTCCTGCGACCAGGCGGCATTGCTGCCGGCAAAGAGCAGGCCGGCGCAAGCAACGACGATCGCATGCGTGCCCCGTTGTCGTGCCGGGCTGGTCATCGTCGTCTCCTCGTTCGAGTTGTTCGGGGCGCGGCAATCATGATACGTGACAGGCTGAGGATGCAAACGGCCGCCGCCGTCACTCGATCCTGACCCCGGTCTGCTTGATCACCGTGCCCCACTTGGCGCGCTCGGCGTCGAGAAAAGCGGCGAATTCCTCCGGCGTGCTGCCGACCGACTCGCTGACCGTATCGCGCCGTTGCGCCACGATTTCCGGCTGCCTGGCCACTTGCGCAATGGCAGCGCTGACCCTGGACACGATTGCGCGCGGCGTGCCGGCCGGCGCCAGGAGGCCGATCCAGACCAGCGGGTCGTAGGTCGGGAAGCCGGCCTCGCTGAAGGTCGGCACCTCCGGCAACAGCGGATGACGGCTCCTGCCGGTGATCGCGAGAATGCGCAGGCGGCCCGCCTTGACATTGCCCAGCACCGGCAACACCGCCTCGAAGATCGCCGAGATCTGGCCCGACATCAGGTCGTTGAACGGTGTCGAGGTGTTGTAGTGGATGAACTTCAAGTCGGCCCCCGAGACCAGGCCGAACCAGGCGGCCGACAGGTGCTGGGCGCCGCCATTGCCGAAGGTGCCGGCATTGGCAAATGACGGGTTTGATTTCGCCAGCGCGGCGAACGCAGCTACCGTCGGGGCCGGCACCGCGGCGTTGACGGTCAGCGAGTAGGCGGTGGTCGAGATCAGGCTCACCGGCAGCAGGTCGCGGCGGGCGTCGTACGGCAGGTTGGAGTACAGGAGCGGTCCGCTGACCAGCGAGGTCGGGGTACCGACCAGAAAGGTGTAGCCGTCGGGCGCGGACTTCACCACTGCTTCGGTGGCGATGCGGCCGGCGGCGCCCGGGCGATTCTCGATCACCACGGTCTGCCCGAGTAGCTGGCCCAGTCGTGGCGCCATCTGCCGGATATCGACGTCAGGCCCGGCACCCGGTGGTGTGGGCACGATGACGCGGATGGGCTTGGCCGGATAGTCCTGTGCCGGCACCGCCGGTGCCTGCAGGGCGGCCACAAGAGCCAGCGCGACCAGCGCCAGCCGGCGGGTGATGCCACGATGATGAGCTTGCATGTTTGTCTCCATTGTTGTGGGCGAAGCGGGGTCAGGTTTTTCCAGTCGCTGCGCTGCGGTTGCCGGCAGTACGAAAGTGCCTATGCATTGCGAATGTACGGGCTTGCGGCGCGCAGATCGAGAAGCGTCGCCGCGCCCGCGGCTGAATCGAAGCCGCCGAACACGTAGTGGTCCGGCCGCACCAGTGCGCCGATGCAGCCGGCAGCGTCGAGCCAGCGTCGCAGCAGGCCGTCACGTTCACTGACCCGCAGCGCGGTGTCGCCGCCTGGCCCGGGTGCATCAGCGACGTTGATCACCGGCATGCTGTGGCGTGTTGCAACGGCGACCAGGGCCGCAAGCGCAGCTGCCGTGATCGCGCCGGAAATCACCAGGCGCCAGCAGGGCGCGGTCAGTTCGTCGAGCAGGACTGGTTCGGCGCCGGGCAGCGCGACCAGCGGCTGCGGCAACACCTTGCCGGCCAGCGGCGCGCCGGCGGCGATCAGTCCGGCACCCAGGCCGGGAATCAGTTCCTGGCGCACCAGGGTCTTGGCGTTGCCCGGTTCGGGCCCGAGCATGCGGGCGTCGCGTGCGCGCGCCAGCACCGGGTCACGCTCGGAAATGATGCATCCAAACACCTTTGCCAGGCGCGTGGTTTCCACCACGTGCGGCCGCCGTTCCGCCGTGTAGGAATCGAGCAGGGCCGGTGGCGCCAGGCCGCGCACCACCTGTTCCAGCTTCCATGCGAGATTGCCGGCGTCGCGCAGGCCCTGGCACATGCCCTGGCCGAGAAAGGGCGGAGTCTGGTGTGCACTGTCGCCGGCCAGGAGCACCCGACCGCGACGCCACTGGTGCGCAACGAGGGCGTGAAACCGGTAGGCGGCAGCGCGCCAGATGCGCGCCTGCCCCGGTTTGAGCCAGCGCGCCAGCAGGCGCCACAGGCGCTCCTCGGAGACCTGGCCGGCGTCGGGCTCGCCCGGCAGGGTCATGAATTCCCAGCGCCGGTGATTGCCCGGGCAGGTGATGAAGGTGCTGGGGCGTTCGGGCTGGCAATACTGCACGTTGGTCGGCGGCAATTGCGCCAGATGCTCGTCGTTCACCAATACGTCGACCACGATCCATGGCTCGTCGTACTGAAAGTCTTCCAGGTCGATGCCGAGCATGCGCCGCACCGGGCTGGAGGCGCCATCGCAGGCAACGACATAGCCAGCCGTGCAGCGTATCGTTTCACCGGCGTCGTTGCACAACTCCAGCCGGACGCCTTCGCCGTCATCGGCCACCTGCAGCAACTCGTGTCCAAGTGCCACCTGCACACTTGACTGGCGCGCGACCGCGGCGCGCAGCACCGCCTCGACCCCCGGTTGATCGCAGGTGTAGTTTGGCGCCCAGGTCAGCGGATAGGGCGGCGGCATGTGGCGCACGCGCTGGATCAGGCGGCCGCCGACGCCGAAATACTCGGCGTCGCGAAACGGCGCGATATGCGGTGCCAGTTCGGCCGCGATCCCGATGCGCTGGAAGATCCGCATCGCGTCGTGATCGAAGCCGACCGCGCGCGGCTGCGCGAAGATGTCCGTCGATTTTTCAAACACTCCAACCGACAATCCGTAGCGGCCAAGCAGGCCGGCCAGGGTCGCGCCGACCGGCCCGTAGCCGATGATCGCCACGTCATAATGCGGGTCGGGCTGGGCGGATGATCGGGTGCTTGGTTCCATTGCGAAAACAGATCCTCTGGCGATGCCTGCGTGCATCCGTCCAGCGCAAACCGCTCGCGGGCGGGCAGGAAAAAGGGAATTCGGAAGGCCGGACGCAAGGCAGCATAGCCAGCGTCCGGCGACGCGTCGATTGAATGTTTTTGCGCCTGGCGTTGCATGGAGTTCAACAATGGCAAGACGGCTCAACAAGCTTTCCCTCGACAACCTGCGCCTGCTCGACGCGATCGACCGCTGCGGCTCGTTCGCCGCCGCCGCCCAGGAGTTGTGCGTGGTGACCTCATCGATCACCCATGCGATCCGCAATGTTGAAGAAAACCTCGGGCTGACCCTGTTCGACCGATCCGGGCGCAGCGCGCGCTTCACCCGCGAAGGGCGGGTGCTGCTCGACCATGGTCGGCAATTGCTGGTGCGCGCAGCCGAATTCGACGAAGAGGTGCAATTGCTGGCCACCGGTTGGGAGGCCTCGCTGGTACTGGCGGTCGATCAGGTGATCCGGATGACAGCGCTGGCGCCCTTGTTCGAGGCCTTCTTCAAGGAGGCGCCGCGAACCTCGCTGCATGTGCGGCGCGAAGCCGTGGCCGGCACCTGGGACGCACTGGTGTCAGGGCGTGCCGATCTTGCGATCGGGGCACCGGCACCCGGTCCGGCAGGCGGCGGCTACGAGGCGCTGCCGCTCTACAGTATTCGCTTTGTGTTCGCGGTGGCGCCGCAGCACCCGCTGGCGACCATGCAGGGCGTGATTCCGAACGGCGAAATCGCGCAGCATCGATCGGTGATGATCGATGACACCACGCGCAAGTTGCCGCGCCTGCCGCGCGGCCTGCAGGACAGCCGCAACTGCCTGTCGGTGCCGGATGCCGAAGCCAAGCTGGCGGCCATCCTGCTCGGGCTGGGCTGCGGCTTCCTGCCCAGTCGGCTGGCAGCGCCGCATGTCAAGGCCGGCCGCCTGGTTTTGCTGCGGGTGGAAACACCGCATCCGCCCAGCCAGAGCATGCTGGCATGGCGCGCCGGTGAAAACGGCAGGGCGCTCAAGTGGTGGATCGATCGCCTGACCCGGCCGCGACTGGCGCAAAAGCTGTTTTTTTGAGTATCTGGGCGCTTGCGCGAACAATTGTGCGCACGGTCCAAGTGGGGTGATTGAAGAAAAAATCGACTTTTAAATAGGTAAATATCAAAAAGTCGCGACTTTTCGATATTTACCTATCATTAAGTCGTATAATGCCGTTCCTATGCAACGCTATCTTGACGCGCAGGTTGCCGCTGACCTAACCCGCAAAATGGTGATTCTCACTGGCCCGCGACAGGTCGGCAAGACCACGTTGGCGCGGCAGATTGCCGCTCGCCTCAGCGCGCCGGCCGTCGCAGGCGGGGCCCAATATTTCAATTGGGACGTGCCGGAGCATCGCGCTACTTTGCGCAGCGGCAGCTGGAATCGGGTCGCGCCGCTTCTGGTGTTCGATGAAGTTCACAAGATGGCGGACTGGAAATCCTGGCTCAAGGGCGTCTATGACGGCAAGCCGGATGGGCAGCGCATCCTGGTCACCGGCAGCGCGCGGATGGAAACCTTTCGCCAAGGCGGTCCCTCGCTGGCCGGGCGCTTCCATGCCCTGCGCCTGCATCCCATCTCGGTACGCGAATGGTGCACCCAGGTGTCACCGTCATTCGCAACCACGCCGCAACTGGCATTGGAGCACCTGTTGGCGCGTGGTGGCTTTCCCGAGCCATTCCTGGCGCCGGACTCCATCGCCGCCGATCGTTGGCGCACCGACTACTTCAGCGGATTGATTCGCGAAGACATTGTCGAGTTCTCCCGTATCGGTGAACTCAACGCGATGCGACTGTTCGTCGAACTGTTGCGCAGTCGCACCGGTGCGCCGCTGTCGCTTGCATCGATCGCGCGCGACCTGGCGGTATCGCCGATCACGCTGCGGCGCTATCTGGACATCCTCGAAGCGCTCTTCATCGTGTTCATCGTGCGTCCATGGCACAAAAACATCGGCCGCGCTACGCAACAAATGCCCAAGGTCTACTTTTTCGACAACGGACTGGTAACAACCGAGGGCGATGCGGCAGGCAGCGGCGGGCACCGATTCGAAAATGCGGTCGCCGCCATGCTTGCAAAACACGTCGACTACCTGCGCGACACCACCGGTCGGGAGATCGGATTGCACTACATCCGCACCAAGGATGGCAGTGAAGTCGACTTCGTTCTCAGCGACAACGGGCGACTGACCGATTTGATTGAATGCAAATGGGCCGATACGGCCGCAAGTCGCACCCTGGTTCGCTTTGCCGGCGAACATGCGGGCACGCGCGCCACGCAACTGGTTTGTACCCTCGACCATGAGCAGCGCCGAGGCAACGTCGATGTGGTGCCGGCCGCACCCTGGTTGGCGCGGCTGGCGGCGTAGCACCTGCAAATCGGCGGCGGCAGATGTTCAGCCGGCCGCCTTGCCTGGGCAGGGGGGCGTGCACCGGCGCGCGATGCGTCGCCTCTAGTAAAGCTCCATCAGCGCCGCGTTTTCCTTCAGTTCCTCCGGCAGGGCCTCGCGCACCATGCGCCCGGCCTTCATCACCACCACCCGGTCGGAGACCTTCAACGCTTCGCGCACATTCTGCTCGACCAGCAGGATGCTCATGCGCCGCTCCTGCTGCAGCGCGCGGATCGGCTGCATCAGGTCCTGGAACAGCTTGGGCGCCAGGCCGATCGACGGCTCATCCATGATCAGCACGCGTGGCTGGCCGAGCAGGGAGCGTCCGATCGACACCATCTGCTGCTGGCCACCGGACAGGAGTCCGGCACGCTTGGTGTAGAAATTCTTCACCGGCGGCAGCACGGTCAGCACCCAGTCGATGCGCGCCGCGCGTTCGCCCTTGGCAATCTGCGCCGAACCCAGGCCAAGGCTCCAGATCTCCTCGACGGTCAGGCTGGGAAAGATGCCGCGGCCTTCGGGCATCATCGCGATGCCGCGCGCAGCCAGGGTGCGCGGCACATGGGGACTGAGGCTTTCGCCGTCGACCAGGATGCGGCCGGATTGCGCGCGCACCAGGCCGAACAGGGTGCGCATCAGGGTCGACTTGCCGGCGCCGTTGTGGCCGATCAGGCACAGCACCTCGTTGTCGCGCAGGTCGATCGAGACATCCATTAGCACCGGCTTGCCGCCATAGCCGACATTCAGGTTTTCAGCTTTCAGCACCACAGTCGACATGTCAGCCCCGCTCGCCGAAATAGATCGCCGCCAGCGCCGGATCCGACAGGATGCTCTGCGGATCGCCTTCGGCCAGAAGGCGCCCCTGATCGAGAAACGCGATGCGGTCGGAGATGCCTTTGACGATGTCGAGGTTGTGTTCGATGATGCAGATGGTGATGCCGTGCGCGAGCTGGTCGCGCACCAGCCTGACAAAGCGCTCATACGACCCGGGGTCGAGGCCGGAGGCCGGCTCGTCGAGCAGCCACAGGCGGGCGCCCGAGGCCAGGATCCGCGCAACGCTCAGGAACTTGCGCTCCGCATAGGCCAAGTCGATCGCACGCGCATGGCGGCGGTCGGCCAGGCCGACCGCCGCCAGCGCACACGCGGCGCGTTCACGCCGCGCCGCCAACCCGGCCATGCCGCCGGCC